>MGNS01000139.1:52553-55366 GCA_001795165.1 Chloroflexi bacterium RBG_16_57_11
AATCCTTGGAAGACGATCCCTGAGGCGGCCAAAGTGACTACCGTGCCTCTCCCGCCGCCGTCGATCACCGGCCAGCCAATGCCTTCCAGTCGGACCTCCTTTTCGACGACTACCGGCCCAGGGTAAACTCCGGCTTGCACCTGGATCGTATCGCCATCCTCGGCCACATTCAGAGCCGCCTGGACAGTTGTAAATGGACCGCTCGGCGAGACTACCAGCGTATGCGGCTGTTGCCGCGCTATAACACCGGTCGCCGAATTCGCTACGACCAGGTGGAGCACCCAGGCCAGAACCGTCGCCAAGCGCATCATCTTTCTCCTTAGCCTGCCATTTCCGCGTGCTCACCGAGCTTCTTCTGCGCTTCGACCACTGGCTTGTATGCCTCGCGGTGAAACCACAGGCCGACCAGGACCACGATCACCGCCCCCAGCACCAGGTAAAAGCCGATCTCGAAACGGGCGATGGTGCCAAATTGGCCCACGGTACCCACACCCAGCAGGGGCGGTGTGAAGGGGGGGATTGCGCTGCCTAAGGCCGATTCAGGGTCGATACTATGACCGTAGCGGTAAAGGATCAGCCAAAGATCGGCCAGGAACACCAGCGGGTAGAGCAGGACCGGGATCGCCAGCACACCGGCCCACTGGTTGCCGATGAACACCCCCGCGATCAGCAACAGCCCCAGAGCAATCACCGCATAGACCGAGAATGATCGCTCCAGGCGGCCCCCCTCATCCAGTGGTGGCATCCCCAGGTAGTGGTTCAGCTCGTCGATCTCACGCATATCCCCTGCCAGGTGATTGACATATACATCCACACTCAACCCTTTAGGGTATTGAGGGGCGGTCATGGTCATGCTCCAGTAGGGCAGAAAGATCGAGGTCATCAAGAGCAGCGATGCAAGCATCAGGATGGCGCTGGGCAGCAGGTAATCGACCAGCTTGCGCTCGCTACCATCGGGTAGAACGACTACCAGGCATTGAATTTGAGAAAAAACCGATCCTTTGGCCATTGCGCCAGAGCTCCTTGCTTGGTCTGATAGGCGGTCGGATTGCTATCCGAAAACCGCCGGACGGCCTTCAGGGAGGCGGCAAGATCTGCCGCCTCCCCATTCTGGGAGGAGAAAATTATGGCTGTACCAGCATGTAGCCCAGCATCTCAAGGTGCAATGCTGAGCAGAACTCGGTGCAGTAGTAGGTAAAGGTGCCATCCATATTCGCCTCAAACTCGATGGTCTGCGTTTCTCCCGGCTCAAGGCTCAGGTTGATGTTATAACCGGAGAGGGCAAATCCATGCGTGGCGTCGCGGGTCTGCTCCAGGTTGGTCAAGTGCCAGGTAACCTGATCGCCCTTCTTGATCTCAATGCGCTCCGGCTTGAAGTGCGAGCGAACGACCGTCATCCAGATTTCCACGTCCGTGCCATTACGCTCCACACGGGCCTGGTCTTCGCTGGTGACGGCGTTCGGGTCGGCGCTCATCGTCTCCGGGTTCCAACCCACCTCGGGATACACCTCGAAGGGCTTGAGCTTATCCGCTTTGATCATCTGAGCGTAATGCGGCTCAGCCATGCCGATTGGCATGTCGTACAGCAGCTTCATCTGGTCGCCGCCCTGGGAGATGTCCAACAGCTGGAAGTTCTGCGGCAGCAGCGGGCCGACATTGGCAAAGCGGTCGATGCTCCATTTATTCAGCGCGACCACGTAACCGCCATCCGGCGAGGCGGTGTCGCCTTCCGCTGCGGCGATGTGACCGATGTTGTATTGCACCGGCAGCTTTTGGATCAGCTTCCAGCCCTCTTCGGGGTGCTGGTCTACATATGGACCGCCCAACGTCCAGCGGGCTACGGCCGAATCCAGGAACAGTGAGGTATAAGCGTAGCCTTTGTCGTCATAAACGGTGTGCAGCGGCCCCAATCCGAGCTCCACCTGGGCTTCCATGGCTTTATCCAGCGGGATGACCGGCACGCCGTAGACATCTTTATCCAGGCCGCCTGCAGCGATCGCCGCTTTGATCTTCTCGAAGGAGTACACCGTCACGTGCGGGTCGAGCTTGCCGCCTACGACGATGTACTCACCACCCGGTGTAACATCCGAGCCGTGCGGGCTTTTCGGCTCTGGTGTGAAATACAGCAAGCCCTCATCGATAGCGGTTTGCAGCCTGATCACCGGCATGCCGTTGATTTCCTCAGCCTTGCCCGATTGAACCACCTGCTCGGCTTTCTTCCAATCAATGATATGCAGGTAGTCGGTGTCGTTCTTGCTCACCCCGGCTTCGAACGGCGGGTTACCCAGCTCGACGCCGCCGGTGGCCATCTCAGTATTGAACGAATTGCAGAATATCCAGCCATCGCTCACGGCTTTGCCCGAGTCACACAGGTCTTGCCAGTAGGGTGGCAGCTCGATCTGGAAGGATTTTTCCGGGTCGACGCGCCCGCTAAGCCGGTCGAATTTCCAGAAGGTCACCATGCCGCGGTATTTGTCCTGGTAGTCGTCCAGGCTGGCGTACTCCCAGCCGATCGGAGCGGCATATTGCGGGCCTTCCACCACGTAATCGGTGTTGGGGGTGACGAAGGCGCCGCCATGATCGTTGATCGAATTGGGGTTCTTTATAATTTGCTTGGTCTCGAAATCGCGCAGGTCGATCACCGCCAGGCGCGCGTTTGCCTTGTCGTTAATGAAAAGAAATCCTCCATCGTATTCCCCGCCTGTCTCGGAAAGCGCCGGGTGGTGGGTATCACCCCACTTTAGCTCATTGCCATCTACGTAACCATCTTCGATGGTATGGTTGGTCGAGCCGCCGAAGCCGTAGCCCTGCCA
>MGNS01000139.1:55386-58418 GCA_001795165.1 Chloroflexi bacterium RBG_16_57_11
GGATACGCATTGACGGCACACCGATCGCTAGCACTTGCCCCGACTGGCCTCCGGAGGCGAACAGGATATATGGATCGAGCTGGCCGGAGGGCATATAGGTCTTAAGAGCGGCATAGATGTCATTGGGGGTTAGCCCGCGCTCGGCCGCCAGTGCAGCGGCGTCCTGCGGCAGTCCCGCGCTGGCGGGCGTAGCTTGTGGAGCGCCGCCCTTGCTGCAAGAGGTTAGAATTAGAGAAAACAACAGGATCAGGACCAGGTAACGCTTCATTTTCTCTCTCCTTTGGCGTTTATTGAAATTTGTACCGGGTTATATCTGATTGTGTCATATTTGCTCCACTTACGGTATGACAGGCGTCATATCGTTGTCAAGTTTGTCGTGTTACACTCAACCCGACCACCTTAATTGGAATTCGCCAGAAATACCCAATGCAAAACCGCCTCTTACGCCTGCCGCTCCTGTTGTCAGCCCTGCTGGCCTTGTTGTTTGGCTTGTGGGCAGGCTTGCTGCGCATGGGCTGGGATTGGCCCATGATTCGCCCTGCCCTGCCGATGAGCCATGGGCCTTTGATGGTCTCTGCCTTTTTCGGCACGTTGATTGCCCTCGAGCGCGCTATGGCGTTGAACAAGCGTTGGGCTTATCTCGGCCCGCTGTGTAGCGGCGTGGGTGGTGTACTGCTTGTGCTGAATGTGAAAGGGGTAATCGGCCCGCTCCTCTCCCTGGGCGGGCTGGTGCTGGCGCTGGTTTGTCTGTGGATGTGGCGGCACCATCCGGCCTTGCATTCGGCGATCATCGCCGCTGGCGCGGTGGGTTGGCTGGTTGGTAGCCTGCTCTGGCTGGTTGGCTCCCCGGTTTATCAGGTCGTTTTTTGGTGGTCGGCCTTCCTGGTGTTCACCATCGCCGGGGAACGTCTTGAGCTCAGCCGGGTGCGTCACCCGGCGCTCAACCGGCAGCGCATGTTCGCCGTCATCACCGGCGTTATTTTTCTCGGACTGCTCTGGCTGAGATGGGATCTGATCTGGGGAGAGCGGATGGTCGGGCTGGGTTATTTTTCCCTTGCGGTCTGGTTATGGGTCCACGATCTGGCTCGTGTTACCGTGCGCCAGCATGGTCTGACACGCTACATCGCTGTATGCCTGCTGTGCGGGTTTGTCTGGCTGGGCGTTGGTGGTCTGTTAAGCTTGTTCTACGCCGGATATTCTGCCGGCCCGATCTACGATGCCAGGCTGCATGCAATTTTTGTCGGCTTTGTTATCAGCATGGTCTTTGGACACGCCCCGATCATCTTCCCGGCCGTGCTGGGCTCCCCAACGAAGTTGGGGCTACCGATCGCTCACCGGTCGTATTTCTACTTACCCCTGGTGATGCTGCACCTGTCCCTGATGATGCGCCTGGCAGGTGATTTTGGCGGCCGGGTCCTCGTGCGCCAATGGGGCGGGCTGCTCAACGCTCTGGCGATTTTGCTCTTTTTGGCAATGATTCTGCCAAACATCATCTACAGCAAAGGAAATGTTAATTAGACCTATTCGCAATCCGTCACAATGTTGAGATGTGAGGTCTGATCAACGCCTGATTTCACCAGGATCAGCGCTTCGTGATGCCGGAAATAAAAGGTATCCAAAGCCACCAGTTGCATCAGATAGCCCGAATAGCTCTGTCCTGGGACTAAATCCATCCCCATCATTGGATCCCCCAGCCAGTGGAAGTGAGAGAACCCAGGCCTGAGCCGATCCGGTTGGAGGCAAAACTGAGGCATGTGATTTTCCATATCGTGGCCGATATAGATTCCATCGGCCGGGAGGCCATCGATTTTCCATCCAGCCCGGCAATCTTGCGCCATCATCTCGCAGTTTGTGTGTTCAGCGACCGGGATGCCGTCGATAGTTTCACCGGTGTAGCGAATATACAGGAAACCCTGGAGCTGCTTGGAGCTCTTCACCAGGGACTGCTGGTGGGTATCGATCTCATTGCCAAATAGGAAGGAGAACGGCGCGGCGTGGCTAGTCCAGGGAAGAGCAAGTTGTGTTGCGGCGCTGCTGATGAGCCAGGCAACGATGATGCCCAGGGAAAACAAAGTCTTTTTCATGATGATCCTCCTCATTATTGTATAAATTCAATTGCACTAAATCAGATTAGAGAAGTAGATTATAGCACGAACTACCGCTTACTATTTTGGATTCGTTGTCCTGGTATGCGCATCTTTCTTATTAGGTTGAAATCCAATTTGCGTGGCGGGCGCTTGCCATGCGCCCCTACGGCTTTCGGCTTGCGGGACGATTCAGTAACAGGGTGGGCTTGGGGAGCCCACCCTGCTTGCTCTTCACCGGTGGCATACAGGATTCGAAATTTACGCTTGCCGGGGTTGAAAGATCAGGATCGATACACCTGTGCTGGTGGTCTGGGAGCTTAATAGGTTAAGCCTCTTTAAGTCACCCCTATCCGGAAAGAGACGCTTTCCTCTACCCACGATGATCGGATGGATCATGAGGATGAGCTCATCCAGGAGATCGTTTTGCACCAATGAACGCACGAGTGTGGGGCTGCCGGCGACACCGATATTTTTGCCGGGTAGCCCTTTTAAGCGGTTAATTTCTTCTGCCAGCGGATGCTTCACCAGCGTCGAGTTTTGCCACTCTACCCTATCCAGCGTGGATGAGAACACATATTTATGCGTGTTATTGATATGACTGGCATACGGTTCATCTGTGGAAGTTGGCCAGTAAGGCGCCCATTCTTGATAAGTCACCCTTCCCAAGAGGATGGTATCCTCCGTATCGATAAAAGCCCCCAACGCCGCCCCCATTTCTGCGTCGAAATGATCGAATTGCCATTGATCGGGTGATTCTGTCACGCCGTCAAGCGATATGAACAAGCCTGAGACTACTTTTCTCATAATAATTCTCCTTTCGTATAGCAAATGAGTTGGCCAGCAGTCACGATACCGAACCATCGCTGGCGGGTGGGATGTTGTGGTTGTGCCGGAAAAGGTTGGTCGGATCGTAGCGTGTCTTGATCGCCGCCAGCCTGTCCCAGG
>MGNS01000139.1:58428-60370 GCA_001795165.1 Chloroflexi bacterium RBG_16_57_11
GCATGCGCACTTCACCCTCATCGCCCATGAAATTCATATATGCGCCAGAATCCCCTTGTTTCATCGCTGTGGCGAAATCGGCCACCCAGGCCTGGCTCACGGCCTGATCTTCGGGGCCGTCGTAAAAAGCTGCCAGGTTGACCATGATGCGCGACTGGCGGTGGGCAAAGGCGGTAGCGTCGGCAGGTATTCGGGCCATCGCCCCTCCCAGAACCCGCAGCTGTGCGACGCGCACTGAGGCGTCAGAAGCCTCCAGGTAATCGACGATCGTCTGCGCCACGCTGTGGTCGACCCGGTCGATAAACATGTTATGCCCGATTGCGGTCGGATGGTAATCTTCAACATCGGGTGGGAACATCTCCGGGTAGCTTATCGGCCGCAGCATATCGGCGATCGGTGAGGCGAGCGTCCGAAACGGCCTAAGAGCGCGCTCCCCTGCCTCAATCACCCCGGCGTAGGCTAACATGGCAAAAATAACCAGCTTTCCATGTTGCTCCTCTGGAAGAAAAGGCAACGGTGGGGCGGGCATAACGTTGGCGATGGTCGATAATTCGTCCGGCGCGGCCTCCGCCTCGGCAATGAATGAGGCGATCACTTCAGGCGTAGCTGGCAAAACCAACAACCCACCAACGACTGTGGTTACTTCGTGCAGGCGGAACTGGAAACGGGTGGCGACGCCGAAGTTGCCCCCACCGCCACGGATCGCCCAAAACAGGTCCGGGTGGTCTTCAGCGTCGGCGTGCAGGAGCCGTCCGTCTGCGGTCACGATTTCAGCTGCCAATAAGTTGTCGATGGTGAGGCCGTGCTTGCGCACCAGGTACCCAACCCCGCCACCCAGGGTAAGACCGCCGATCCCTACCGAGCCGGTATCACCAAACCCTGTCGCCAGGCCATCAGCAGCAGCCGCCTTGGTATATTCCCCGGCGGTCAGGCCGGTCTCAGCCCAGGCGGTGCGTCGCCTGGCGTCGATCTCGAGGGCACGCATGTTCGCAAGGTCGAGCACAATGCCCCCATCCGAGAGGCTGTGCCCGGCGACGCTGTGGCCGCCACTTCGGATAGCGAGCTCCAAACCGGTATCGCGCGCCAGTCTCACCAGGCGGGAGATATCTCCCGCATCTGCCACCCGCACGATAGCCGCCGGCCGGCGATCAATCCCTCCGTAAAAGACTGTCCGCGCCGCATCATATCCAGGATCGTCCGTAGCGATTACCCGTCCGTTGAACAAGGCGCGGAGATCCTTGACCGAGGGTATGTCAAGTTTATTCTCTTCTGAGGATGAAGGTTGCTTGGTTGCCATGATTTTCTCCTGATATTCCATGAAGTAAACAAATCGCCCTTTATATATAATTAGGGTCTATTAAATCCTATAATTGCACGTGCTATGTTAGCACAAACGTTCTGGTGTGTCAAGTGCTTATGGAGCGGTCACTTGATGCCGGTTCGCCAGACTCTCAGACCGGACCGGCTCAGGTGGATTGGGATGTGCCTGAACAGTGGGTTCTCCTGCTCGATCTCGCGCAGCATTGCCCGCTTGACCTCCGAGCGCGGACCACACAGCAGGGTCAGCGAGCCGCCATCTCCACCGGCGCCATTTACCTTCCAGCCTTGGGCGCCGTGCTCTTTGGCAATATCGATCACCCGCTGGGCAGCCTGGCTGACCAGGGCGGGATGAAGCTGCCTCTGCGCTTCTGTGTTTTCGCTCATCGAGGCACCTAAGGCTGCGAAGTCACCAGCGTACAGCGCATCGCGCGAGCGCGGCGCAGTTTGGCGCAGGGCCTCAAGTTGCGGGCACTCCGGTCCGGCGTCCTCCAGACTATGAATCACCATCTCATGCACCGTGGATGACGCGTGCGATTTGCCCAGGTAGACCAGCGCCAGCCTGCGTTCTAGCTCCCACCAGATATCGTTTGGAATGTGTATCGTCGAGACGGAGGCATGGGGA
>MGNS01000140.1:0-17441 GCA_001795165.1 Chloroflexi bacterium RBG_16_57_11
GGCGCCGCTGTAGCTGCTGGGGGCGGCAGCGAACGAGCAGGAGTAGCCGACGTTGATCGAGCCGCTGGCCGGCACGACGTACGGGCCGGCATCAACGACACACGTGCCGCCGTTGTCGACCACGTCGGTCAGGCTGGTCAGGGAAATCGCTTCCCAGTCGTTGGGGTTGTTGAGGGGGATCACGCCGCTGAGCGTCCAGCCGCTGTCGCTGAAGCCGGTCTGGGCCACATCCACGGTGTAGTGGAAGGTGTAGGAGCCGCCTTCGGCGATGCTGACTTCGGTCGCGTCGGCGTTCTTGGAGATCGACCAGAAGTACTCGCGGCCAAAGGTGCCGGCAGCCGTCTTGGAGACGGTCAGGTCCACACCGACACACAGCTCAACGCTTTCACTGGCTGACTGACCGGTCTCGGTGATGGTGGCGGTGTTGTCGTAGGTGGTGCAGGTGCCGGCCACGCCGGATTCGGTTCGGTCGTAGGTGAAGCTTGCCGAGGCGAACGGAGCGCTATCTGTGGCGGTCACGCTGCCGAGCGAACCGGCGAAGGAGTCGGTCACGTTGATCGTCTGGTTGGTCGCGCCGGACTGGCTCAGGGTGAAAGGAGCGCTGCCGGAAGCCGAGCCGCTGGGGGTGAAGGCCGCTGCTGCATCCCAGTTTGCCGTGGCGGTGTTGGCGCCGCTGTAGCTGCTGGGGGCGGCAGCGAACGAGCAGGAGTAGCCGACGTTGATCGAGCCGCTGGCCGGCACGACGTACGGGCCGGCATCGACGACACAGGTGCCGCCGTTGTCGACCGCGTCGCTCAGGCTGGTCAGGGTGATCGCTTCCCAATCGTTGGGGTTGTTGATGGTGATCACGCCGCTGAGCGTCCAGCCGGCATCACCGACGCCGGTCTGCTCAACGTTGATAGTGTAATTGAAGGTCGCCGTGCCTCCGTCGGCAATGTTGACCGTCGTCTGGTCGACGCCCTTGCTTATCTCCCAGAAGTAGGTGCGGCTGAAAGTTCCGCTGGCCGTCTTGCTGACGGTCAGGTCCTTGCCGACGCAGACCGTTACCGTCTGACTGGCCGACTGACCGGTCTCGGTGATGGTGGCGGTGTTGTCATAGTCAGTACAGGTGCCGGCCACGCCAGAGAAGGTCTTCGAGTAGGTAAATTCCGTCGGGCTCGGATCTGTATAGGATACCGTGCCCAGACTGCCACCGAGCGTGTCGGTCACAGTCACGGTGCCATTGCTAACCGCTGGCGTAGCGGTCGAGAAATCGTAACCAGCCGTACCCGACGCTGAGCCGTTGGGTGTGAAGTAGGTCGTGGCATCCCAGGTTGCGGTGGCGGTGTTCGTGCCGCTGCCAGGGTTGCTCGCAAAGGAGCAGCTATAGGCTCTGGTAATGGAACCACCCGCAGGAACCGTCAGGTCCGCCCCATCCGTCACGGTGCAGTTCCCACCGTTGTCGATCGAGTCGGAAAGGTCGACCCCGGCGATATCGAAGCCGTTGGGGTTGGTTACGGTGATATCACCCGCGACGGTCCATCCGCTGTCAGTACCGTTGTCATGGGTGATCCCTACGGTGTAATTGAAGGTGGCGCTGCCGCCTTCAGCGATGTTGACCTGTGTCTTATCGACGTTCTTATAGATGTTCCACGAGTAGGAGCGGCCAAATGTCGGCGTCGCTGTCTTGCTAACGGTCAAATCCAGGTTATACGCCTTGCTATCCGTGAACGTGCAAGTTACGGTCTCAAGGGAAGCCAGGTTGATCGTCGCCGTGGCTGTAACCAAGTCGACCGTGGTGTTGTTGGTCGGATCAACGCATACCAGGCTGGTCAGCGTCCAGCCCGACGGGATGGTGAGCTCCGAGGCGTACCAAATGCCCTGCGGGACGCTGAAGGTCTGGCTGTTTGGCAGCGTGCCATCGGCGTCATCATCCAGGGAGAAATTCTGGCTGATGGTGCCATTGTTATTCAGGTTGAAGCTGAAGTCCTGGGCGTCATCCGGAACCGCGTCCTTGATGATCACAATCGTGCCGTTGGGAGTGACTGCGTTGGCCTGCATTTGGTTATCGCGCTGGCCAACAGCTGCGCCGTCAATGGCGTCAAGCGCCACATGGTAGGGCGAGCCGGATATTGCGCCTGCGCCTGCGCCTAGTCCCCAGTCTGTCTGGGCGGCCACGTGGGCACCGAACCACAGCGCCACTCCACAAGTGGTGGTACCTTGCTTGGTCTCACACATATCGCCAGAGGCGGCCACGGTGAAGTTGACCGTAATCACGGTTTCGCTGTCGCCAGTGTAGTCACCGCTAAAAACGACCGGGGAAGTTGCGCTGTTTAATGTGCCGCCGCGCATCACGAACTGGCGGTCTCCGGGGGCGCTGGGCTGGAATGGAATCGCCGGATGAGACGGATCCACATCTGCCGGAATGTCGAGAGTTGTTTCACCAACGGTCTCGCATCCGGTTATACTCTGGCATCGATCGGCGAGCGTGATCCAATTCTCAGACCAATCCCAGGTAGTGAGGAAGTCATAAGCGTGCTTGCCGCCCTTGGTCGTGCCGTATTTTAGGGTGATGGTGTGCGTGCTTCCGGGTACAAACTCAGTCAGCCAGACGCGCTGCACCGTGGCATCGCCTTCGTTATATGTAGAATTATTGCTCTGCAGGTTACCGTTGATCCAGCGGCAGCCGAGGTCGCCGGAAGCATAGCCATCGCCGTCATCGTTCGAGCATTGATCGTACGTGCCGATCGACAGATCTGTGAAGCTGGCAGTGGCTGTGCCGGAGGCCGGACCGGTGGCAGTAACGCTATAATTGGCCACAAACCAGCTTGGCAGCAGGAACTGGTAGGTGAACGACCCATCAGCCCCGGCAATGGCTGTATCATTCAGACTCCAGCTCTGCCCGGCGTCGTCGTTCACAAAGATATTAACGATTTCACCGGGGACCCAGCCGAGGCCTGTCAAGGTGACCGTGGCGCCTGGCGGGTAGTCTGCCTGGTCGCTGGCAATCGTCGCACCGGTTGGAGATGGGGCGGCGACTGCGCCTATCGCTGAACCAAAGGTCATGATGAAGATCATGATCAGGTTCAGGATTCTTATAGTTGTCAGTGATAACTTTCTGGTATTCATTCATCTCTCCCTAGGAATAAACATTAAATACGAAAATCCGGAATAAAAACCCTTCCGGGCAGGCTGTATTTGCCTTGATCGAACTCAGCATTTGCCTCCCAATACGATTAGATAAACTTGCCTAATTGGACAATCGCGCGCGTGCCAGTCTGCGGTTTAGTTCACCTCCGCTCATAATACATTCGAAATGCTGGGTTTTGCCGGCCTATATTGAGTTATCGACGCGTAAACCGGTGAAAATTGAAATTAATGCTCTCTTATTTTAGAGCATATTGTGATCAATGTATGCGAGGAAACTTGGATGTTTTTTGCGAGGAGGTAAAACCCCTCGGTCAGACCTCGGTGGGCAGGTACTCCCCCTGGCCCGGTGGCGAAGCTGTGTGTTCCGTTAGTCTTTCAAGCCTTCTTTGACTGCCCAACGGATCAGGCTGGCCGTGTCAGGCAGATCCAGCTTGCGCATCATCCGGCTGCGGTAGGATTCAACCGTTTTTGGCGAAAGGTACAATGTCTGGGCAATCTCGGAGCTGGTCTTTCCATCTACCACCAAAGGCAGGATCTCGCGCTCGCGTTGGCTGAGGCTCTCAAGTGGGCTTCTGCTGTGCGCCAGTTGGCGATGGTCGATGTAATCTGCGACCAGCGTCTTGATCACCGGTTGGGAGAGGTAAATATCCCCTGCGTAGACGGTACGGACGGCATCCACCACCTCACGACCGGCAGATTCTTTTAGCAGATAGCCACGCGCCCCCGCTTCGAGCGCTCGATAGATATGCTCTGGAGTGCCCAGCATCGATAGAATGATAACGCGCACCTGAGGGGTTCGTTCCCAGATCAGCCGGGTCGTCTCGATCCCGCTCAGATCGGGCATCGAAATGTCCATCAAAATCACATCCGGATGGAGAACTTGAGCGTGACTCAAGGCTGCCCGTCCATTCGCCAGGTTGCCCACGACATTGATATCTGGCTGGGCTTCCAAAAGCACTTGCAACCCGTCCCGTACGATGGTGTGGTCATCCACAATACACACTTTAATCTTCATCGACTGCCTCCTAGGTTTACCTGGACAATTGTTCCCTCACCTGGTTCAGACGAAACGATAAGCTCGCCTCCCACAGAGGCGGCGCGTTCTTGCATGCTCAGAAACCCCCAATGAGGCGCATCGGATGGGGTGCTGATTAAAGCGGTATAAAAACCCAGGCCATCGTCTTCAATGCTCAGGCTTGAGCTCGTTCCGTTCGATACTGTCTTGAGGATTGCCCTTTTCGCATCGGCGTGCTTGGCCACGTTGTTGAGGGCTTCCTGGGCGATCCGAAAAAGGACGGTCTCAACGTTCAACGGCAATCGTGGGGAGAACTCTTCCCCTACAAGCTGTACAGTGATCCCGGTCCGTTGAGAGAATATTCCGCTATACCAGTCCAACGCCGAAAACAGGCCATATTCCTCCAACAATGGTGGATGCAGATCCGCCATAACATCACGCACCTCGCGGGTGATCTCCTCCACGATTTGGAAGGCATCTTTCAGGCGATTCTGGTTTTCCAATCCGGATTCTATGGTCAGCTGGTTAACGGTCATTTGTAGGATCAGGTTCAACCCGGTCAGGTTTTGCCCAATCCGGTCGTGAAGCACACTGGCGATCTGGCGCCGTTCAATCTCCTGGACCTCCTGTCGGTGGAAGGTCAGGAGACGTAAACGCTCTTGTGATTGGCGGATTTCCTCCAGAAGTTGGATCTGATCCTGCTCGGCCTTTTTCCGTTCAGTAATATCGCGTCCAATGCTCTGGATTAACCTGGGATGGCCGTCGGCATCAGGCACCACCGCCACCGTGATCTCCATCGGGATGACTTCACCCGATTTGTTTCGATATTTCCGTTCGTAAGGTGAAAATGTCTTTCCGCTTAATAACCCAAATTTTCTTTCTTCGGTGCTTGGATATTCTTCAGGGAGGACGATTTCCTTGATCGTCATGCCGACCAGCTCTTCCGGTGTATAGCCCAATATGCGGGCGGCTTTTGGGTTTACTTTTTGGATTACGCCTTCCAGGTCGACCAGCAAGATGGCGTCGCTGGCGTTTTCAAACAGCACCCGGTAGGTGAATTCGCTCTCTCTCAATGCCTGCTCAGCCCGCTTTTGCTGGCTGATATCGCGCACCACACAGGCGATGATTAACCCCTGCGCCGTATCCATTGGGCTCAGGCTGATATCCACCGGGATCTCATGACCGTTCTTGTGCTCGGCGTATATATTCGCCACGGCACCCATCTTGCGAGCTGCCGGCTCATCCAGAAAATAATTGTCCATCAGGCGGCGATGCCTGGCGTGATAGCGCTTGGGAAGCAAGATCTGGATGTCTTTGCCGTGCAACTCGTCTCTGGAATAGCCAAAGATTATCTCTGCCTGGTCGTTCACCAGCAGGATTTTGTGTTCCTCGTCCACCAGGAACATGGCATCCGGCGCCAGCTGCACGATCTGCTCGAAGCGGTTTTCCGCCAGTGTGCGCTGGGCAAGCTCTGCCTGTAGCTGCCGGTTGGTTTGTTCCAGCACGGCGGTTTGTTCGGAGACATGTTTCTCTAAATTGTCACGGATTTGTACCAGTTGGGCTTGGTCTCGCTTTCGCTGGGTGATATCTCGCAGGGTGACCAGGCGGCCAATCGGCGTCCCTTTCTGGCTGAGCAGAGGCGAGACATGCAGGTTATAGAAGCGCTGGTCGGCCTCGCTCCCATACGGCACTTCGATTTGGAAACTATCCGGGTTTTTCGAGCCGTTGAGCATCCGTGCAAGCTCGGGAAAGTGCTGATCAAAAGGCTCACCGTTTGGTATCCCTTCTACCTTGCCCAGCATCGTTTGAGCCGCAGGGTTCAAGTCGATGATTCTGTCATGGATATCAAGCACCAGGACGGCGTCTGCAAGCCCATCAAAAACGGTCTTTTGGGCGATGGGTAAGATGTTCAACAGGTGAAAGCGAACCAGGCTGAGGCTGAACATCAACCCTGCCAGGATGAAGGCAAAGGGCGTCCAATCCAGGTATGGGATGGGATTCAGATCGGCCAGATACAGCAAATTGGCAATCCAGGGGATGAAGATCCCGGCCAGGACGAAACCGATCATGCGACGTTCCACCGATCTGGAGCGAACCATCTTGGCTGCCAGCCAGATTGACCCTACCAGCAACAGGCCATAGCTGAAGCAAATCAAGACCCAAAACCAGGGGCCATGCTCGATGCTCAAGATTGAGAAGCCCCCCATTGGCCTGAGAACCACCTGCCGCCAGACCAGGTGGTGTCCCTCGTTGGTCCACACCAGGCACAGCGTCAGGACAGGGATAACCCATAACAGGATCTGATTCCTTGGAGAGCGACCCAGCCAACCTGAGGATCCCCGGTACAGCGCGGAAAAAATCATCCAGGCCGGCGGGATAACCAGGATCCCCAGGTACTCGATCTTAGCCCAGAATAGTTTCGTGGCCAGGTCCGGGCTGGCGATCTCCAGGGCATAACCAACCGACCACAGGCTGGCGGCAAGTACCAGCGCCAGCAAAGCCATACCGCCACGCGCTGTCCGGAATCGCAGGATGTAGTAAGCCAGGATGAGCCCTACGATTGCGCTGATCAACAAAGGAGAAATGTAAGGTAACAGCAGCTGCTTGTCCCTCCAGGAATACGAGCGAAGATTTACCTTTTACACTGGTAAATTGCGCCTAGTTCATTGTTGTACAAACAATTTTCCTCGCTGATATGTTCGTAATTATATCAAATTTATTCAATTAATCCATTTAACAGGAATGACCGGCTATTTGTTACAGTATGTTACGATAATGGCCTTGAGCATCTGTAGGCGAATTGTCGCCCTTGCTTGCCGCCGGTCACCCGGTTACTTAAGGGCTTTAAGCACGCGGTAGCGACCATCCTCCACCGCCATGCTGACCTGGCGAAAAAGCCCTTCCATCATTTTCTCATAGCGGATGAAACGGTTTGCCACCAGCAGCAGCTCGCCCGCGGGCGTAAGTGCAGTCCAGCTCTGGCGGATGAAGGCCGCGGCGATCTGGTAATCCACCCCCTTACCGGCGTGGAAGGGTGGATTGGTGACGATGCGGGTGTAGGTTTGGCCCGTCACTGCACTGAATACGTCGCTAGCCAGCGCCCTGGCGTTGCTCAAGCCGAGCCGGAGGATATTCTCTCTGGCGGCGGCAACCGCCAGCAGGTCCGCATCCAGCAAGTCCACCTGGCCGGCGCCCAGGCGGGCAGCGACCAGCCCCAGGATCCCGTAGCCGCAGCCCAGGTCTGCCACCTGATCGGTAGATGAAACGTGCAATTGACCGAGAAGCAGGCGAGTAGCTTCGTCCAGCCGGTCATAGGAGAACACCCCCGGCAAGGCGGCCAGCCGCAGACTCTCCTGCGGGGTTTCAAGGTCGAATTCGTGCCAGCTTCCCGGCAATATACCAGGCGCTTGCAGCCAGCCCGGCCCGCCAGACCTCCCGGTAGGCCGGCAAAAGCGTGCCACCCGGTTGCCCTTCTTGTAATCCAGGATTGACCCCAGCCCGAACAGGCCCTCGGCATCCTTCAGCGTGGATTGCACGCCCAGATGGTTGGCGCCCGCCAGGTAGAGCCAGGCGCCAGGGCGCAGCGCTGCCCAGGCCTGGGCCAGCCAGCGTTGAGCCAGCTTGCGCCCTTTGGGCAGCTCGATTGCCGCGGCGTCGAAGCTACCGTTTTCGCTTTCCGGCAGGTTTATTTCCCAGGTCAGTCGGGCATTTTGGATGCCGTTGGCGTTCAGCGTGGTGGTAGTCATCTCCAGTGCGATGGCGCTGGCCTCCATGACCCACAGCTCGCCGCGGCTTAGCCGCCGGGCCAGGATGACCGCCGCCGCCCCGTGTCCGCTGCCCAGCAGCAAGACTTTTGCATCTGGGGAAAATCCGGCGTGCTCGGCCAGCAGGGAAGCGGCGGGCGAGACCCCTTGCCAATTTGCCAGGCCCGGCTTGGTGATCACGGCGATCTCCTGGCCGTTCAACCGAATGTCCAGGCGTACTGGGGTATTGTAATCTGTGGCCGGGGTTGCGTTTGAGCCCCCTGTGGGTGTCATGAGGTTCCCGGAAAGTAGATGTTAATGCAGTCGCCATGGTCGTTAACCAGGGCGTTGGCAGGGCGAGCCAGGATCCAACCGATGATGTATACATCACCCACCGAGCCGGAGGCGTTGAGCGCCAGGGCCAGGACCCACGGCAGCACCAGCGCTGCCGGCAGCAGGGGCAGCAGGGCGACACCCACCAGGGTGATCAGGATCAGCGGCGCCAGGCCGATCACCAGGTAGGGGTTGCGCGGGATGTACCAATCCGGCGCGGCGGCGTAGGCGTAGGTGATCTTTAAGCCGAAGCGCGGCCGGCTGCGGGTGATCAGCCAGAAAAAGGCGCCGTGCACCAATTCGTGCAGCAGCAGGACCGCAACAAGCGCCAGCACGATCACCAGAAACGTGACCCACCCGGCTGGTGGGGCGCTGGAGGGTGACACACCGGGCTCTGCCAGTGCCCGCAAGCGGGCTGCCAGCCAGAAAAAGAGCCAGGCGAACAGCAATAGCAGCCCTAGCCCAATCAGGTTCAGCCACAGCAGCAGCCCTGGCTGCTTGCGCAGGTCGATGCTGCGGACGAGCTGGTAGCCGGAGGGGAGGTTCTGGCGAGGCTTCAATGGTGTAGGAATAAATTCCGATGTTGACAACGTCAGAAATTATAACAACGTATTGCTTTATGGATAAGGCTCAGGAGGCATCGATTTATAAAAAATCATCGGCCACGGTAGGCGTAATGGATTGGAAAGTTGGACCTGGTGTCGAAATTTCAATCGCCGAGTAAACTTGCCTCAATTTGACATGCACCCAGTATTGCTCTCTCTATTGACGAAATCCGTCAAGAAGGCTAAAATACATCCATAGTTTGCCCCCAAAAGGCGGGGGTATTTTTTTGCTGTCAGGAATAAGCAGGCTGCGAGATTGCAGCCCGGAGGCTAAGCATGAGCAATCAGTCTATTCCCCTCGAGCCCGAGGCTCAGGATCAAAACACCACCGGCGAGGAGATCAGCGCCGAAGCAGCCAACCTCTCCAACGTCACGGTCGGAAAAGTCACCGCCGAGCTGGTGCGGATGAGCAACAGCGCCGCCAACCAGATCAGCGCTACCGAGGTCGAGCTGCGCAACAGCGCCGCGGCGCAAGTGCAGGCTGACGTGGTCACTGCCAACAACGCTGCCATCGCCATGGCACGGGGGCAGTCGTTGGACCTGTCCCAGACCTTCCTCGGCGCAGCGCAGGTGGAAAAGGCGTCCCTGGAGAGCAGCCGGGCAGCCGCGCTGTACACCCAGGTGGCAGAGCTACACGACTCCCAGGCGGCCGTTCTCGTGGCCAAGGAAGTGCACGGTGGTCCGATACGCACGGCGGTCTTGCTTGCCGGTAGGGTGGAAGGTCCGGTAGAAACCATGGTAGATACCCCGCGCGCCATGCTGGCCGGGCTGTCAGCCGGGATCGGCGTTGGCCTGGTGCTGTTCCTGTTCCAGCTCCTGCTGGGGCGCAGAAAGTAACTCTCGTTTGAAGCGGGACGCCTGGTTGAACTGCCCTGAGGCCAGTTCAACCAGGCGTCTCGGAATACCCACCGGTGGAAGCCGGATTAATAGCCGCAGGAGCGAGGGTAATCCAGCCGGGCTGGGTGAGAGGCGCTCCAAGGAAGGATAAGATGGAAAAAGTAATACTCAAAGCACAACCACGTCAGGTGATCGGGAAGCAGGTGCGGGCGCTGCGCCGCCAGGGCTTGCTGCCGGCCGTGATCTACGGCTCACATTTATCCCCGGTCGCCATCAGTCTGAACCACCACGGTGCGTCGCTGGCGCTGGCGAGGATCTCCTCATCACAATTAGTGGATGTGGATGTTAACGGCGCCAGCCACACGGTGCTGGTGCGCGAGCGTCAGCGGAACCCGGTCACAGGCACCCTGTTGCACGTGGATTTTCAGGCCGTCTCCCTGACGGAAAAGCTGCGCGTGAATGTTGGGCTGCAGTTTAAGGGCGAAGCGCCAGCGGTGACGAACTACGACGGCATTGTGTCGGTTTCGCTGGAGGAGCTGGAAGTAGAATGCCTGGCCGACGATCTGGTGAACTACCTGGAAGTCGACTTGAGCGCTTTGGATCGAATCGGCGAGGCGATCCGCGTGCGGGATGTCCCGCTTCCACCCAGGGTGCAGGTGTTGAATGACCCCGACGAGATAGTCGTGGTGATCACAGCCCCGACGATTGCGGTCGAGGCAGCTGAAGAGCTCGAAGCCGCTGCATTCGAACCCGAGATAATCGAGAAGGGCAAGAAGGAAGAAGAAGAATTCTAGCCAAACATAGTCCCCTGGATTGAAAATCCGGGGGACTTTCTTTTATACAGTTTCTTCAGCCAGCGCTCGTACCAGGTTCAGAGTGATGCGCGCGCTGGCGCCCCACAGCACCTCGCCATCATAGGGTTCGAAATAGGCCACTTTTGCCGGCGCATAGGGCGCAGGCAGCTGGCGCGAGCGTTCGGCGTGGTTTGCCGGCTGCGCCAGCCAGTCCAGCGGAATGGTAAACACCCGGCTGACCTCCGCCTCGGCGGGGTGCAGCTCGTAAGGCCAGGGGATGACCCCTACGACCGGTTTGATGCGATAATTGGTGATGGTCAGGTAATCTTGGAGGCGGCCCAGGAGGCGCACATCCTGCGGCTTGAGACCGATCTCTTCATATGACTCACGCAGCGCGGTCTGCTCCGGAGATGTGTCTTCTGGGTCGGCGCGCCCTCCGGGAAAGGCGACCTGGCCACTGTGCTCAGGCAAATCGGAGTGGCGGCGGGTTAACAGGATGTGCCAGCGCGACCCATATGTGAGGAAGGGGATAAGCACAGCCGCAAGCCTGGCTGGCTCGCTGAGGAACTGCGGTAGGGCAGGGAATTCCAGATAAGGTTCCTGCGAGCTACGATCCAACGCCAGCGATAACCGTCTGGTGATTTCCGCTTCACTCAGATGATTCATGGTCTGTCAATATTTCGCCTTCGTCCTCGATGGAGGTTCCACCTTGCGCCTCGTTTGGTGCTTCGATCCGAATGCTTTTCTTGTAAGAGGCGAGCATGGGGCGTGCGAAGGCCAGGTAGCCTGTGTGCGCAATCATACGATCGGTGGGCCGAAAGCGCTCGGAGACCGTCTTGTAATAGCGCAGTATGATCTCGCACACGTCCACAAAGGCGTAATCGAATTGGTAGAAGGCGTCCAGCAGGCGGGTAATCTGGTTGACCGTGGGCAGAATGGAGCCGAAATAACCGCCCGGTTTGAGCGCTCGCCGCGCTTGCAGCAGATAATCGTAGGGATTGGGCACGTCAAGGAACAGGGCATCCACATTTTGCTCATCGAAGCCCTCAGCGATATCCCGCTCCTTAAAACATACTCGCTCGAGCAACCCGAGCCGCTCCAGGTTCTTGCGCGCCAGGTTTTGCATCTCCGGGCGCTGGTCGTAGGATGTCACTCGCCCATCCTGCCCGACCGCCCAGGCCATGGCGATGGTCAGCGCGCCGGAGCCGGTGCCGGCTTCCACAACGTGGACACCAGGGCCGATCCCCATCGTCACCAGCACGAAGCCAATATCCTTGGGATACATGATCTGCGTATTGCGCTTCAGGTCGCGCAGCACATCGCTCAGCGAGGGCTGCAGGAGAAAGTACATCTTCCCCAGGTGGGTGAAGACCTGGCCTCCCCAGGGCTGGCCGATCAGGTCATCATGACGTAAGATGCCCCGATGCGTGTGCAATTCCTCCCCGGTGGTAAGGCGAATGATAAAGATTTTGTTGGTAGGACTGACCAGTTGGGCCAGGTCCCCGAGGCGCGCGTACGGAGTTGGTTGGATATTTTCTGTCATATGATTGCCGGTCCAGCCGCTTATCTTACCATATTGACCCTAAAAATAGAAAACCTTGACGAATTCATTCAAGGCTGATAAACTAAAACTTGTAGGTGGCACGTGTTGTTCTTTCTGCGGTCGTGGTTGCCGGTCTGAATACAGTACGTGTTCGGGCCGGTCTTGCGTTAATTGCGGACTATAACAGTAGCGCGACGGTAGTGGAAAGCAACGGCCTCAACCAATTTTCAGTTCAACGTAAGGAGAAGTTTTATCATGGACGATCGTGTAGTTGGCACAGTCAAGTGGTTCAATGCGAGCAAGGGTTATGGCTTCATTGAGCGTGAGGGTGGGGCGGATGTATTTGTGCATTACACCGCCATCCAAACCGACGGCTACCGCAGCTTGCAGGAAGGCCAGAAGGTGGAGTTCAGCATCGAGCAAGGGCCGAAAGGTCTCCAGGCTGCTCGGGTGACCATAATCTAAGAACGACATACTAATAACGAAAACTCAGATGGGCGACTTGACCAGGTCGCCCATTTTATTTTTTCTCCGGCGCCTTGCTCAGCCAATAGCCGACGAATAAGAACGCCAGGCTGAGGATCGTCGCCAGGCCAATGTGAAGCGAGCCCAGGCGGCCGAAAGACACCTCAAGAGAATCGCCCAGGATCTGTCCGAGGGCGAATCCACTCCAGGCCAGGAACAAATCCAGTAGCAAGCGGCCGGGGCCGCCCCCCCGCCACAAATGGAAGGCTGCGCCGTAAGCGCTGGATAGGATAAATCCGAAGAGCAATGCTGGTAGCGTCATGATTGTATAATCCCTCCCCCCAGACATACTTCGCCAACGTAAATCACGGCAGCCTGTCCGGGTGTGATATCCCGCTGCGGTTCATCGAAGCGCACCCGGATGCGCCCTTCGGGGAGCAGCCTGACCCACCCCCAGGCCAGCGGCGCTGTATAGCGGATTTTCACCTGGGCGCGGTTTTCATCTTCTGCCGGTGCCTGGCCGGAGACCCAATGCGCCGGCCAGGCGACCAGCTCACTCTGGCCGAGCTCATCTGCACCGCCAACGACCAGGGCGTTGCGCTTGAGGTCTTTGGCCAGTACATATGTCGGGCGCTGGCTGGTAAGCCCGAGTCCTTTGCGCTGTCCGATGGTGAAGAAGGCCAGCCCTTGATGTTCCCCAATCATCTCGCCCTGCGAGTTCAATATCGGTCCGGGTTGTTGGATGCCAGGGACATTACGTTGCAGGAAAGTGCGGTAATCCTCTTGACCCAAAAAACACAAATCCTGGCTCTCGGGACGCTCCGCCACGGGTAAACCGAACTTGCGCGCCAGCTCGCGCACCTGCGGCTTTGTGTATTCGCCCAGCGGGAACAAGGCGTGGTTGAGCTGCTCTTGACCGAGCACGTGCAGCACATAGGACTGGTCTTTCCCGCTATCCGTGGCACGCAGGATCTGGATCGCTGAGCCATCTGGGTGGGTTGAGTCCCGATGCAAGCGGTCCATACGTAGTCGGTCCCGACGTAGTCGGCCCCGACGTAGACGGGCATAGTGTCCTGTGGCCATGTAATCGGCGCCGAGCGCCAAGGCGCGCCGCAGCAGAAAGTCCCAACGTATGGAGCGGTTGCAGGTCAGGCATGGGTTGGGTGTGATCCCTTGCGCATAGCCATCCTTGAAAGAGTGCACCACCGTCTCGAAAAACACCTGCTGTGCATCCACGGCGTAGAAGGGGATGTTCAGCAACGCCGCCACCCGCCGCGCCTGGGCCATGGCGTCGGGCGTGCAGCAGCGGTTGTCGTCTTGCCGACCGCTTTCGCTCCACAGGCGCATCATCATCCCGATGACTTCATAGCCCTGCTCTTGCAGCAGGGCGGCGGCTACCGAGCTATCCACGCCGCCACTCATGGCAACGACCACACGGGGAGGGGTATTCATAGGGATATTATACCTGCTGGGGCGTATACGAGAATGCGCGTACGGGCGAAGCATCCGGCGGGCAAATCACGCCATTCTCTCATGCACAATTGCCGGATGGCACGAACGCGGTGCGTAGGGACGGGTCTGGGGATGGGTAATTGGAAGGTGTGGTTAGGTGCAGACCCGCCCCTACCGGAGGGCGTGTTGCTGGCGTAGGGACGGGTCTGGGGATGGGTGATTGGAAGGTGTGGATAGGTGCAAATCCGCCCCTACCGGAGGGCATGTTGTTGGCGTAGGGGCGGGTCTAGGGATGGGTGATTGGAAGGTGTGGATAGGTGTAGACCCGCCATTACCAGAGGGCATGTTGCTGGCGTAGGGGCGGGTCTGGGGATGGGTGATTGGAAGGTGTGGATAGGTGCAGACCCGCCCCTACCGGAAGGCACGAACGCGTTCCACCATTGCCGGCATGCGATCCAGAAAAGCCTCCACCTGCTCAACAGTGGTGCTGGTACCCAATGTGACCCGCAGCGAGCCTAAAGCCCATTCGCGGCTGAAACCCAGGCTGGTCAGCACCTCGGATGGCTCGGGGTCGCCGGTCTTGCAGGCCGAGCCGGATGAGCAGGCAAAGCCTTCCAAATCCAGCATCATCAGCAGCGCGTTACCGTCCACGTTACGGAAGACAAAGCTGGCATGGTTGGGTAGGCGCAGGCTGAGGTGCCCGGTGAGTTGCGCCTCGGGGATCTCCTCCAGCACACGCGCGATGATCCGGTCGCGCAGCGGCTGCAGGTGGGCGATGCGCTGGTCGCGCTCAACCTGCGCCAGGTGGAATGCTTCCGCCATCCCCACGATGTAGGGGATATTGTGCGTTCCAGCACGCAGACCGGATTCCTGGCTTCCACCCGTCAGCACTGGCAGGATCGGCGTGCCATTGCGCACGTACAGCGCGCCCACGCCTTTTGGCCCGTAGAATTTATGCGCACCCAGCGCAAGCAGGTCTATATTCAACTCTTCTACATCCACAGGCAGATAGGCAGCCGCCTGAACCGCATCAGTATGGAATATGACTCCGCGCTCCCGGCATACCGCGCCGATCTCGCGGATAGGATTGATCGTGCCAATTTCGTTGTTGCCGTACATCACAGACACGATGGCGGTAGTCGGTCGCAGGCGGTCGGCTACATCCTGCGGGCTAACCCGGCCTGTTTCATCCACCGGCAGGTACTCGACCTCGAAGCCGTGCAGGCGCGCCATTTGCTGGGCCGTACGCAGCACGGCATGATGCTCCACCGGGCTGATCAGCAGGTGATCAGCGCTGTTCCTGGCGCGCCTGGCCAGCGCTGCCCCGCGCAACGCCAGGTTGTCGCTCTCCGAGCCGCAGGAGGTAAAGATCACCTTGCCGGGAGAACAATTCAAGCCTTCGGCCAGGGTCTGGCGAGCGTTTTCCAGCGCTGCCTCGGCTTGCTGGCCGTAGGCATGCACCGAGGATGAATTGCCGAAGATCCTGCTGAAATAAGGCAGCATGGCCTGCAGCACACGCTCGTCCACCGGGGTGGTAGCGGCGAAATCCAGATAGATTTTATCGGTCGGGGGGTTCATGCGTTTACCTCATCTTCCAGGCGGCGCCGGGGATACGACCCCAGCACGCGCAGATACGTAGCCAGCTCCCCCAAATGCTCCAGAGCGCGCTGGCAGTTGCGCTGTGCCTGGTGCCCGGCGAAGTCGATGTAAAACATATATTCCCACACATGACCCGGGATTGGCCGAGATTCGATCTTGGTCAGGTCGATCTCTCGCAGAGCAAATACTCCCAGCGCCTTGAACAGCACGCCGGGATAGTTCTTCAGGCTGAACACGATCGAAGTCTTATAATCGCCAACTTCGGTGTCCGGAATCTCAGCAGGTTGGCGTGCCAGAGTCAGAAACCGAGTGTAGTTTGCCGGGTCGTCTTCCATATTTTTTGCCAGGATTTGCAAGCTATTCACCTGGGCTGCACGCCGTGAGGCCAGCGCCCCGGCGTGAGGGTCATTTAGCTCTCGGACCAGCCGGGCGCTGCCGGCAGTGTCCGCTTCTGGCACCACCTCCACACCCAGGCGCTTGAGGTTCTTCTCGCACTGTGCCAGCGCCTGCGGGTGAGAATAAATTCGGTGGATGTCCTCGATCCTGCTTCCTGGCAGCGCCAAGAGGCAGTGCTGTACACGCAGCGGGTATTCACCAACGATATACAAGTCATGTTGGAGCAGAAGATCGTAGTTGCGGTGTATGCTGCCGGCTAACGAATTCTCGATCGGCAGTACGCCATGCGTGCAGGTACCCTGGCTCACCGCCTGGAAGGCCTCGTCGAAGGTTTGGCACGGCCGCGTCTGCACCGTGGCGGGAGCGAAGAACTCCAATGCGGCCAGCTCGGAATATGCCCCGGGTTCACCTTGAAATGCGACGATGATCTCATCCATAATTATTATTTACCTAAACTCCGTTCTTAGTTTTATCCGGAATAAACGAGCTATACGCCTCGAGACACATGGAATTAACAGAAATTATGCTGATCGGTTGAATTTTACACACCTGCAAACGCTGACAGCGGATTTACCGAACGGATTGAACGGATTCTACTTTTGTTTTTGCCACATGAACAGTAGCATTGAACCGATAATCCGCTCAATCCGTTACTCAAATCCGTTGTCTGATTTTCACCGTGAGCAATAAACTCCTGGTCAAGCCAGTATTATATAAGTTTGGAAAGTTCAAGCTAAACCACATGCTCCAGGAAATAAGGCGCCATCACCCGCCACCAGGGCCAATCGTGGTTTACATCGTGTCCCCAGATGTCGATCCAGGCGGGGATTTCCTTCTCCCCCAGAATACGCTTGAGGGTGTAGGTGTCGGCCAGCATGGCGTCTTCCCAGGCGCCTTGCCCGCAGCACACGATGATCTGGCTCTGGCGATACTGGTCGAGATACCAGGGATCGTTCAGGTTGGGTAGATAAGCCAGCGGGCTGTTGAAATACACGTTCTCATCGCTGTAATCGCCAACGAACATGCTGAGCTGGTACAGACCGCTGATGGCAATGAGGGCGTTGAACACCTCCGGATGCCGGAAAAAGAAGTTGACCGCATGGTAGGCGCCCATGCTCACCCCGGTCGCCAGGCACTTGGCGTCTCCACCGCAGTGTTGGTGGATGAACGGAGCGACTTCATCGACGATGTAGCGGTCGTAATCCTGATGTCGGCGCGCCCGGTCAGCCGGGTGGGCACCCCAATTGGCCCAGGATTGGTTGTCGATGCTGTCTACGGTGAACAGCTTGATCTTACCGCTGTTGATGTAGCTGCGCACGGCTGTAACCATGCCGAAGTCCTCATACTCGTAGAACCGCCCGCCCTGGGCCGGGAAGGCAATCACTGGTTTGCCGTAGTGGCCATAAACCTTGAGCTCCATATCCTGGCCCAGGCTGGGGCTCCACCATCTATGGTATTCAACATGCATTTGACAGGCTCCTTTTCCGCCATGCCGTGCGGGTCTGGCTGGAGTTATTACCAAGATATCTG
>MGNS01000140.1:17549-17922 GCA_001795165.1 Chloroflexi bacterium RBG_16_57_11
ATTTGTGAATGTATTCAATGATCGCGTAGATCTCTTCCAGGTCGGGTGAGCGAGCCAGGTAGCCTAACTCGCCCAGGGCGCTGCTGAACACGCCGCTGACTTGTTCGTGGTGCACGATTGCAGGCCCGAAGGCCTCCAGGATTTGCTCATGTGTGTGGGCGTACTGGCGGTTGAATTTTCGTCCGATATAGCAGCAATGGTATTTGTGCGAGTATTCGGCAGTGAACATGTTATACACGATAATGTTGGCCCACTCGCGATAAACATCGATATCGTTGGCGAAGTTGAACATATCCGTGGTCATCCCGCCTGGCGGGCGCATATTCACTTCCAGGGCCACGATGCGATCGTCCTCGCGGGTGCGGAAGAACTC
>MGNS01000140.1:17937-20362 GCA_001795165.1 Chloroflexi bacterium RBG_16_57_11
CTCACGCACATCAAAGGCGCGCAGTGTTTTGCGCCCGGCGTCTTCCAGGTCGGCAGGGATATCACGCAAGGAGTAGTAGTACACGATATCATCGTTGATCACTGTCTCCATGATCCCCTGGCTTTATTGGTGTGCGGTGTAAAACACCAGATTGCCATCCCCGTCGGCCAACCCATCGAAGGAGCAGATCGAGCCGAGGATAAACTCTTCCAGGATGTAATCGATGGGCGGTTTTTGCTCGAAGAACTTCTGTAGCTCATCCGGGTTGTGGATTTTATACGTCTTGGCCGCGCCTACGCCGATATCCGGCTTGGCGACTACCGGGTAGTCCACTTCGCGGATCAAACGCCTGGCATCTGCTAGGGTGTGCACCACCTTGCCTCGTGCTACCGGGATACCGGCTTTGATATAGGCTTGCTTCATGTGCGATTTGCGCTTGATGCGCGGCATATCCGGGGTCTTCAATCCAGGGATGTTGAAATCGGTGCGCAATTCGGCCTCGGTCTCAAGCCAATATTCGTTCAGCGAATCGATCCGGTCGATCTTACCGTAATGGTGGGTGAAATAACCCAGGGCGCGCAGCAATTCGTCGTAGCTGTGCATGTCGTTGACTTTGTAGTATTCTGTCAGGGCGTCTTTCAGCCCAGGATTGAGCAGGTCATAAGGCTCGTCTGCCAGGCCCAGCACGTTGGCGCCGAGCTGGCGCAAGTTTACGCAAAACTGGTAATAATTCGGGGGAAAATGCGGGGATAAATAGACGAAATTCATGGCTGCTGGCTCCGGTCCAGAAAAGTTGCCCATTTATACGACAAATTCCTGGTTTGTGCAATAGGGGAACTTTGGATCGGGTTGTCTGGTCAATTACCAGTAAAAATGTCTAAAAATTTCGTCGCCCTACCTTCCTTACCTTTCCCCTGATATAATAGTTTGTAATGATTCGCACTTATCAGGTACCGAGTTTTATCGAGCCTGTAAGGAACGTGGTCGGTGCTGGTTGACACCCACTGCCATTTGAACTTTGACAGCTTTGATCTCGATCGAGCCGCAGTGCTTCGTAGTGCCGAGCAGGCCGGTGTAAACCGGATATTGAACCCGGGTATAGATCTGCAGACCAGCCGGGCCGCGGTGGAGCTCGCGCAAGCATTCCCGGGCGTATTCGCTGCAGTAGGCGTTCATCCGAATGACGCCTCGGGCTGGAGCGATACCACCCTGGACGAGTTGCGCAACCTGGCTGCCCAGCCGAAGGTGGTCGGAATCGGTGAGATCGGGCTCGATTATTACTGGCAGCGCACGGAGCGCTCCGTTCAAATCGAGGTTTTCGAGCAGCAGCTCGACCTGGCAGCAGATCTCGGGCTGCCGGTAGTTGTCCATGTGCGCGATGCCAGCCTGGAAGATCGGCCTGCCATGCACGATGCGCTAGATATTTTGGTGGTATGGCAGAAGCATTTGGTAGTGCGTTCACCCGGTCTGTCTTCAAGACCTGGCGTGCTGCACTCGTTTAGTGGCGACCTGGAGGATGCCCGGCGTGGCGCAGCCAGCCAGTTCTGTATTGGTGTTACCGGACCGGTGACATTTAAAAAAGCAGATATCTTGCGCCAGGTGGCGACGGAATTGCCGGTGGAACACCTGCTGATTGAGACGGACGCGCCCTTTTTGACGCCGCACCCCCATCGCGGGGAACGCAACGAACCGGCGTATGTCCGCTATATCGCCGAAAAGATCGCTGCACTGCGCGAGATGGAATATGACAGTTTTGTGCAAACCACTACGGACAGCGCGGAGAGGTTATTTCGTTGGCAGGTGAACTCTTAAATACGGTAAATTTTCTCGCTCCGGTGCAGGATCAGATTACGCGCGTCGAAACGCTGATGCGTTCCCAGGCGAATGCCTGCCACCCAGACCTGGATGCGGCGCTGCAGCATTTACTCTCCTCTGGCGGGAAGCGGGTGCGCCCGGCGGTGGCTTTGCTCACCGGCGAGATGCTGGGAGGCGACGAAAACCGCCTGGTTACGCTTGCTGCGGCCATCGAGCTGCTGCACACCGCCACCCTGGTGCATGACGACCTGATCGATGGTGCCTTCTTGCGCCGTGGAATCGCCACGCTGAATTCACAGTGGTCGCCTGCCGCAACTGTGCTGACCGGAGATTTTATCTTCGCCCGCGCCGCCAAGCTGGCCGCCGAGACCGACTCGGTAGCGGTGATGCGCCTGTTCGCGGATACCCTAGCGATCATCGTCAACGGTGAGATCACCCAAATGTTCGCCAGCCACGGGCTGGCCAGTCGCGAGAACTACGATAAACGGATCTACGACAAAACTGCCTCGATGTTCGAATTGGCCACCACGGCTGCCGCGATCCTCAGCCCGGTCGACGATGAGAATATCGAGAACATGCGTTGCTTTGGCTACTCCATCGGTATGGCTTT
>MGNS01000140.1:20394-23689 GCA_001795165.1 Chloroflexi bacterium RBG_16_57_11
GCGAGCAGGCCACGGTGGGTAAGCCGGTTGCCAGCGACCTCCGCCAGGGTTTGATCACGCTGCCGGCGCTGTATTACCTGGAGGCTTTTCCGAATGATCCGGATATGGCGCTCGTGTTGGGTGGAAATCATGTCAGCGAAGCAGTCATGACTCGCCTGGTTGCCTCTATCCGCCAGAGCGGCGCCATCCAGCGCGCTATGGGCGATGCCGAGAGCTACGTCGAGAGTGCCCTGGATCTGCTCTGGCAATTCCCAGAAAATACACAGCGCAACGCGCTCGAGGGCCTGGCTCGCTATTTTGTCAGCCGTAAATTTTGATAGCGGCGAAGCATCCGGCAATTGATCGCTCAGTAACATGGGCGTAGGATTGCCGGATGCTTCGCCCATTTTCCAATATCAGGGATCGTTGACCCTGAGCCCTGGGAGCCTCTAAAACTTGTAACCAATATCGTTGATCCCCGGGGGTAAAAACCACAGGTCTTGGTGGCAGGAGAAACTTGCTCTACCAAAAGGTCAAAAGCCTAGCCGGGTGAAAATCAAGCTGAGCGAAAACAGGGCAACCATTTTCGTAAGGTCTGTTCGAAATATTTAGATAAATGAAATCATCTTTCAATTGCAAGGAGGAAAGAATGTCGGATTTGATTTCCACTGATCAGCCAATCTTTGCGGTGCCACAGGAAAACCTCACCCCGGTGAGTGATCACCTGGGGAGCATGGCGCCCATCCCGCCGTCACGCATGTTCCTGATCAACAAGGGCTTGAAGGTGTTCCAGCAGAACAACCCCGGTGTTCTGATTTTCGATGCTTCGCAAGGCGACGGCGGCGCCAGCCTGCCAGGTGTGCCACGCGAAATCCTGGAGCGCGCCGCCCAGATGCAGATCGAGCAAGGTACCGCTTACGATATGCCCTATGGCACGGACGCCTACCGCCGCTGCGTGGCGGAGAGATACTGGAAGCTGGATGCCGCCAGCGGCCTGGGCCCAGCCAATGTGGCCGCCACGGTAGGCGGACGTGATGCGCTGGTCAAAGCCTACCAGGCGATGCTGGCCTTGGGACATGGTCGGCAAGGCGACGCCATCATCACCTCGCGCGTCCCGTGGATCTCGTATAACTGGGGGCCGTATGGCGTAGGCGCTAACGTGCTCTACGCCCCCGGCGACCCACTTCAAGGCTGGGCATACACCGAGGAGGGCATCCGCCTCAGCGTGGAGTACGCCGCCCGCTCCGGGCGCAAGGTGGCCGGGCTGATCCTGACTTCACCGGATAACCCCACCGGGCACACCCTGAGCGCCGACCAGCAAGCGCGCCTGGCCCACGCCGCCTTGCAGGCCGGCGTGGCTTTTGTGCTGATCGATTGGATGTATCATTATGTTACCGACGAGCAACCGATGGACCTGAATGCTTTCCTGGCGCAATTCGAGCCGGCTGAGCGGGGGCGCTTGATGTTCCTGGATGGCATCACCAAGAGTCTTGGCGGATCGAACATCCGTAACTGTCATCTGATCGCAAATACCGAAGTGATTCAATTCATCGTCTCGCGCGCCTCGCACGGAGTGATCCCCTCCTTTTTCGCCGGTGCGGTGGCCATGGCGGCATACGAGATGGGCTATGCCGAAGCGACGCGCGGCATCGTCACGCCTACCAACCTCAGCCGGGTGATCTTGCAGGCCTTCCTGGATCAGCATGGCTTCACCTACGTATTAGGCAAGGGTTATTACGCCTTCATCCATGTAGGCGCGTGGCTAGAGAAGCGCGGCTGGACGGATACCGAGCGGTTGGGTACCTATCTGGCGGAGGAGCACGGCCTGGCAGTCGTGCCGGGGGTTTATTTCTCGGCTTATGGTGGGGAATGGATTCGCTTTTCGTATGCTACCCCACCGGAGCGGACCCAGGGCGCGGCTCAGCGCCTGATTTCAGGATTGGGGGCGTTGTAAACGATGGCCTACGACCTGGTCCGCTTTGCTGATAAATATCAGCTCGCACTGGAGACGGCTATTAAGGAAAAGCCCCATGGCGGGTTATGCGGCTTCGAGCTGGAATGGAACCTGCTCGACTCAACAATGCACCCTTTGCTTACAGTGGGCGCCGGACCCAGCCAGCAGTCTTTTGTGGATTACCTGCGCCTCAACTGCCTCTCTTCCTGGCTGCGCGAATACAGCCAGCTCGAGGTCTTCCACTGGATGATCGAGTGGGCCACCCGCCCGTACTACAGCCCGCCAGAGGCGGTGTTCGAGGCTCGCCTGATGGAGGCCGCCCTGTTGAACAGCCTGCACAAAGCCGGGCGCCAGTTTGGCGAGCAGCTTCACGCCTGGCATGGCAACCTGCTTTTTGCCACCGCCATCGGCTACGATTCGATCCCCGGCTCGTGGCACCTGGCCAAGCGCCGTTACCTGGAACGCTGTGTCGACCTGTACGGCGAAGCCCTGGCGACTGCCGGGACACACACCAACTTGTCGCTGCCCGACCCGCTCTTCGCCTGGGATTTCATGCACCTGTCCGTGGCCGAGCGCGGCGATCTGCACCTGGACAGCTACAAGAGCCAGTTCTACATCACCGCTACTCGGCTGATGCGCGCCTTCGCCGCTCTGTTCATCGCTACCAGCGCCTCCACCCCGCTGCAGGCGCAGACCGTGGAGGGCCGGCCTGTGGTGCGCCTGACCGGGTTCGACTCGGTGCGCAACCTGACCTTTCCAAACCCGCCCATCATCGACCTGCCAGACCTGTATCGCTCTTACGAGGATTACCTGCGCCTGTCTTATGACCTGGTGCGGCGCGGCGTGCGTTTTGGTAACAACAACTGGACGCCGGTGCGGGCGCGCTCGTTTGCCGAGCCTGTCGAACGGCTGATCGCAGTCACCAGCGAGCAGCTCGAGGACCTGTACTCGCGTGGCCTGTATGCCATCGGCGACGATTATCCAACAGACGGGATGGCGCGCCAGATCGAGATCCAAAACCTGATGGCTCGCATTAACCTGCCGATGGCGCGCGTCGAAGTCCGTACCGATGATGGCGGGCACCCCGTAGAAGTGGAACGGGCTAATCTGGCATTGAAGCACCTGCTGATGATTCGCTTCTACGCCGACCCGCAATTCGCCCGCGCTTTCCGTTACGATGCCGAAGACATCGCCCGCGCCCGTCGCAACGAAGAGCAGGCCGCCCAGCACGGGTTGCGCGCCGAGATCGAGAACCCTTTCACTGCCAAGCCGGTTCCGCTGCGCCAGTTCTTGAGCTGGACAATTGATGAGCTGCGCCCCCTGGCCGAGGCCCTGGGGCTGTGGGATGAGCTCAACCCGCTG
>MGNS01000140.1:23722-24272 GCA_001795165.1 Chloroflexi bacterium RBG_16_57_11
GGCGCTTGCGCCTACGGCTGGAGGCTGAGCTGGGAGGGCAGCAGGATGTTCCGGAGGAGCTTCTGCGCATTCTGGCTGAGGAGCGTATGCAACAGGTGATCGGCGATGTGGAGTGGATCGCCGAAGCCGAAGCCGGCAAAGCCGGGCGGCTGAGCGAGTTCCTGCAACACGCCCGTGATGACGCCCGCCAGGATCCCGATGCGCCGGTGCGCTTCCGCCCCGGACCGCGCGCCGTTCTGGAGGTCGCCTATGCCGATAAGACCGACGAGATCGTTGCCCTTTCGCAAGCCTTGATCAGAATTCCATCAGTGACCGCCTGCCCGGAGGAGCGACTGGATGAGGTGCGCCGCGCGGCGACGTTCATCTTCGATTACGCCCGTAGCTATGGGCTGGGCGTGCGCTACTACGACCAGAACAAGTACCCGGCTTTGCTGATCGGTTTCCCGGGTCAGATGCACGCGCCAGTGATGCTCTCAGGGCACTTCGACGTGGTCGCTCCCGACCCCGATGAGAGCCAGTTTGAGCCCCGGCTGGAAGGGGATTACCTGTG
>MGNS01000140.1:24344-24613 GCA_001795165.1 Chloroflexi bacterium RBG_16_57_11
GGGGCCGCCCTATCCTCCGGTGAACCTGTTGCTGGTGGGCAACGAGGAAAACGGCGAGATCGAGCCGATGGGCACGCCGCATGTGTTGCGCATGCTCGAAACAGATGATGTAGACGAGGGTGGCCAGCCCTACCGGCCCAATATCCTCATTGCCGGGGAGCGCACCGGCGAGCGCGGCGATGAGCTGTGGGGCGAGATTTGCACCCAAAACCGTGGCGTGATGCGCTTCGATATCGAAGCGCGTGGCGAGCGCGGCCACACCGGCGTGG
>MGNS01000140.1:24694-27972 GCA_001795165.1 Chloroflexi bacterium RBG_16_57_11
ATCTAACGCTGAGCAGCCCGGATGGCTGGCAATCGCAGGCGCGCTTCCCCTTCATCCAGATCGGCACACTCGGGGTGTATAACATCACTGCCGATTATGGCGTTCTGGGTGCGGAGGTGCGTCCCATCCCGCAGAACGACCTGGGCGCGCTGTACGCCGAGCTGCAAGCCTACTGTGATTCCCAGGGGCTGGACCTGGTGGTGTCAGTGATGGAGAACGGCATCATCTGCGATCCGCACAACCCTTACCTGGGTGCGCTGGTCGCTGCCGTGCGCCAGGCCTCCGGGCAAGAGCCGGCCATCGGACGCAAGCTACCCGGCACCAGCGCCCGTTTCGCCCCCGGCGGGCAGGGCGTGGTGTGGGGCGAGAGTGGTATCGGTCCGCATGCTCGCACCGAGCGGCACTTCATCCCCAGCATCCTGCCGTATTACCGTGCGCTGGTTGCGTATGCAGGACTGCTGAACGCGTCTTGAGTAAGGGCGAAGCATCCGGTAAGAGCGTCAATATTAAACTCGGAGATAATCCACCGGATGCTTCGCCCCTACAAACGTACGTTGACAAAACCTAGCGAGCGTAGTATCATTTTGCCCGCTCCGATTGGCGAGGTAGCTCAACGGTGGAGCAGGGGACTCATAAGCCCTTGGTTGTGAGTTCAAGTCTCACCCTCGCCACACACAACATGTAGGCAATTGCCGGCCGATGACACCCTATATATGGCGGTTTGCCTATGCTCTGGCGCAAGGAATTTTTATAGTCCCTTGCGTCAGAATTTTTTAACGTCCACCGGGTAAACAAAAACCCCGGCCATGTTTGCCGGGGTCGGTTATAATTCACCTTGCCGCCGTATCCCCGGCGGTCTGGGCTGTGAGTGTTTGCGCACTTGCCAGCCCGTCTAATTTCCTAAGTCAATTATATTACAATTCGACTTTCAAATTGTTCTACTTAGCGGCATTGCTCAACCCTGTCTGCGTTGATAATCGCATACTTCCCATTAGCATCTTCTGCAGCTTCAACAATACCGTAAAGCTGGACACAGTCTCCACGAGTAATGCTGTCGGCCAGGCTCTCGTCAACGTAGGCAACCGGGAAATTGTTCAGGTAGACGTTGAACACACCGGGACCGATTGGATGCCCACCGACAATCTCGCAACGTTCTTTATCATCCCATTTATCTATGTTGCATTCATACTCATAGTCCCATTCCCCACCCCATTCTTTGCTGCTGACCACTCCCTGAACGCAATCTCTAGACCCGAAGAAATAGGTAAGCGGTTTATCTTCTTGCCTTCTACATCCAGGTGTCGGTTGAAGAGTGGGACGCGCAGTAGGGTTCGACCTTATTCTCGGGGTAGGTAATGGCGTCGTGGTCGGCTCTGGCACACTTGCTACCTTATTGGTGGTTGGGCTGTCCTGGATAACCTGAGGGCCAATACCCAACTTATAAACCCAGTAGTCCCAATTCATATTCACGATGTCTTTCCAAAAGCCCCAGACCACAAACGTTAGTAAGATAATTACTACCCAGGCTAACCAGAAACCAACCCCCTTTCTCTTCTTTGTCTCCTTTGCAGCCACCCTACCTTTCCCAACCAAATCCCTGCCACAATAACGGCAGACTATAGCTTCATCCTGAATTTTTTCGGCGCAGTATGGACATTTTTTCATGGCTGACTTCCCCTTCTGATGGATAACTGTATGAATATTATTACAATAAAAGGTGTCATGTGTCACGTGTCATTTGTCACTTTACTCATTCCCTGCTGGCCGGTGAAAAAATAAACACGGTTGGAAGGTCAATCTCCTATTTGTTCTGTAGCGCCTGTCCTGGGCCTTCCAGTGGGTTTTAGGACTCGCGCAAGGCCAATTCCAGCCGATTAAATGGTGAACAAAACTCGGGTTTTTCCAGGTTCGCGCAACATCTATTCACCTTAGCATTTCTTAGGATCTCGACTCTGTCCATTTCCTAAGACGCGCCGAATATACAAATGCTCGGTCCGTTTCTTGCTGTTCAGACTGTGACCTCCTCATTATAGGAAATGGAATAATAGGACACGACGACGACGCAACTTAGTATTGCTGGTATGGCAATAATTTTATTGCCGCTCGGGCTGGAACAAATCATGCACCTCTCAACCCAGGAGGTGCACGATGATTGACGATTTTGGTGAAAATGAGCACACCGGAACGCTGGCCGTGCATATCGTCCTGGCGATGCTTGTAGTAGTCTGGTCTGGTTTGTGTGGTGGGCTGTTTTATATTATTAATAACTTGAGGTTCTAACACAATCGCGACAAAAGTACGGTTGCGGGGCTCCCGAATACCGCCTCGCACCGCGCGGTGTAGGGGTTGCACGGTTGATGTTCCAAAAGATCCGGGGACCTCCGGGCCACCCTGTCGGTTAATCTCCTGCTTTCACCTGATCTCAGGAATGCCGCAGGATTCTTGGATGGATGGGTTGATTGATTTTTTTCGGGTTACCCTTGTTCTTCAACAATACCCATGAAATAACCGCAGCAATTGGCCCGATGATAAGCCAGACCAGCAGGGGAACTGCGAACCGTCCAAACAACAGGAATGGTTTTTTGGGGTTTTCAGACATTATTCGGTCCTCCCAGGGCAATTGTACGCCGTACTGCCCGAATCGGGTAGGGTGCCACACACGCATGCAGGGAACACCGGCTCTCTGGGCTGGAAGCATTCAACTCATTTGCACTTTTCGCAGTAATAATTAATTTTCAAAGACAAGAACAATCGATCGGCATAACTACTCAACTACCCAATTGGTCTGGTTTACCCTGGTTTATTTTTCGACTGAGCTTCTGAGATGTGATACGATAAACCATTCGATAATAAAGAGGATAGAATGGAAAAAGGACAAGTGCTCTATCTTTCGCAGGCTGATGTGGCTTCCGTCGGTCTTAGCATGGCCGAGATTATTGACCTGCTCGAAAAGGCTTTTCTAGAAAAAGGCGAAGGCCGCGTGGAAATGCCCCCCAAGCCGGGCATTCACCCGGGCGTTGGCGATAACTTTATCCACGCCATGCCCGCCTACATTCCCGCTATGCAGTCGGCTGGACTTAAGTGGGTGAGCGGGTTCCCCGAAAACTACAAACGTGGTCTGCCCTATATCACCGGTCTGCTGATCCTAAACGATCCGGAGACGGGCGTACCCATCGCCGTGATGGACTGCGTGTGGATTACCGCCATGCGAACGGCGGCGGCCACGGCGGTCGCGGCTCGGCAGCTTGCGCGGCCCGAGTCGGCCTGTCTGGGCATCC
>MGNS01000140.1:28109-37355 GCA_001795165.1 Chloroflexi bacterium RBG_16_57_11
CAGGCTGTCACAAGCTGTGACCTGGTGGTTACCGCCGGGCCTATCCTCAAGAAGCCGCATGCTACAATCTTGCCGGGTTGGATGGAGGCCGGCGCTTTTGCCTCGCTGGTTGATTTCGACTCCTACTGGCACCCAGAAGCCATGAAAGAGGCGTCGAAGTTCTGCACCGATGATGTGCCACAGTTTATGCACTACAAGGAAGTTGGTTATTTCCAAGATGTGCCGCCAATTTATGCCGACCTAGGCGAACTGGTCGCCGGGAAGAAACCCGGGCGGCAGGATTCCACAGAGCGAACGATGGCCTGTAACCTCGGCGTGGCAATGGATGACATGGCCGTGGCCCCCACGATTTACCGACGCGCACTGGAAAATCATGTCGGCACCTCTTTGCCGTTATAAGCTTCGCTGGGTTACTTCTGGATGCTCGTCAGGAAATGGGTAGGTCCTAGCATTGTAGACAAGATCAACGACCTTTCTCATGGAAAAATTCTTGACCACCACCCCAAACAAGCCGGTTTTTCAGTACCGCCGAAAAGTCGCCATCCATTCGCGAGAAAATGGTTGATATTGTAAAAATTGAAGACCTTGTTATGAAACAAGGTCTTCATCAATAACAGACTGGTTTCCGATTGCTGGCATTTTGCCTAACTGCAACCGACGGGTTTTGATTTTAGATCGCGTTCACGATTTGGCTAAAGACATTGCCGATCGCCGGGCCGAGCAGGGCAAGAATGACAATCACAACAATCGCGACCAAAACAAGAATTAACGCATATTCAACTAGGCCCTGTCCCTTTTCCTTCGGTGCGAACAACACGGTATCCACCTCCCTCCTATATTAGATTTGCAGTTGTGCTATCTCGATTGTCTATATTATAGTAAATATCGCTCATAAAATCAACCCCCTTTTTCTGGATGTTTATCCCAAAATTGGTGGGCAAATTAATCAGAAGAGCAAACGGCGCGAAGATCTGAGGCTGCTTGACGTGGCCTAGCCAGTGCCCGATCCAGTTAACATCACCCCAGACAACATTCCGGATTTGGTCTTATAGCCTCGCATGGTTCTGCTGCGCACCTTCATGCGCCCGATCACCTGTTCCGTGCCATTGTTGGTCCAGGGCACGTCTTTTTGCCAGTCAAAGACCCGATAATACGGCTCAACTACGGCTTCTAATAATGGCCAATGCTTGTAAGGCCACCTTTGTCGCACTGATGATCGTCTCCTGGTAATGGAGGTCAAAGGTGTTCTCCTGTCGATTGGCGATGGTCGGACAGATGGCGCCTGCCCAGTGGCCGAGCCCACCCAGGAAGTGTAACAGGAAACTTGCCTCCATCTCCATGTTTTCGATCCGTTGGCCCTCCAATCTTGCATCGTAGGCGGAAAGGACCTTGGTCAATCCTGGGACGCTGGGAATTACTCGAGCGATGTCTCGACCTTGGGGGGCAAAGAAACCGCTATTCGAGACCGTCAAACCACGCCTGGCCGGTACCCCAAATATTTCCGCAGCCTCCATTAATGCAGCGACAATACTTGGCTCAGCTCGAGAAACATAGGGGTGGATTTTTCCGTAAAATCGAGAGTCTGCGATCATGGCACTTCGAATCAGATGATCTAGCTCCTGTTCGAGTCGCTTGCAGTTCTCATCTGGATAGGGTACCTCATATAACAAGCCTGTATTGTCCAGACCAATCGAATAAGAGGTAATGATGAGGGTGCCGAGCTTTGTTGATGCCTGGAGCGCACCGGAAGTTCCAACTCTTAGAATGTGAAGCCTTGGAAAATCAGACTTGCGCGTCCGTGTCTCAAAGTCGATCTCATTAAGGGCAACCAGCTCATTCACAACGATCTCAAGAGAAGGGGTCCCCATCCCGGAGGTCGTTACGGTTACTTTCACCGGTGAGATGATGGTTGCCCGGTCTCCTGTAATATCTGAGGTTCCGGTTATGGTAATCAGCCCCCGATGCTCGTGCTCAACTTCCAAATCATGCAAGAACCTTGAACCAATGAATTCGGCGCGGCCGGGATCCCCTACCAACAGAATATCGGGAGCAATTTGCTCCGGTTTGATTTGAAGGTGGTAGATCCGCCCGGCCTCATCAACAGGTAAATCTGCTGCCGTGTATGGCGTAGCAGGCTGGTGAGCATTGACTTTCGGCTTCAGTGGGTTATTCATGAAAAAGTACTTTCAACATGTGCATGCGGAATCCGGATTTGCGCAATTTCATCACCGGAGTGCTGGGCTAGCCGCCTAGCCCTTTTAACAACGCGCCGACAAGGTAGGCCACTCCGGCCGCCAACCCCCCGACTGCCAGCATTTCGATCCCGCTGCGGATCGGGTTCAACCGTGTAACCAGCACCTTTGCCGCCCCTAGAGCGAAAAGCGCAATTCCCGAAAGGATAAGCGAAGCAAGAAACGCTATGTTGGCGGGGATGGGTACGAGCAGTCCAATCAAGTAAACAAGCAAGGGCACCGTACCGGCGATGACGAACGCGATGAAGGTTGCTAAACCGTTGGCCAATGGATTACGCTCGTCTTCCAGCATCCCCAATTCATCTACCATCATCGCCTTGACCCACCGTCCCGGTTCTTGGCTTTGAATCTCCACCATCTGTCGCGCCTCATCTTTGTTATAGCCGCGTTGTCGGTATACCTCATAAAGTTCGGCCTGTTCGCCTTCCGGGAAGTGCTCCACCTCCCAGGCCTCGCGCTCCCATTCCTTACGGTAAAATTCCTGTTCGCTCTTGGATGACAGGTACGCACCGGTGGCCATCGAAAACCCGTCTGCCAGCAGGTTGGCCAGACCTAAGATCAGGATAACGGAGGTGCCCAATTTAGCCCCGGCCACCCCGCTGACTACAGCAAATGTGGTGATGATGCCGTCCAGCCCGCCATACACCATCTCTCCGAGGTACTGGCTGGCGGCGCCGCCATGCTCCTCTTGGGCCTGAGTGATAGCTCTGTGCCCGTGGGCGCGCGCTGAACCAGTCACGTCGCCTTTATCATATGCCTTGCGAGCGTCTTCCAATCGTTTTGAGATTCTCATTGTATAACCCTTTGAATTTGGAACAGGCAGCATATAATGCGTCGTTATAGAATAGTGTTCGGTATCTAATCAAGCCACACCTACAGCCTTGCGCACCAGTGCACCGCGTAACCTGGTCATGGATCTTCTTGCTAGCAGGGTCAGAGCTTCGATCTCAGTCGGGTAACGCGTCAGGCTTTCATAGCCGTCCGAGGTCACCAGCACCGTATCGGAATGGCGGAACCCACCCAGGCCGGGAATGTACAGTCCCGGTTCGACGCTGATCAGCATGTTTTCTTCCAACACGTCCGGGCTGCCTTCAGCCACCCAGGGACCTTCGTGATTGCCCAGGCCGAAGCCATGACCAGTTCGGTGCAAGAGATAATCCCCCAACCCTTCCTGGCGAAGAAAGCCGTTGGCAGCCCGGTCAATCTCGGCACATGGAACACCCGGGCGGATCAATGCGAAGGCTCGGTTGCGCGCTTCCAACATCAGCGTAAACATCTCACTCATGTTCTGCGAGGGCGAGGTGACAAAAAACGTACGCTCGCATTCCGCCGCATAGCCGTTGGCGCGCAAAAAGCTCAGACCGATGTGCGGGCCATCCTTCAGGCGGTCGGCAATGCTTGGGACGCCGTGCGGCTGGGTTCCCAGGCGCGCCGGCCAGGCAGCGGTCAGCACGCTGGTGTTGAGCGGGTCGAATTCGGTCTCCTTGATGATCTGTATCTGCACTGCCCGCCCCTGCGAAAAGATTTCGATCTCTGAAACGCCGTAATAAGCAGCTTGGATGATCTTTTGCATACCAAGATCCGCATAACTGGCGGCTTGGCGTAACATAGCTACTTCATCCGCAGATTTTACCAATCGCAGGCGTTCGATCAATGGCACAGCCTGAGGCTGCCAGGCGGAGATGACCTGGGCAATTTCCTGTGTTAAGCTTGGCTCGACACCCAGCAGCCTGATGCCCGCGACCAGCTCCAGCAATCCATCGCTCCAGCCCAGACCGGGAGGGGAGGGGTAATCCCAATAAGCGCGCACTTCGTCAACATTTGGCGCTGAGGCGAGATGATCGCGATCCAGGGTCGGCGCAAGCAACACAACGCCAGTGTCGGGGCGTACCAGGATGAAAAACGGTCGTTCCAATGGCGAGTAGGTAACACCGGTCAGGTAGAAGATGCTGTCTTGTGCGGTGACAAGAAAGGCCTCTAATTCGCTGAGGCGCACGCTGGCTTGCAAGCGTTTCATCCGCTCGATGAACTCCTGCTTTTGGATTGCCATATCGTCTCCTGTGGAAGGAAAATATGAGATCCGGGTCAACCTGATCCGAGTGTTCCGTCAGGTTTTACGCATCCGAGGCTAGGGGATTGTATCACGGTACATCAGTTTTCCCTTCAAGGGATGGAACATCCTCGAATCCTCAGACTCTTGACTTTTACCTTCAATGGTGTAATATAGATATGATTAGGGTGCTTCGCCTTCCAGCTCACATGGATCGCCCTCGGTCATTTTGGCATTCAGGCGATTTGGTTCTGTAGCCCGAAATTTAAGGCGCGGAACACCGCTCTCCAGCCGCTTCGAGAAGCGCTGAAGACAACAGGAGGTGAGCATGCCCCGAAAAAAAGAGACTTCCCAATTCGGAGCACTTCTGGCAGGCGTGGCCTTGGGCGCGGGTGCGACTACAGCAGTCGTTTACTGGCTGAATAAATCTCCCCAAACAACCCCTGCCCAGGTCCGCCGGAACTGTGCGCTGGACCGCGCCCTGAGACGAGCGCGGACAACCGGTGCGGCGCTATTAGAGCCTGGCCAGCGTTACATTATCTTCTCCGATCTGCACAAGGGCCGGCGCACCCCGGCGGACGAGTTCCGCTTTTGCGAGGCGACCTACCTGGCAGCCCTGGAGCATTACTATAAAATGGGTTACACGCTGGTGGTCCTGGGCGACGCCGAAGAGCTGTGGGAAGAGCCGGATATCAGCGCGGTTGTGCAGGCGTATGCTAACGTGCTGGAAAGCGAGGCGCGCTTCCATCCGCAGCGCTATGTGCGAGTAGACGGCAATCACGACAGCGCCTGGCGGATCGAGACCCTGGTCAAGCAGCATTTGGATCCAATCTACCCCGGCATTCGCATCCGGCGTGAGTTCCTCGTGCAGGCTCCGTTGGAAAGCGGTAAAACGGGTGAGATTTTGATGGTCCACGGGCACCAGGGCACGCTGGACTCGGACATCTTTGATTTTTTACCGCCCCAGTTGCTGCCACTCTATCGTGACTTCCAGAATATCACCAACTTGGGTCACACCAGCCCTTCCCGTGATGCCTGTTTACGTGGCTTGCAGGACACATTTTTATACCGCTGGGCTAGCGCGCAGAAGGACCTTATCCTGGTGGCAGGACATACACACCGCCCGGTATGGACCTCGCTGACACACCTGGATAGTCTGCTGAACAAGCTGCGCTACCTGCAGGGTCACCGGCAAGGGCATCAGGTCGACGACCGGTTGCAAAAGATACAGGCTTTGCTTTCAGAGATCGAAGAGCGTGAGCGAAAATACCCCCCGTGTAATGACACGATTAAAACCCGCTCGTGCTACTTCAACACCGGTTGCTGCATATTCGAGGACGGCGATATCACCGGCATCGAAATCGACGGAGGGACTGAAGCCTTGGGGGAAAAAGAAGGTAAGGCTGCGGAAATGCGCCTGGTGAAATGGGGTAAAGCCAGCGGATCCGAGCCAGAGCAAGCCAGGCAGTTTGTGCGCCTCGAGCTCGAAAGCCAGACCCTGGAAGAGATCTTCATACGGCTTTTTACCCGCGATCTTCGCGAAATCAAACCTGGAGGTCCGCATGAATAACTCGTCGGACCCAGGTTGGCGGCGGATCCACAACCAGTCGACAGTGGTCGACCTGCACGCCCACCCGGCCTTCAACGTCAGCCTGTTTCACCGTTTGCTCACCAGCCGCATCTATCCATCGTCGCGCGCCTTTGACCCTTTCAGTGTGCGAACCAACTTCCCGCGCTTGAAGGATGGCGGGGTCGACGTTATGCTCTCGGTGATCCACCCACCCGAGCGCGGCATCCTTGAAGAATGCCCGCCGCTCAACCTGCTGCGTTACCTCATGCCGCGCAACTTCCGTCGCATCTACGGCCGGCCTTACTTCGAAGTGACTATCGATATGATGGACGAGATGGAGAACGCGGTGAAAAAGGGCCTCGATCGCGGGACTGGCCGACCCTACGCCCAATTTGCGCACAACCGGGAAGAGCTTGAGGCGATTCTGGCGCAGGGGGATGGGCGACCTGTGGCCTTCATCCACGTAGTCGAAGGCGGTCATGCTCTCGATGGCAAGCTTGAAAATTTGGAGACCCTCGCCCGGCGTGGAGTAGCTTACCTGACCCTGGCGCATTTCTTCGAGAACGAGATCGTCGCTCCTACCTACCCCTGGCCGGAGAACCTGCAGCACTTTGGCTGGTTTAGCGGCGAGCGCGATCTGACCCATGGCTTGAGCCAGTTCGGCGAGCAGGTGGTGGAAAAGATGGTCGAGCTGGGCATGCTGATCGACCTGTCACATAGTACACCGGTTGCCCGGAAGCGTATCTACCAGATCGTAGGCAAACGTGCACCGCTGATTTTCACCCACGTCGGCGCCTACGAGATCAACCCGGACCCCTACAACCCGCAGGATTGGGAGCTGCACCAGATCGCCGAGAGCGGCGGGGTGGTCGGAGTGATTTTCATGAACTACTGGCTGATGCCGCGCGAGTCGGGGCGCGGTTTGAACTTCATCACCAGGACGCTGCAACACTTCGTCCAGGTTGCCGGGATCGAGCACGTAGGGCTTGGCTCCGATTTCGACGGCTTCACCGACCCGCCCGATGATTTGAAGGATGCCTCCGAGCTGCCAAAGCTGACCCAGCGGCTGGTGGTGGAAGGTTATAAAGAAGAAGAGATTGGTAAAATATTAGGTGGCAACGCCCTGCGCGTACTGCGTGAAGGATGGGGCTAGGGAAGGAGTGAGCGTATGAACAAAGTACAGGTATTGAGTAAGCTCGAGCGTGCCTGGGTATCGTTCCATAAATCATACGCCGGATTGACCGACGAACAGCTGTTGCAGCCGGGGGCTACCGGGGATTGGTCGGTGAAGGACATCCTGGCCCACGTGAGCTGGTGGGAAGAAGAAGCGCTAAAACACCTGCCCCACATCCTGTTAGGTCATCGACCACCTCGCTATTCGGTCGTTTATGGCGGGATCGATGCTTTCAACGCGTTGATGAGAGAACAGAAACGCAGCCTTTCGCTCTCTGAGGTGTGTGACCAGATGGATGCAATCCACGCCAGGCTGGTCGAATACCTGCACAGTGTGCCCGAGGAACAGTTCACGACGGAGACACGCTTCCGGCGGCGGCTGCGGTTGGACACGTACAGCCACTATCCGATCCATACACGGGCGATCTACGAGTGGCGGGAAGGATTATCATGAAACCAAGGATTGACTCAACCAAATTCGGCTCGATCAAAATCGATGGAGAAACTTTCGAGAACGACGTGGTCATCCGTCTGGATGGAGAGATTGAGAAACGCAAGAAGAAATTGTCAAAGGCGGTCTATGGCACATCGCACACCATCTCGCTGGATGAAGCGAAGCATCTCTATCAGGAAGGCGCCGATAAGCTGATCATCGGGACTGGCCAGACCGGCCAGGTCAAGCTCTCGGATGATGCCGAGGCATATTTTAAGAAGAATAAATGTCGGGTTAAGTTATTTCCGACCCCCGAGGCGATCCGGGCCTGGAACAAAGCCGAGGGCTCAGTGTTAGGCATGTTCCATGTCACGTGTTAAGCACCTAAACATATGGAGGATCGTATCATGGACATTCGCGTGGGTAAGGTCACTCATTTTTTCAACCACCTCAGCGTGGCGGTTCTTGATCTCACAGGGGAGCTCAAGGTCGGCGACAGGATTTGCATCGTCGGGCGATTCACGGATATCGAGCAACGCGTGAGCTCAATGGAGATCGACCATCAGAAAGTGACCGCCGTCGGCTCCGGCACGGAGGTGGCGCTTAAGGTCTACGAGCCGGTGCGCAAGGGCGATGTTGTATACCGGGCGGTGGAAAGCGAAGCAAAGTAAAGTAGAGCAAAAATTGTTGGTCAATTCGGCAGGCCGGGTGCAAACCGGCTGACGGAAATTTAACGCGGCGCGGGAGGATGTGTGTCTGCGCCAATCATTGAAAGCTTCCAATTCGTCTTGTCGACAGCTCATGATAGATCATCTGGTTGAAACCTGTGATGTCGACTATACTCAAGTAATGGGCAGTTATTATTCAGACACGCACCCAAAAATGGAAGCGCTACAGATTGAGCTATTGCGGCAGGCGCCATCCTGGCGTAAGATGGACATGCTGGTCAGCTTGAACGCCGCCGCACGGGAGCTGGCGTTGGCGGGCTTGCGACGGCGCTACCCCGCTGCTGGCCCAGATGAGCTGCGACGCCGCCTGGCCGATATTCTGATGGGCGAGGAGCTGGCGCGACGGGTATACGGACCCCCCGAATATGTCAGATGAGATTGGTGTGGATGATTTGCAGGATAGGGCGCTTATCGACGTTTGACTGTTTCCAGGTGGTCAGGGAAGATGAAAATCAGGAAATCATCGTCTGCCTAGGTGCAACGCACTTCCGTGCGGACGATGTCCGCCGGTGCGTTACACCCGATGTGCAAAAAGGGAGTATGAGATGCGCGTAAGATGGTTCTGGATGATCGTGTTTTGCGGTTCTTTGTTGGTCAGCGGCTGCGGGACGCAGGAAGCAGCACCCTCCCCTACGAACACCCTGATGCAGCCGACCGCCACGGCGACCCACACCCCGCTCCCGCCAACCCCCACCTTCACCCACACACCAAGCGCCACCCCAACCGCCTCGAACACCCCGACTGCAACGCTTACCCCTTCGCCGAGCGCCACAAACACCTCCGAACCGACGCTTGAAGCGATCATTTGTCCTTCCTATCCCGATGTTTCAGGCGGGCCGCTGGTGAGATTGTCGCTGATAAACAAGAGCGGTTACGATGCATATATTCAGCTAGAAAGGTGCGGCGGGGACGTCAGCTTATCTCTAACAATTCCTGCTGGAACAACTGGCAGCCCTACCACGAAGATTTTTACTTTACCACCAGGCACATATCAAAGGACTACGATTTCGTGTAATGGGATGGAAAGCAGGAGCTTGTTT
>MGNS01000140.1:37424-37519 GCA_001795165.1 Chloroflexi bacterium RBG_16_57_11
TAACCTGTATGTTTTAAGCCTATGTGGATTTTACTTTTGGATGATCGGCTGTAGGGGCGGGTCTGGGTGTGGTCAGGTATTGGATCTGGTTAGGT
>MGNS01000141.1:0-12440 GCA_001795165.1 Chloroflexi bacterium RBG_16_57_11
TGATCGCGGCCGTCAAAGTCGTCTTCCCGTGGTCGATGTGTCCCATCGTCCCCACGTTCATGTGCGGCTTGCTGCGGTCAAATTTTTGCTTTGCCATAAAGGCTCTCTCCTTTTTAATCATTCCAAAACAGATCAGTGCAACGTAGTGTTTTTTGTCTCCGGGTGACAAATCAAGCCATTGCCAAACCGAGATCAGCTCCCGACGATCGCACGGGCCACATTTTCCGCCACCCGAGCATAATGATCAAATTCCATCGTAAACACACCCCGACCCTGGGTCGCCGAGCGCAAATCGGTGGCATACCCGAACATTTCGGCCATTGGCACCATTGAACGAACGGCCTGCACGCCGCCTGGGCGATTTTCCATACCCAGGATCTCGCCGCGGCGGGCGCTCAGCTGGCCCAAAATGTCTCCCAGGAAATCCTCGGGGCACAGGACCTCGACCTTCATGATCGGCTCCTGCAAAATCGGTCCGGCGCGCAGAGCGCCCTCTTTGAAAGCCAGCGTGCCGGCCATTTTGAAAGCCATCTCATTCGAGTCGACTTCATGAAAAGAACCGTTGTAAAGGCGGACTTTGATATCGGTGGCGGGATACCCCGCCAAAATACCACCCTCGGCAGCCTCGCGTACACCCTTCTCGACCGCAGGAATGTATTCCTTTGGGATAATTCCGCCGACAATTGCATTTTCAAACAAGATACCGCTGCCCGGCTCGGCAGGCTCCATGGATAAAACCACATGACCATACTGGCCACGACCGCCGGTCTGCTTGACGTAGCGGTATTCAACCTTGCTCACCGGAAGGGTGATGGACTCGCGATAGGCCACCTGAGGGCGACCTACCCTGGCCTGAACGCGGAACTCTCGCAGCATACGGTCAACCAGCACTTCCAGGTGCAGCTCGCCCATGCCGGAAATAATCGTTTGACCCGTTTCCTCATCCGTGCGAACCACAAAGGTTGGGTCTTCTTCAGAAAGCTTGCGCAAAGCCTCTGCCATCTTATCCTGATCGGCAGTCGTCTTGGGCTCGATCGAGACAGAGATCACCGGCTCGGGGAAGGTAATCGTCTCCAGCAAGATTGGATGGCTAATATCGGATAGCGTATCCCCGGTGAAAGTTTCTTTCATTCCCAACACCGCGCCGATATCACCTGCCAGCACCTCGGTGATGTCTTCGCGCCGGTCGGCGTACATGCGTAAAAGTCGACCTACCCGCTCCCGGCGATCTTTGCTCGAGTTGAAGACCATCTCGCCCTGGGTCAGCTTGCCAGAATAGACCCTCATATATGCCAGGCGTCCTACATACGGATCGGTCACAATCTTAAAGACCAGTGCGCTGAGCGGCGCGTTGTCCAGCGCAGGGCGCTCGACATCATCTCCGGTCTTAGGGTGAGTCCCAACCACCGGAGGGATATCATCGGGTGAGGGTAAATAATCGATCACCGCGTCCAAAACCGGCTGGACGCCCTTGTTTCGCAGCGAGCTGCCACAAAAGATGGGGGTCGCTACGCCGGCGATCACCGCCCGCCGTAGGGCAGCCTTCAGATCTTTGACGCTGATCTCTTTGCCTTCGAGGAATTGGATGGTCAGGACGTCGTCGGTTTCAACGATTTGTTCCACCATCTGCGCCCGCATGGCCTCCACGTCAGGCAGCATATCCGGTGGAACATCGATCTCGGAGGCCTCTTTGCCCAGCTCTTCTTCCCAAATAACCGCTTTTTGGGCGAGCAAATCGACAACGCCAGAAAAGGAGGCCTCTGTTCCGATTGGGGCCTGCATCACGATCGGGTTAGCGCCCAGGCGCTCGCGGATCATGTTCACCGAATTCTCAAAAGAGGCTCCAACGCGATCCATCTTATTAACAAAACAGATGCGGGGGACGCCATACCGATCCGCCTGGCGCCAGACGGTCTCGCTCTGCGGCTCGACACCCTGGACGGCATCAAAAATCACAATCCCGCCATCCAAAACGCGCAGCGAGCGCTGCACTTCGGCGGTAAAATCGATATGGCCGGGCGTATCGATAATATTGATCTGATAGCCCTTCCACTCAGCGGACACCGCGGCGGAAACAATGGTAATCCCCCGTTCACGCTCCTGCTCCATCCAGTCTGTAACGGTCGTGCCATCATCGACTGAGCCCAGACGGTGGGTCTTGCCGGTATAGAACAATATCCGCTCGGTCGTCGTCGTTTTGCCGGCGTCGATGTGAGCAATAATGCCGATATTGCGGTACCGTTCCAGTGGATGCAAGCGAGCCATGGGTAAACCTGACAAGAATTCCGGCGATGATCCTCAGCTAGACGCGGTAATGCGAGAAAGCGCGGTTGGCTTCGGCCATTTTGTGCGACTCCTCGCGCTTGCGGATGGCTGTGCCGGTGTTATTCGAGGCGTCCAGTAGCTCACCGGCCAGTTTTTCGGGGAAACTTTTACCAGAGCGGCCGCGTGCGGCCTGTAAGATCCAGCGAGATGCCAGGGCGAAGCGCCGAAATGTGGGCACTTCCATCGGGATCTGGTAGGTCGCGCCACCTACGCGGCGAGGCTTGACTTCCATGACAGGCGCGACATTTTTCATGGCCTGCTCAAAGATTTCCAGGCCACTGCGCTTGGTGCGCTCTTCGACCATGTCGAAGGCATGGTAAACCATGCGCGTCGCCAGGCTCTTCTTACCGTTTCTCATCACATAGTTGATGAAATTTGCCACCTGGACATTGCCATAGCGTACGTCAGGTATGATTTCGCGATGTTCTGGTCTGTTACGACGGGACATGGATCCTCCTACCTCTTACCTTTCGAAGCGGGCTCAGCGCCTGGCTTCGGGCGCTTGGCGCCGTATTTCGAGCGACCCTGCTTGCGGTTGTTGACGCCACCGGTATCCAGGGTGCCGCGCACGATGTGATAGCGCACGCCGGGCAAGTCTTTCACACGCCCGCCACGCACCAGCACCACCGAGTGTTCCTGCAGGGTATGACCTTCACCCGGGATATACGCGGTGACCTCGATACCATTGGTCAGTCGCACGCGGGCGATTTTACGCAATGCTGAGTTCGGCTTTTTGGGCGTCATGGTGCGCACGACAGTGCACACACCACGCTTTTGAGGCGCGCCCTTCTCCTGCCGGACCCGCCGCTGCTTCATTGAATTCAAAGTGTAGAGCAGCGCGGGAGCTTTGCTTTTAATCTTCTTGGTTTTGCGGCCCTTACGGACCAATTGATTAACTGTTGGCACGTTTGCCTCCGAACATAAAGACTGACAAGTGGCTTACATATTTTTCCATTAAGTGAGGCCATCGTAAGTGCAAGATGGCCTCACTGAATTACGACGAACGCATGTTGCTTGGCCGGGGGTTATGCCGTCCAATCACATATGAAGGGCAACGAAAAGCGATTTTACCATGCGCGCAATGCGCCGTCAAGGAGCTTTGCGCCGCAAAACCCCGTTTTTTGAGGGCATCTTGCCCGAAAAATGACCCCAAAAACGGTTCCTACCAGAATTACAGCTCATCACCCAGGGCAAGCAGGCCAGTGCTCAGCCTGGGCGGACGAGTACGCTCCTCGTCTTTGCCAAAACGGATAATATCGCCGGCTTCTGTGACCGCCTCCACGGCCAGACCCAGGCTTTGCAGCTCTTTGACCAACACCCGGAAGGAAGCCGGAATGCTTGGCTCTTCGATCTGCTCGCCTTTGACGATCGCCTCGTAAGTCTTAACGCGACCCTGGACGTCGTCGGATTTGACCGTCAACATCTCCTGTAAGGTATATGCCGCACCATAGGCTTCTAAAGCCCAAACTTCCATCTCGCCGAAGCGTTGCCCGCCGAACTGGGCTTTACCACCCAGGGGCTGTTGCGAAACCAGGCTATACGGGCCAGTCGAACGAGCATGCACCTTATCTTCGACCAGGTGGTGCAGCTTCATCATCGTCATGACGCCCACGGTCACCGGCTGGTCATAAGGGTCACCGTTCTTCCCATCGCGCAGCGTCTGCTTCCCGAGGGTGGGCAAGGGAGTGCTGGTTTGCAGGGATACCTGGCTGGCTTTCTGGGCCACCTGGTCATCGGTTAGCTCGCTTGGATCATGCCCTTGATCGACCAACCACAGGCGTAAGCAGGACTTGATGGCGTTCTCATCATTCTTCTGCTTGTTCGAAACGGACATCCGAGTATCTTCGAAGACTAAAACTGAATCGGCGTCGATACCCTGGTCTTGCAACCATTCGGCCAAGGCAGCCCGACGAGCATAGGTCGGCTCTGAGACCAGCCGGTACGCATCATAGTTACGGTCAGCCAGCCAGTTCTCGATGTACAGGCGTCGCACTTCGTCGTCATCCTGGATGTTGTTGGGATCGTACTCGAAGGTTTGCAACCACTCCCAGGCGGTCTCAGTGATTTTCTTCCAGGCTTGATCGATCATCCAGGCTCGGGCCAGCTCGGCCTCAATTTCCTTCTCCCGCGCGCCATCAAAGACGGGCGAAATTGCCCTGAACCCCAGACGACTGGCAGCCCAACCCAGATGGGTTTCAAGCACCTGACCAATGTTCATACGGCCTGGGACGCCCAACGGATTCAGGATGATATCCACCGGAGAGCCATCGTTTAGAAATGGCATATCCTCAACCGGAACGACTTTCGAGACCACGCCTTTATTGCCATGACGTCCAGCCATTTTATCCCCCGCGGTGATCTTGCGGCGTTGAGCGACTGAGACGCGCACCATCATATCCACACCGGCGGATAGATCGGCATTGTCTTCGCGCGTGAAAACCTTGACATCCACCACCTTACCACGCTCACCGTGCGGCATGCGCAACGAGGTATCCTTCACATCACGCGATTTTTCACCAAAGATAGCGCGTAGCAGGCGTTCTTCAGGGGTGAGCTCTTTCTCACCTTTGGGCGAGATTTTGCCGACCAGGATATCATTCGGACCAACTTCGGCGCCGATGCGGATAATACCGTGATCGTCGAGGTCCTTGATGGCGTCATCACCGACATTGGGGATGTCTCGAGTGATTTCTTCAGGGCCAAGACGAGTATCCCGCGATTCGACCTCGTACTTTTCGATGTGCACAGATGTAAACCGGTCATCTTGCACCAGGCGTTCGGAGATCAGGATGGCGTCTTCGAAGTTGCCGCCCTCCCATGACAGGAAAGCCACCACCACGTTCTGCCCCAAAGCCAGCTGGCCGCTCTCCGTCGAGGAAGAGTCCGCAATGACATCGCCCAGGTGGATGCGCTGACCTTTGACCACCGCCGGTCGCTGGTCGATACAAGTGCTCTGGTTCGAGCGCTGGTATTTGCGCATGTGGTAGACCCGCTGCTTGTTATCCGGCGTGCGGATGGTAACGCTACGACCGGTTACAGAAACGATCTCGCCCTCTTCTTCAGAAAGAACGACCTGACCCGAGTCGACCGCGGCGTGATATTCCATGCCAGTAGAAACCATGGGCACATCCGGGCGAAGCAAAGGAACCGCCTGCGCCTGCATGTTGGAGCCCATCAAGGCGCGATTGGCGTCATCGTGCTCCAGGAACGGGATCAGCGCCGCGCTAATGCCCACAATCTGGTGTGGGGCCACATCCATGTATTCCAGGCTGGTTGGCGGCGAGAAGATAAAACTGGAGTGGTGGCGACTGGACACACGCGGGCGGACAAACTCGTTATGCTCATTCAGCAACGTGTTTGCCTGAGCGATGACAAAGCGATCTTCTGCATCAGCCGAGAGGTAATCGGTATCGCTGGTTACAAAAGGCACAATTTGCACTTCTTTGATATCCAGGCGAGCAATCGCCTTAGCCATTTTTTCTGTCACCCGCTCGCCATCTTTGCCAATCACTTCGCCATTTTTTGGATTGGTCAGGGTCTCACGGATGGCGCGTCCAACCAAACGCGGATCGCCTCGATCAAGCACTTTTCGCACTTTACGGTAGGGGGTCTCGATGAAGCCGTATTCATTGACCCGAGCGAATGAAGCCAGACGACCGATCAGACCGATATTTGGACCTTCTGGCGTCTCGATAGGGCAAATTCGGCCATAGTGCGAGTGATGCACATCTCGCACGTCAAAACCTGCGCGCTCGCGACGCAGACCACCAGGGCCAAGCGCCGAGAGTGTGCGCTTATGTCGCAGCTCAGCGAGCGGGTTGGTCTGATCCATAAACTGCGATAGCTGACTGGAGCCAAAGAACTCGCGCAAGGCAGCCACCACAGGTCGGATGTTGATCAGCGTGATGGGGGAAATTTCGTCCTGATCGCGGATCGACATACGCTCTTTGATCACGCGCTCCATCCGGCGCAAGCCGACGCGCAGCTTATTTTGGATCAGCTCGCCAACCGTTTTGGCTCGGCGGTTGCCCAGGTGATCGATGTCGTCCGGCTCGACAACACCGTTGTTGATCATGATCATCCGGCGCAGCAAACGCACCACATCCCACTTGGAAACCATCCTGTGAGTAATGGGCACACGATCATACAGGTCAAGTTTTTGATTCAGCTTATAACGCCCCACGCGCTCGAGATCGTAATGGCGCTGGTCGAAAAGCTGCTCTTCAAGGAAATCCTTGGCGTTATCCAGAGTGGCCGGGTCGCCGGGGCGCATGCGCTTGAAGAACTCGAGCAAGGCTGCCTGGGAGATGGTGAGGCCGTGCGAACGGTCCCACTCCGGCTCCTGGTACAGCGTTGAGGCAATGAACAGGCGATCGGGATTATTATCCACTTCGCTGAAAAGCTCCATCAACTCTTCGTCGGTTCCTGTGGTCAAAGGCGACGGTGAAAAATCCAGACCATCCTCCACTGCGGCCAGGGCGCGTAAAAAGATGGTCACCGGCACAGTGCGCTTACGGTTGAAGCGCAAGGTCAGATAATCGCTCTTGCGGGTCTCGAACTCCATCCAGGCGCCACGATCGGGGATCAATTTGGCCATGGCCAACCGACGACCGGTGGAACGATCCAGGGGCGCTTCGAAGTACACACCCGGTGAGCGGATTAGCTGGGAAACCACCACACGCTCGGTGCCGTTGATGATAAAGGTGCCTTTTTCGGTCATCTCAGGGAAGTCGCCCAGGAAGATATCTTGCTTCTTCGGCTCGGGGACTTCCGGTCCGGCCAGCAGCACAGAAACATACAGCGGGCTGGCATAAGTCAGGTCTCGCTCGACACATTCTTCGATGCTGTGCTTGGGATCCCCAAACCAGTAGGTCAGACCCCACTGTTGCGCTTCTGGTGTGCGACTGGGGAAATACAGCTTCATCCCCTTGTTGTATGACTCGATGGGTGATAGCTCGTGAAAAAGATCCGCCAGACCCTCTACTTTCAGACGCTTGAACGATTCAAGCTGAACTTCAATCAGAGTCGGCAGAGAAAGTTTTACTTCTATACGCGCGTAAGATTTGCTCGGCAAATCAGTTGCCATGCGGTCTCTCCTGGGTTTACAGCGTTAACGGATTCCTGGCGATACCTGCGGAAAACGCAAACACTCATTATACCATGCCAGGCGATTTGGTCAAGAAATTCGATTACCATTATTTATTAACAATTGATTAGCTATTCCGGTGTACAATGCTCCGCATGAACGAAAGCATATCCCCATTTCGCTCCGGGTTTGTCGCAGTGATGGGTCGGCCGAATGTTGGTAAATCCACGCTGATTAATGCCTTGTTAGGTCAAAAGGTTGCCGCTGTCACGCCTCGCCCACAGACCACGCGCAAACGACAGATGGGCATCCTGACCCTGGAGAAACCGGGGAGGATGGCTCAAATCGTGTTCGTCGATACGCCTGGTCTGCACCGGCCGCGCCATAAGCTGGGCGAGCTGATGAACCAGGAGGCCGTCCAGACGCTGGAGGAAAGCGACGTGATTTTGTTCGTAGCTGATGCGAGCCAGCCGCCGAACGAAGAAGACCACCTGCTGTTCGAGCTGCTCTCGAGGCTGAAGCGCCAGGCAAGCGTGCTTCTGGCATTGAATAAGCTGGACGCAGTCTCGACGGAGTTGTTTGAAACTCACAGCGCCGCCTTTCAGCAAGGTGCGCCAACGGCGTCCGCCATCCCCATCTCGGCGAGGCGCGGCGATCACCTGCCGGACCTACTCGAAGCGATCCTTGAACGCCTGCCGGAAGGGCCGCCCTTCTTCCCCAATGACCAGCTGACTGACTTGTACGAACGCGAGATCGCCGCTGATTTGATTCGCGAGGCCGCCCTGATCTTGCTGCGCGACGAAGTGCCGCATGGCATCGCGGTGCGCATCGATCAATACACGGAACGCGGCGAAGAAGGCGTCTTCATAGAAGCCACTCTTTTTGTCGAGCGCGAAACCCATAAGCCAATCATCATCGGCAAAGAAGGCCAGATGCTTAAAAAGATTGGCATTGCGGCACGCCAGGAAATTGAGAAGATGAGCGGGAGAAAGGTTTATTTGCAGTTAAAAGTTAAGCTGCGCAAGAACTGGCGCGACGACGAAAAAACCCTTAAAAGCTTCGGATACTGAAAACGGGAGGCACAGATGAATTATTTCTTCTTTGGGGTGGCAATCTTCCTGGCAGTTCTGGATTGGATCGCAGTTGCTCGCGAGTGGAAAAAATTGGAATACTTTGCCAAGCCAGCCACGATGTTGGCTTTACTGACCTTTGTAATTCAGAATGGCGGTTTGAGCGGCGGGATGATCTGGTTTACCTTGGGCCTGATTTTCTCACTGGCGGGGGATGTCTTCCTGATGCTGCCCAAAGAGCAGTTCATCGCCGGTCTGGTATCATTCTTACTTGCCCACGTGGCTTACATCATCGGCCTGGCTCCAAAACTGCCGAGGGATCTGCCATCCCTGCTGATTGCCACGAGCCTGGCGATCTTTATCGCCCTGGCTGCCAGCCAGATCTACCGGCGGATCGCAGCCGGTCTGCAAACGAGCGGGAAGACGAGCCTGCGTAGCCCGGTGTTGCTTTATACGATTGTGATCAGCCTGATGCTGTTCTCGGCAATGCTCACCTTGTTGGGCGACAGGTGGTCCTCGATCGATGCGTTGACGGTTTGCGCCGGTGCGGCGCTTTTCTTCCTCTCGGATGCAATCCTGGCGTGGAACAAATTTGTCAGCCCAATTCGCTACGGGCGATTAATGAACATGGCCAGCTATCACCTGGGACAGCTTCTGATCGCGCTGGGTGCAGCGTTACACTTCCTGGGATAAACAAATGCGCCTGTGGCACCACACGACCACAGACGCATTTTGATTCGTCTTATATCTCCTCTTATTTCTCCTCATCTGGCGGCTGAATATCCACAGCAGGCAGGTCGGAGGAGGGCTCTTCTGGCGGCGCAGATGGCAGTGGGATGGTCTCCATCACCTGGGAGCTCTGCGCCGACGAAGTCAGGACTTCGGCATCCGGCAGCGCTCGAGCGCCATAGCGGGTGACCAGCGCCGCACCCAGACCAACCATACCCACCAGGGCAGGCACCACCCAGCCAACGCATGGGATCAACGCGCCCAGCCCGTTGATGAGCAAGGTAAGCAAGAAGGTGCCAACCATCGCTGAGACGGGCAGCGCCCAATCCTGTTTCAATAGGAGCGCTAATCGCTTGCCGGTCTCCAGGCCAATGGCGATGATGCCAAAGGCCCAGGCTGCAACCAGCAGGAACAGACCCAAGAGGCTGATCGGGATGCCACAAATGGACAAGAACAGCAAGCCAAGCATCGCCGGTACGACCAGCATCGTCAGACAGCCCAAGCCTCCTGCAACCACCGGTTTTACCGTGGCGGCAGCAGCAGCTCGCTCGGCGTTTCGGGGGATGAACAGACCCACCAGCAGCGCCAGGATCGCCCAGATGAACGAGCGTCCAAGCCACCACAGGACCCCACCGGCCAGTCCAAGGCCCAAATCCAGCCGGTTCGTGGTGGAGAATGGCAGCCTTGGCAGCGACAGCCCGCCATCGAAGTTGGGAATGGTGAGGCGAGCTGGTGCAGAGAAAATGAAGGGTAGGGTCAGGTTGGTATTCAAGTCCCCTTCGACGGTGGCACCTTCAGCCTGGATCAGCTGGCCAGAAAAGCTGTTGACATCTCCTTCGACGACAGCGCTCTCGCCCAGAGTCACCAAACCGCCCACGACGTTGATATCCCCACCAATAGAGCCCTGAACCATCAGGTTACCGCCCAGGATGACCACATCCTTCTCCACCCGCGATCCAGTCTCCAGGGTGGCATGCCTCCCAGCACGATCAGGTTCCCGTCAAGGGTCTCTCCCTGTTCCAAAATGTAGTTGTCCCCCAACACCAGCCGGTCTCCGGGCGCCTGGATAGAGAGGTCCGCTTGCCGGAAGGCAGAAAGGCTGAGCGCCAGGACAGCCACCAGCAGCACAAGCAATAGAATATTTAGATTTTGTTTCATATTTCAATCCTCCGTGGGTTCGTTATGTAGCGATACGAAACAACCCACAGCACACTCGCTTGCGTGAGCAAACCCAAGATCAGGACCCAGAAGAGCAACGGCAACGCCGGAGCCAGGGCTCTGGCCAAGGCAGCTAAGATCCCGCCAACCTGGTGGACAACAGTAAAGGCCAGATAGAGCTGGTAAACAACGGCCCAGAGCAGGGCATCCAGCGAGTCGAGCAGCGGCCAGAACAAGATCGCCAGCGACCCGAGCAGGATAAGCGCACCACCCAATCCGAAGGCAAACGCCAGACGGATTTGATGCTTGTGCAGCCGGCCACGCTCAACCTCAAGTTTTTCCTGCCAGCGCAGGGTGAAGCCCGCGGCAGGCGCAACCTGCGATGTAGACCGCAGGCTGTGTTCCACCTGTTGAAAGGCTCCTTCCAGACTGCGGCACTCAACGCATGTCTCCAGGTGGCTGTGCAATGCATCGGCCTGTATCACATCCAGGGTGTCTTCGAACAGCCAGTCCTGAAAGGGTAGATGGGTCATGGCGTTATCCTTTCTGCCAGGATCGGCTCCGGCTCCTGCCGCGCCATGCACATTGGCATTTGGTCGCCGCGGACAGGCTGAGCAGCCTGGCAGCGCATCCATTCTTCTGCCATCGAGCGTCGGGCCCGGTGCAGACGGCTTTTAACGGAGCTCATCGTCAATGAAAGAGCCTGGCAAATCTCCTCGTAAGAAAAATCATACCAATAATACATTACCACCGCCGCCCGGTCGAGCGGGTCGAGCGTCTCCAGCACGAGGCGGACGCGCTGCTGTTCTTCCTTGCGGCTGAGGCTGGCTTCCACACCCAGAGCAGGCTCCGGTAGGTCTGGAACCGGCAACTCTTCGATGGAAAGCACCAGATAGCGCCGCTTGCGCACCTGGTCGATACAATGGTGGGCGGCAATGGATAACAGCCAGGTGGAAAAAGGGCGACTGTTATCGTAGCGGCGCATATTCTTGTAAGCCCGCAAGAATGTCTCCTGGGCAGCGTCCTCGGCGTCCTGGGCGTTACCCAACATGCGATAACACAGATTGAACACCGGTCGCTGGTATGCCTCTACCAGCGAGGTAAAAGCCTGCGGATCACCTTGTTGCGCTTTGCTCAGCCATTCGGCTTCGTTGCCTGGCACGTTATTGCTCCGGGGTGGATAGCGCACCTGAAAAAATGTGCTATCCCCAAAATTGTGTGTGCTTCGTATCGCTACTCTATATACGCAACCCTCGGCAGATGGTTGCAAGAAAATGCTACGCAGTCTACCAAAAGATGTCCGGCATGCTTCGATTACGGCAAACTACGCTTTCACTCAGCACGCCTTGCTTCGGGTGGCTGGTTAAGCCAGCAGCTCGACCCCTGCCAGGGTTTCGATGACGGCGATCACAGCCGAATTATCCAGCTCTGCCATGCCCATCTGAAGCAGGGCGGTAAACAACTGGGCATCCACGGCAGCGGAGGGCAGTGGCACACCGTATTGGCGTGCGGTCTCCAGAATAATGCCCAGGTCCTTAGCCTGCAGGTAAGCTTTGAAGCCAGGAGCGCGGTTATCGTCAAACAGGCGCGGCGGCTTGACATCCAGCGTCCAGCATTGCGCCGCGCCGCCGCGGATGGCTTCGACCACTTTTTGCGGGTCGGCGCCGGCCTTCTTCGAGAAGATGAGCAGCTCGCCCATCGCCACCATTTGCGCCGCCACCATGATCTGGTTGGCGGCTTTAGCAATCTGCCCGGCGCCACTCTCTCCAACATGGGTGATGGTCTTGCCGATGACCTGGAAAACCGGGAGGAGGCGCTCCAGCGCCTGTGCAGGGCCACCGACCATGATGGTCAGAGTGCCTTGCCGCGCGCCAATGTCACCGCCACTGACCGGGGCGTCCAGGCACTGCACGCCCTTTGCGCCGAGCGCTTCAGCGATTTTTCGCGCCGTGGCGGGCTTGATGGTGGAGTTATCGACGAAGATCAACCCGGGGTGGGCGGCTTCGCTGACCCCACCCGGACCCAATGTCACCTGCTCCACATCAGGAGAATCAGGCAGATTGGTGAAGACT
>MGNS01000141.1:12455-12824 GCA_001795165.1 Chloroflexi bacterium RBG_16_57_11
GCGATCTCGGCGGGTGAATGAGCCTCGCTCGCCCCTTCGGCGACCAGCTCGGCGACCGCTCCACGGCTGCGGTTATGTACGATCAACGGGAAGCCGGCTTTGAGGATGTTACGGGCGATCGATTTACCCATCAGGCCGAGGCCGATATAGCCGATAGTGAGGGGGGTGGACATAAAAACCTCCAAATGAAGGGATGCTGGAATTTCCTGTAATTTATTATAACCTTCATAGGCCGGACGTCCGAGGCGAACGGTCGGGTTACACCATGGAGGTGAGAAATTGTTCCTCAAAAAATTCGAAGAGGAACAATTCTCTTTAACCGGGCAGAGCCGGGGAGGCCGGCTCTGATGTGACAAATAATAGCACGGA
>MGNS01000141.1:12832-13908 GCA_001795165.1 Chloroflexi bacterium RBG_16_57_11
TTTGAGAGGGGTGATTTATCATCACGCTTGCCACGGCGCGCCTTGCGGCAGGCGCAGTAGAGGTTTTCAAAATCGTACACCAACGGATAGAGATTTCGGTAAGTCTTCACAAGCTACTTAATGTAAACGCCGTACCGGAGTGACAAAACCGCCCCAGGCGGGGGCTGGACAGGACGCAGTGATCAGATCACAGGAAACAAATGCTTAGCTGGGGAAGGCCACGACCCGAAATCCGTCGTGGTTCCAAGGATAGCTCGGGAGGGCGACAGAGAAGCGGCGGGCTGTGCGGGCGACCTCATGGCTGTGGCCCCACGACCCGCCCCGAAAAGACAGGTAATCGTGACTTGTTGATGAGTAATTCGCCTGCCACTCATGGACATTGCTCGCCAGGTCCCACAGTACGAAAGGCCAGCTTGCCCCTAACGGGTACATCCCGACCGGCGTGGTTCGTCCGATTTGGCTTTCATAAACATTAGCGCGACAAATGATCTCGGCCTCAGCGGTCGTTAGTTGACCGGCAGGATCCCAGGGATAGCGCCGGTCATCTTCGTCTCCGCCGGCGGCTAAAGCCCACTCGGCTTCAGTGGGCAGGCGTAGGGTCAACGGCTTCCAGCCAGGATTTTCCAAGCCCTCTTCCAGACCTTCCCACAGGCGCAAGAGCCATCGGCAGTAAGCGCTGGCCTCGTACCAGGTTATTCCAATCACAGGAACGCCGCGGCGGGCAATGCCGAAACGCGGGTCGCTCCAATAGCGGGGGTAGAGGCGCTTGCTGTCTGGTGATATCCCTCTATCCTTCAAGGCACCTTGCAACCAGCGCCAGCCTTCGTCGCCCCAGTCATTCTTCATTGGCTGGCTTTCCTCATCGAATCGGGTGAACCCGATCCAAAACTGTGGGTCGGCGAAATCCGCCGACCTGAGAAAGCGTTCGTACTGGGCGTTGGTGACCGGATATCTGGCGATGCAGAAGGGCAGCTCGACGCCTTTCGGCACAGCCAGCCCATATTTTTCAGCTGCTTCGGCGTCAATACGCACGGAGGTGTGCAGGTCAGTCGGCAGCCAGCCGAGAGCGTCCAGGG
>MGNS01000141.1:13985-26254 GCA_001795165.1 Chloroflexi bacterium RBG_16_57_11
GCCCCGGTAGAAAACCTGCCATATCGCGGGCCAGTTTTCCGGCCATCAGCGAGCATTTCAGGGAAAGGCCTCCATCTTTGAACGGGGTTTTCTTCCCCCCTGGCTCATTTTCAACTAACCAATCTACTCGATAAGCCTGATCCAAACCCTGAGCCTCATCCAGGATTCGATTAATGATCTCACTGCGCAGATCCTCCGCCAACTTCGGATGCGCCCCGGCCAGCAGGATGGTCTGCTCCCAGTTTTCATCTTTCAGCCGCTCCAGAATGGTGTCAACCACGGTCTTGCTTTGTTGCACCAGGGCGCTGGCAGCCAGGAACTCGAGGAAGATCTTATGGGCAAAGGCATACACGCCGGGGTCGCTCTCCACCAACAAGCCGCTACGCTCGTGCGAGTCGAGCAAGAAGCTTTCCGACCAAGCTTGTGCCGTCTCAAAATCAGGGGCACGCTCGCGCTCCTTGAGATAGGCCAACAGCACCTGGCAAACCTGGTAAGTGTCGATTTCCACCAGACCTCTTTCTTGCATGTGTAGAGCAAGTACGCCAAGACGGCGTTTCTTAACTTCAACCGCTTCTTCCACAGTGTGATACCGCCGCCCGGTGCCATCCTTAGTGGCCAGCTCTTCCGCCCGATCCAGGGCGCGCTGCTGGACGCGCCAGTAGCCCAGTAGAAGCTCGACAATCTCGTCCAACACATCCACGCGACGCTCGGGAAGGTGAGCGCCACGAAGATATACCTGCACAAGCGCGGAGCAAAACAGCGGCGTCCCGGCAATTTGGGTCAGGTCTGAGGATGCAAGGATCTCTCGGCTGATATCCTGGGTGTCGGCCTGGCGCAAGCGTATATCCGGCTGAATCAACCTCATCAGGTTTTCGACTAACTGGCAGATACCCTGAGGGTCGAGTGGATTGACTTGCGCCTCGGCCAGCGCCGCCGGGCGAAGCTGCCACTCGACGCTTTCATAGCCACGCGGCCGAGAGGCGAGCCCGAAGCGGTTGCCTTTGGGGCCGTAATGCTCGATGAAGGCGCACACCTGTTGCGCCACCCGATCGCGGTTCTCCGAGACCTCGTCCAGGCCGTCCATCAGCACCAGGCAGTCGCCTTCAGCCAGCCGCCGATCGAAGAAATCGGGTGTCAGCGAAACGCGCTGCCCACTGCGGAAATACTGCTCAAGATAGGCCACCAGCGCCCCCGGCGAGGGGTCAATGAATTCGCCGCGATGCTGCTCCAGGAAGCCGCCGAAATTGCGCAGGCGCAACAGCACCGGCAGCAGCCGGGCGTTGCTCCAGCCCAGGTCCTGCCCAGCGCGATCCTCGGCGAAGGACAAACCCAGGCGTGCCAGCAAAGTGGATTTGCCGCAACCCGGCGGGCCAGTCAGGATAAAACGCGGGTAGCGAGCCAGAAGCTCGCCCAGCCCGATGGGGCGGATTTCCTCGGCTTGCATTCGTTCCGGGGCGGCTTTACCGCGCGCCTGGCGCTCCTGCTTCTGCCGGGCTTGATCCTCGGCACGCCGGTCGCGCAGGCTGAGGGGGACAAAGACTTGCTTTAAACCGGCGGGTATCACGCCGCCAGTGCGTTTGCGGATCAGCGGCAGGGTCAGGTTGCTCCATTGCCCCCGAACGTTTTCCAGATATCTGGCCAAAGCCTGTTCGTCGTCTGTGGAGAGACGGCGGTCAACAGCCATGGCCTCGCTTACCGTAGCCAGGCGCGCCACCTGTGCCTGCCAGGCAATGACTTCGCGTGTCAGACCGATCAGCTCGCCGCGGGCTTCCAGGCGGGCAGCGTCAGCAATGCCTTCTTTGTAGTTTTCCGCCGCGCCCAACCTGGTCCGGAGGCGAAATAAAAAACGCGCCAGCAGGTCGCGGCGCGCTTCATCCAGGTTTATTTCTTTGAGCAACTCGGGCGGGATGCGCTGCGGGTCAAAACTGGTCATCTCCACCGCGGCAGCGGCCAGCGCCTGGCGCGCCGCCGGACCGGCGTCCAGCACTTTCCAGCCAGCCAACAGGCGGTCGGCGGCGCCAAGACCTTGCTCTTTGTCCAGGTCGTCCAGCGCGTCCAGCAGAGTGGCGTTCAGCGCGGCAGCATCCTTCTTCTCGTCATAGCCACGGGCGACCCAATCACGCAACGGCTCCACCACTGGCTCGACGATGCCCTTCTCCAGGCCTTTGGTGAAAACGATCTTGAAGACTTCGAATAACCCGGTACCCAGGGCGGAAACCAAGGCTGAGGCTGCGATCGGATCCATAAGCTGTTTCCCTTAATCGAATATTACTTGAGATAAGCTATAAAAACCACAGAATCACGGAGTCACAGAGATTTTACCAAAAAAAGGGATCAGAGAGCCATACGCTTGAGGCCTTGTTTGAGGATTGGGACATTGAAGTTAATCAGCAGGCCAATCTTGCAACCGGTCAGCCTGAGGTAGGTCAAAAGCTGGGCTTCGTGAACCGGTTGCAGCGCATCGACGGTTTTAAGCTCGACGATGACGGCTTGCTCCACCAGGAAATCCAGGCGGTAGCCGCAATCCAATTTCACGCCTTTGTACTCAAGAGACAGCGGTTTCTCCTGCTCGAACGACAAACCACGCAAAGCCATCTCTCGAGCAAGGCAAATCTGATAAGCCGACTCGAGCAGTCCTGGTCCGAGATGTCGATGCACCTCGATCGCCGCGCCGATAATCTCCTCAGTAATCTTGTTGATCTCCATCGTCTCCTCCCATAATGAACATCGGTGATTTCCCAAAACGCTTAGCGATCAAACCACGGAGTCACAGAGCCACTGAGATTTTGGAAGTATTCTGAATTAATTCCATATACTCCACCAATTTAATAAACTCCGTGAACTCTGTGTCTCTGTGGTTAAAGTCCTCCTTATCCTTTCACGAGTCTCTGTCCCTCCGGGGTATCCACCACCTGCCAGCCCAGGGCGGCGATCTGTAGGCGCAGTGAATCCGCAGCAGGCCAGTCTTTGCGCAGGCGGGCTTCCTGGCGAGCGGCTAACAAAGACTGAACTTGTTCTGGGGCGACCTCACCATCGACCGGCTGCGGGGCGGGCGGGGTTTCGGCAACAGCCAGGCGCTCAGCGTGCAAACGCGCCTGGGCTTCGAGGGCCTGTTTCCAGGCCAACGGCGGCAGCCCTTCCAGGGTCAAGTGAACCTCCCACGGGCAACACTCGCTGAGCGGGAAGCTCTCGCCTTTACGGTGGATGTGCACATGGCCGTCGCGCTGCCTGGCAATTTCAACCAGGCCGGTGCCATGCAAGTCGGGGCCAGTCGGACCGTGGCGATGCCCGGAATGGATCAGGGTCACCCCTCCCAGGCCGATCACCCGGCAGACACCGACGTTCGGATCCATCAGCAAAGCGGTCTTCTCATCGATGCCAATTATAGTCACGTCTAAAGGCAGCTGCCGCATCAACTCTGCAAAGCGGGTCTGCCCCATGAAGCAGCGGCTGGTATCCAGCTCATCACCGCCATCGTTGTTATTCCAATGCGGCACAAAGACCAGCGGCAGGCCATAGGCACCGAAGAAATCCAGACCGTCTTTCCAGTGCGGATCCTCGCCCACCTTGTAGATCTCATAAACAGGCAGTGCATAGGCGCTGATGGCAATGGTCGCAGCGCTGGCGAGCACCAGGGCAGCTCCCAACCGGTGGCGGGCAAGCAAATAATGCCAGGCCAGGCTGCCGCTGAGCTGGCGTACAGCATAGCTGGGGCTGCCCGGCCCCATGAAGATCAGGTCCGATTCGAGCAGCGGGGCGACAACCTCCGGCTCATCCGGGCTGTGAGGTGTGCCGCGCTTGCGCGCCGGCACCAGGGTGATCTGCGGCTGGTAATTTTGCAAGCGGTGGTGGATGAACTCCGCCACACGACCAATCACCTGGGGCGAGTTCAGCTCGAAACCAGCCGGCGTCTCGAGCAATGCCAGCCGCGGCGATTGAGGAAGATCTTTCAGTACTTGATCGAAGACCCTACGCCCGCTGGGCGAGGTTTCTCCTGAGCCAAATAAAACTACTACCCCCGGCCTGGCATCGCCAGTCATCCCAAGATCGGTCAATAAACACCTCTAAGTTTTGATTATGGATTCCCGTTGCCTCAGGTGCAACGTGCTGGCGAACCTCGTCCGCGCGAAAGGGCGTTGCACCTATGCAGATGCACTTAGGCAGGCTGGTAGCGCTGGCTTATGTTGGGCACCAGGTATTCCGAAAATGAGCGCTCCAGGTCATAAGTGGGTTTCCAGCCCCAGTCGCGGCGTGCATCGTTGTCGTTCAGGCCGGCGGGCCAGCTATCCACGATCCCCTGACGCTTGAGGTCTGGCTTAAAGGTGATCTGCGCCTGGGGGAAGAAGCGTTGCACCATCTCGCCGAACTCAGCCGCGGTCAGGCTAAAGCTGGTCACGTTGTACACCCTTCGGCTGAGAGCCCTGGCAGGCACAGCGGCCAGTTTGAGCAAGGCTGTCACCGCGTCGGGCATGGCCATGAACGGGATGCAGGTATCTTCGCGCACAAAGGCGGCATAGGCTTCGCCCTTGGCGGCATAATGGAGCATCTCCGGACCATAATCGCTGGTGCCGCCGCTGGGGACGGTGAAAGCGCTGATCAGCCCGGGGAAGCGCAAGGCCCGAAAATCGAGCGTCACCGGACGGTCGGCGGCGAGCTGGCGGAAATACTGGCTGTAGTAGATTCCGAGCATTTCACAGTATAGCTTATTGCAGCCATACATGGTGGTAGGGTAGTTCCACTCCCACTCGCGCACCCGGGGGTATTGCGCCTTGGTCTCCAGGTTGGGCATGCCATAGGCGGCAATCGAGCTGGGAAATAAAAACAGGACCGGCTCGCCACGCCACTGGGATTGTTCGGAGGCCAGGCGGAGTAAATGGAGCGTGCCTTCCACGTTAACCTGGTGCGCCATCTCCGGGCTGAATTCTGCCCGGGTGGAGAGCAACGCCGCCAGGTGATAGATTGTAGCGATCTCATACTCGCTGACCAGGCGAGCCAACAAAGCCTGATCCATCAAATCCCCCTGGATATGCGTCGAAAGCTTTGCGTTTTCAGGTGGGAGGGGCCGCAGATCGAGCGTAACGATCTGCGTTTCGCCCTGGTCAGACAACGAGCGTATAAGGGAGTCGCCGATCTCGCCCGCCGCGCCAGTGATGAGAATGCCTCTTTTGCGCATTTTTTCTCCATAAGTTTTGAATGGATGACGATGATTCCGGGAGTAACTTCTCCGGTTTAATTTTACATCACAAAACTGTCTTATAGTAAACTTATTGGCGATGATGAAACGTGCCTGCTGGATTACCGGCGTGATTTTTCTAGCCAGCGGGATGGCAGCGTTCCTGGCGGGTTGCCTGCCCGCGGCTACGCCACTGCCACCCCTGCCAACCGAAACGCCGGGCCCGCCCACAGCAACCCCGACAGCGACGATCGTGTGGTTCCCACCCACCGCCACTTTCACACCACTGCCTCCGATCACGCCGGGCATCACACCTACCCTGGATTTGAGCCCCGCTTATGGATCGCTGATCTTCTCAGACGATTTCCTTAAGCCGGAGCTGTGGACGCTTGGCCGCTCAGGACCGGGCAGCGCCGCTCTCGGAGTGAGCGAGCTGAGCCTGGTGGTCAGCCAGCCACGCGGCTATCTTTTAAGCCTGCGCCAGGAGACGGCTCTGAGCGATTTCTACCTGGAGATCACCGCCAGCCCAAGCATTTGCCGCGGCGCAGACGAATATGGTCTGCTGGTGCGGCTGGCCTCGCTGCAGGATTTCCTGCGCTTCGGGCTGAACTGCCGCGGCGAGGTACGGCTGGACCGACTCAACGGCGGCGAGGCATCCTCACCCTTCCCGCCGGAGATCAGCGGGGCGGTGCCACCCGGCGCGCCGAGCACGTCTCGGCTGGGGGTGTGGGCGTTGGGAAAGGAGCTGCGCTTCTATGCCAACGGGCAATATCTCTTTACCGTAAGCGACCCCGTGCTACAAGTCGGTGGACTGGGCGTGTATGCCCGCGCCAGCGGGGATGATACGATGACAGTGAACTTCTCTGATCTGGATGTTTATGAAGCGACAAGGTAGCCTATGCCCAAAGCTTACCGTAACCGGCTGAACGATTTAGACTCCAAAAGCTGGCTCAAATTCCAGAAATCCTGGTTCGTGCACAACCCGCCGCCGCGGCGTAAGGATGTGATCCGCCATCCGGCCAAGTTCCCCGAGACACTGGCGCAAGAATTCATCGAGTTTTTCACAAAGCGCGGGGGGATCGTGCTGGACCCGATGGCCGGCACGGGCAGCACCCTGGTGGCAGCGTTGCGCGCCGGGCGAAATTCCTATGGCATCGAGCTGAACCCGGCTTACGCCGAGATCGCCCGCCAGGTGATTGTTGAAGAACGCGCCAGCCTGGGAGACAATGCCGCTGATCTTTCTGCCGAGATCATCCTGGGGGACGCAGCGCAAATCGAAACGCTTGCTGCCCAAGCCGACCTGGCCTCTATCGATTACGTGATCACCTCACCGCCATACTGGAACATGCTGCGCGCTCCCGGCGCGGAGACGCAGAAAAGGCGTCGCCAAACCGCCAAAATGGATGTCTTCTATTCGGATCACCCAAACGATCTTGGGAATATTGAAGATTACGATGAGTTCATTAATCATTTGGTTTCCATCTATGCGGCGCTCAAACCGCACCTTCGGCCGAAAGCTTACCTGACGATCATCCTGAAGAATGTAAAGAAGGGCGGCAAAATCTACCCCCTGGCGTGGGATTTAGGCCGAAGCCTGAGCCAGGTCTACACCTTGAAAGATGAAAAAATCTGGTGCCAGGATGACATCCGCCTGGCGCCTTACGGGTTGGGCAGCGCATGGGTGAGCAATACTTTTCACCATTATTGCCTGCAGTTTCGGAACGAATGAGGTAGCAATCCCCTTCACGATTGGAGAATTTTTGGTACAATTGTTCTGTATCCAGTGAATCCAAGCTACCATCTGCCCCGGACGGCGTTCGTCCGGAACGAAAGACAGACCATTCACTGGCAAAGGAGACCCCAATGTATCACACCCTCATTCTCGTCGGCAATCTCGGAAGGGATCCCGAGATGCGCTACACCCCTTCCGGACAGGCGGTGACATCCTTCAACGTTGCTACGAACCGCCAGTACACCGGGGCGGACGGCAACGTGGTCAAGGAAACCACCTGGTTTCGCGTCACGGTGTGGGGCAAGCAAGCCGAGAGCACCAGCCAATATCTAAAAAAGGGTAGTAAAGTGCTCATCGAAGGCCGGCTTGTCCCCGACCTGTCAACCGGCGGTCCAAAGATTTGGACCCGCCAAGATGGCACTCCAGGCGCTTCTTTTGAGATCAGCGCCAACACGGTCCGCTTTCTGTCCAGCCGCGGTGAAGGCGAGGGCGGCTATCAGAGCGGCAGCGCAGATGCACCCTATGGATCTGAGCCTGATTCCGGCGAAATTCCTTTCTAAGCAGGTGAGCACCTAGATGACGAGGGTGACTGCTGCAAACAAGTGGTCATCCTTGTTTCACTTCTGATCAAAAGATGACAGGATCAAATGATGGTTAATCCTCCACCTCACCCCTCCGGCCCTCAGCTTCCGGCGATGGAAATACGGCCGGATCTACCGGTCGAGTACGTCAACCTGGTGCGTATCGCGCATTCTCCGTCTGAGCTGGTGTTCGATTTTGCCCATCTGCTGCCCGGCAGCGGCCCGGCAAAAGTGACGGCGCGGTTGGTAATGTCGCCGCTGGGGGCCAAGCTCTTCTACCGGGCTTTGACGGAAAACCTGGCCCGCTACGAGGCGGCCTTTGGCGCCATCCCGATCCCCGGCGACCCAACCCTGGCGGACAACCTGTTCCGACCACCGGCGCCGCCGGAAAAACCGGGCGAGTAAGCGCACCGACTGATACAGGTCAGCCCTACCATGCAACATATCGATGAAATCGCCGACCGCATCCGCAAGTCCTTCGACCTCCGCACCGCCGCGCGCGATCGCGCCCTGGCTCAGACACGCTTGCTGACACGCCACTGCGCCAACGCCATCCGTGCGGTTCACCGTGAGGAATATGAGCTGGCAGATGAGCACCTCTCGCAGGCACGGGAGCTGGTCAGATCACTCCAAAGCGACCTGGCGCACTATGCCGACCTGTACCACTCCGGTTACACCCAGGATGCGCTCAAGGAGTTCGCCGAGGCCAGTATCGTGTACGCCCTGGTGCAAGACTTTCCACTGCCCAGCCCCGAGACACTGAGCCTGGAACATGCCACGTATTTACAGGGCCTGGCCGAAGCAGTCGGCGAGCTGCGACGGCGCTGCCTGGATCTACTACGCCTGGGTCACTCGCAGGATGCCGAGCGGCTGTTGAGCTGGATGGATGACATTTACACCGTGTTGGTTACGATGGACTATCCAGATGCCATCACCGGTGGCTTGCGCCGGCTGACGGATATCGCGCGCGGCGTGACCGAGCGAACCCGTGGCGATATGACCATCAGCAGGCGCCAGGAACAGCTCGAGCGCAGCCTACAACGCCTGGAAGACAAGCTGGTGGATAACCATTGACCCATGCGCACATTGCGCGCTTCCGAAATCGGCACCTATCTATTCTGCCAGCGAGCCTGGTGGTATCAAAAGAGCGAGCAGCCGTCGCAAAATCTGAGGGAAATGATCGCTGGAAGCGAGCTGCATTATCGTCATGGGCGCGCGGCGTTGGGGATCAGCTGCCTGCGTGCGGCAGCGTATGCCTTGCTCCTTCTGGCGCTGATCCTGATAGGGCTCTACCTTACCGGCAAGCTGATTTAGATATACAACCAGCACTGGGCTCCCGCCATGTTAACCCTGGCTTTAATCATCTTCATCATCGCCCTGGTCTTACTGTGGCAGGCAGGCCGGCGCCAGAACACAATCGGCTTACCGGCCGGTCGAGTGATCTACTCTGATACCCACGAATGGGGACCGGTAGAACAGCCGCTTTACGACGCCGAGCTGGGGTTGGTGGGGAAGCCCGATTATCTGGTAGAGTCGGGTGGGCAGTTAATTCCTGTGGAGGTCAAGTCAACCCCAGTAACGACCGCACCCTACGACGCGCACATTTTTCAGCTGGCTGCCTACTGCCTGCTGGTACAGCGACATTTCGGCAAGCGTCCGGCGTATGGCATCCTGCATTACCCCAACCGCACTTTCGCGATCGACTACACTGCCGAGTTGGAGAAGCAATTGCTCGAGCTCCTGGTGGAAATGCACGCCCAGGAGCGGCGTAAGGAGCTGCCGCGGTCCCACAACTCGGCCGCGCGCTGCAGCCGGTGTGGTTTTCGCGGCATCTGCAACCAGCGACTTCTGTAATATAATTGGCCCGATTGTCATGGCAGAATCCTTGCTCGAAATCCAACGCGTCCTGGTTATGGCTCATCCAAAACTGCCCGAAGCAGCACAGGATGCGTCCCAAATCGCTGATTACTTACAGACCCTGGGCTTCTCTACAGCACATGGCTTGCTGTACGACACGACCCTGCGCAAACGGCTCAAGGAGGGCGAGTTCGATCTGCTGATTGCGCTGGGCGGTGATGGCACCGTGCTACGCGCAGGACACCTGTGCGCACCGACCGATGTCTCAATCCTGGGGATCAATCTGGGTCGTTTTGGTTTCCTGACCGAAGTCCGGCAAGATCAGTGGAAAGAGGTGCTGCCCCGCTTGCGCAGCGGAGATTACTGGCTGGAGCATCGTATGATGCTACACGCCGAGCAATGGCGGGCTGGTGAGCTGCTGGGCAATTGGGACGTGTTGAACGAAATCGTGGTCAGCCGCGGCCACATCGTTCGCCCGGTGCATCTCGTAACCTACGTCGACCAACGCTACCTGACCACTTATGTCGCCGACGGGCTGATCGCTTCCACCGCCACCGGGTCGACCGCCTACGCGCTGGCAGCCGGTGGGCCAATCCTGCCGCCAGAGCTGCGCAACATCTTGCTAGTGCCGGTTGCGCCCCACCTGTCGATCGACCGTGCGATCATCCTCTCCGAAGGCTCTTCGGTGAGCATTATGGTCAGCACGGATCACCAGGCGGTGCTCTCCCCCGATGGACAGGTGCCCATCGGATTGGCCGACGGCGACCGGGTCGAGGCGTATGCCAGTGATCACACCATTCGATTCCTGCGCTTTCAAGACCCTGGTTATTTTTATCGCAACCTGACACCGCACATGAGTCAAAATCCATCCACAGGGAATTCAAGATGACCGACACTCTCACGACACTATACTGCTACAACCATCCCAACGTTGAAACCAGCCTGCGCTGTAACAACTGCGAACGGCCGATCTGCCCGAAGTGCGCTGTGCTCACCGAGACCGGCTATCGCTGCAAAGAATGCGTGCGCGGCCAGCAGAAAGTGTTCAACACCACGCAATGGTATGATTTCCCAATCGCTTTTGTGATCGCCGGGGTGCTTTCGTTCGCCGGCAGTTTTTTGGCAGGCTTCTTGAGCTTTTTCATTATATTTCTGGCTCCCATCATTGGGGTGGCAATCGCCGAGAGCGTACGCTTTGCCATCGGGCGGCGGCGCTCCCCGCAGATCTACTTAACCGCAGCGGTTGGCGCAGCCCTGGGCAGCCTGATTTTATTGGCGAACTCGCTGACCATTGTGATCGTCTATGGCTTTCCAGGGGCCGGCTTGCTTGGCCTGGTGTGGAGGCTGATTTATGCTTTCACAGTCACCACGACGGTCTATTACCGGTTGAGAGGCATCAACATCCGCTGAAAACCAATGCTGACCGAGCTACGCATCGAAAACTTTGCCATCATCGAAAGCCTGAGCGTTCAGCTCAAACCCGGGCTGGTCACCTTCACCGGTGAGACCGGCGCGGGGAAATCGATCATCATCGATGCTGTTGAGACGATCCTGGGCGGGCGGGCAGAGGCCATCCAGGTGCGCGCCGGGGCCGAGCGAGCCAGCGTCGAGGGAGTTTTTCGGATCCCGTCCATCAGCCGGGAGGCTATTCACCAGGTTTTAGAGCGAGAAGAGCTGCTCGACGATCCGGAGTACGTGACGCTGGGGCGCGAGGTGCGGCTGAATGGGCGCAACGTCGCCCGGGTGAACGGGCACAGCGTGACCGCTGGCCTGTTGCGTGAGCTGGGCGAATACCTGGTGGATGTTCACGGACAGTCTGAGCACCTGTCACTGCTGCGGGTCAACCAACACTTGAGCCTGCTCGACCGCTATGCCTCGAGTACTCCTGGGAGCAAGCTGACCGAGGCGCTCAACGCCTACCGCCAGACGTACCAACGCCTGGTGCAGGTACAACGTGAGCTTGAAGAGATCCACCAGGCTGAGCGTGACGCCGCTCGCCGCACCGACATGTTGACTTACCAGATCCAGGAGATTGAAACCGCCCGGCTGCACTCTGGCGAGGAAGGCGCCCTGCGCGATGAGCGCAACCGGCTGGCAAACGCCGAAGACCTGACCTCGGCGGCGCAACAGGCGTTGATCGCGCTGGATGAAGGCTCGGTTGAAGCCCCAGCCGCCATCGACCTGCTGGGTAGAGTCAGCGAGGCCATCGAATCCCTGGCTCGCCTTGACGCATCCCAGGCGCCTCTGGCTGAGACCGCCCAGACCATCTTCGAGAGCGTGTCCGACCTGTCGCAAATCCTGCGCTCGTACCTGGAAGGGATAGAGTTCAACCCGCGACGGTTGGACCAGGTGGAGGACCGGCTGAGCCTGATCCATAACCTTAAGCGTAAATATGGCGACTCGATCGGCGAGGTATTGAAGTTTGCCGAAAACGCCAAACACCAGCTGGACCAGATCACGCACGCAGCAGAGCGCCTGGAAGAGCTGGAAGAAGAGCAAAAGACCTTGCTTACAATGCTGGGAGAACAAGGCCAAAGCCTATCCAGGCAGCGTGGCGCAGCAGCGTTAACGCTGGAAAAGGGGATCGAGGTCGAATTAAGCGACCTGCATATGTCAGGTGCAAGGTTCAAGGTGGATTTTCAGCGGCAGCCCGACCAAAACGGCGCCAGCCTGCCAGACGGCGAGCGGGTGGCGTATTATCCCAACGGACTGGAGCGGGTTGAATTTTTGATCGCTCCGAACCCAGGCGAAGGGTTTAAGCCGCTGGCGAAAATCGCCTCCGGCGGAGAGACCTCGCGTTTGATGCTGGCGCTGAAAAACGTCCTGGTACAAGCTGACCATGTTCCTACGCTCATCTTCGATGAAATAGACCAGGGAATCGGCGGGCGGGTTGGGGCAATCGTTGGGCAGAAGCTGTGGCATCTAG
>MGNS01000141.1:26267-35979 GCA_001795165.1 Chloroflexi bacterium RBG_16_57_11
TGTGTATCTCCCACCTGCCACAACTGGCTGCCTTTGGCGAACAGCACTACCATGTCGAAAAACTGGTGGCGGCCAACCGCACGCAGACTCGGCTCAAGCAACTACAGGGTGAAGACCGGTTAGTCGAGCTGGCGCAAATGCTGGGTGGGGTTAGCGATGGCACGCTGCAGTCGGCGCGCGAGCTGCTATCGATGGCCCAAGAGAAAAAATCTACACCAAGCCAATAAGCCCATCTCAGAAAGATCCATCTACTTATCCTTCATGCCAGCAACCACGCAAATCATTTCGATGCGCCAGCAGCGGCGCTTGCGAGCCAGGAATCATCCAGCCGGTTGCCTGGGATTGCTTGTGGCCGTGCTTTTGAGCTTACTGCTGGCCCTGGTGGGTATCTTCGGGCCGCTGGTTTATAGCAACATCACCCAAAACCTGCCCTCGGTCGAAGAAATCCCTGGATTAATTGAAGCGCCGAATGGCTTGCTATTACGACCCACACGCCTCTACGATCGAGAAGGCCAGCATGTTTTACTGGAATTACAAAACCCGGCAGCCAGGGATCGCCAATATCTACGGCTCGAGGTCGGCGATGACGGGTCGCAAAGGCGACTACCGGAAGATCTGATCAATGCCACGCTGGCAGCCAGCGATCCCAATTTCTGGGAGCACTCCGGCTTTTCCACGCAAGGCCTATTCGATGGAACTCCTCCGACCCTGGCACAGCGCCTGGTATCCGACCTGCTGTTGGAGGATGAATCCCCTTCGCTTCGACGCGCCATACGAGAGCGCCTGCTGGCAGCTCAACTGACACGAACTTATGGTCGCGAAAAAGTGCTTGAATGGTATCTGAATAGCGCCAACTACGGACGCCTGGCGTATGGAGCAGACGCCGCCGCCCTGCTTTACTTCGCCAAGCCGGCCACGGATTTGGATCTGGCAGAGGCCGCCATACTGGCAGGCGTGGCAGATGACCCAGGGCTGAACCCATTCGACGCCCCGCAATCTACACTGGAACGACAGAAGCGCGTCCTGCAAGACATGCTTCGCTTCCGCCTGACCAGCCCGCAAGCTGCCGCCAGCGCTGCTCAACAAAACATACATTTTCGGCCGATTGAACGCCCCGGCCAAGCCTTGCAAATCACAGACCTGGAGGCAAACATCGCACCCGGTTTTGCACAGATGGCCCTCGAGCAACTCGAAAATTATATCCCACGCAGCCGCCTGGAACGCGGTGGGCTGAACATCCTGACCACACTGGATTACGATCTTCAACAACAAGCGCAATGTGCGGCAGCCGAACAATTGGCACGGCTGGAACCGACCCAGGTCAGCAGTTCGGTCGAGGGGGCAGGCGATTGCGATGCCGCCCTCCTGCTGCCCAGACTGCAAACCCCGCAGCCGATCGGCAACCTGCAGGCCAATCTTGTTATCACTGAGCCACAAACCGGGCAGATTCTGGCCATGCTGGACCAATCGCCCGACGGGTCTCAAGCAGCCTCCATGCTGGCCCACCCAACTGGCTCCCTGGGAACTCCTTTCATTTACCTGACTGCTTTTACGCGCGGTCTGAGCCCGGCATCGCTGGTGTGGGATATCCCAGCGCAGCCTGGTGAGCCGGAGTGGAGCAACTTCGACGGCGAATATCGCGGCCCGATGCGGTCGCGGATCGCGCTGGCTAATGACTATCTGATGCCGGCCGAGAAATTGCTGGCACAGATCGGTAAAGGGAACATCTGGCGCACCGCCGAGCAATTCGGCCTGTCCACACCGGCAAACGCTGCGGGAAACTCCAGTTTGACCTTGTTCCGTCCGATGAATCTGGTCGAGATCAGCCAGGCGTATGGCGTGCTGGCCAACCAGGGCATCCTCGCCGGTCACGCGTTCAGCCTCCTATCAGGAGAGCAAGATGGATCGGCGGCGCAAAATCAAATCCCCGCGCCGATCCAGCCAGCAACGGTTTTACGTGTCGAAGATTCCACGGGAAAAATCTGGCTGGATCGCAGCACCTGGCAAACACGCCCCATCATCTCGCCCGAGCTTACTTATTTGATGACGGATGTGTTGAGCGATGAAACCGCCCGCTGGCCAAGCCTGGGGCATCCCAATCCGCTGGAGATAGGACGACCTGTAGCGGCAAAAATTGGGCAAACGCCAGATAGCAGCAGCAATTGGGTGATCGGCTACACGCCCGACCTGCTCATCGGCGTGTGGCTGGGCCAGGCTGAGCCGCCTGCCAGTCTGGTGGAGGGAGCGCAAGGGACCCTGCCCCAGGCAACGGCCGGCTTATGGCATGCCATCACCCAATACGCACATCAAAAATTGCCCTCCCAAAATTGGCCTGTGCCGAAAGGGGTCACAAACCTGAAGGTGTGCGACCCGTCAGGGATGCTGCCGACCAAAGATTGCCCGAAAATCGCCGAAGAGGTTTTTCTGTCCGGAAATGAGCCGATCCAGACAGACCGCCTCTATCGGAGTACACCTATCAACCGAAAGAGCGGCCGGCTGGCGACCATTTTCACCCCGCTAGACCTGGTCGAACAGCGTCCTTATCTGATTGTGCCGCCTGAAGCCGCAGAGTGGGCGAAGCAGGAGGGCTTTGCAACACCGCCAGAGGTGTATGACACCCTGCCATCCAGCATTCCATCCCAGCGAGATGTACATATTTCATCTCCGCAGGCTTTTGCGATCCTGCGCGGTCAAACGCCGATCAGCGGCACCGTTGCGGTTAAAAACCTGGACTTCTTCCGCCTTCAGGCCGGGCAGGGTCTGAACCCTCAGGCATGGCTCCAGATCGGAGAGGACCATACCCAGACGGTTACCGATGGATTACTCGGCGAGTGGGACACAAGCAAGCTGAACGGCGTATATGCCTTACAGTTGATCGCGGTGCAAGATGACCAGAGCGTGGTGCGCGATACCATCCTGGTAACGATTGACAACCAGCCCCCTGAAATCGAGCTCGGATCACCATTCCAAGGAGAGGTAATCTCCACCAGCGAGAGGCCCAGCATGGTCCTGTGGGTCGAGGTGAGCGACGATCTCGGTGTGGCAAGGGTCGAGTTTTACCTGGATGACGACTTGCTGGCAACTTTTGTTCAGCCACCTTATGGGATTTCCTGGAATTGCATCCCGGGAGAACATACGTTGCGCGTGCTGGCAGTCGACCAGGCCGGAAACACCAGTGATGAGACGGTTCGATTCAGCGTCGAGTGAACGAGCGCCGGGCGCTGAAGCGCCGGGCGCTGAAGCGCCGGGCGCTGAAGCGCCGGGCGATTGATCGCCTGGCCCTGAAGCGCCAGGCGATTCAGCGCTTATGCATCAAAATCCAGGCCTAACTGGCTTAGAATGTGTCGCGTGGTCAGAAATGCTAGAGGAGGTAAATCGGCCAGCTCAAAAAACGCCGCCTCATCGACATCATCACCCGGCTTCAAAACGCCTCCCATGATTTCGGCCCGGTAAACAATAAAGAGATGCGAGCCACGGGGGTGCTCCTGACCATACAGCACATCCACCAGGCCGATAACCCTGACCTCCAGCCCGGTTTCTTCCAGGCATTCACGGCATACTGCATCAACGGGGTCCTCGCCGGCATCCACGAAACCCGCCGGTAGCGTCCACTTGCCGCGCTGCGGATCGTTCGCCCGCCGAACCAGCAATATCTGGCGCGCCTGCTGAATGAGCGCGGCCGCAGCTACTTTTGGATCGGCAAAGTAAATCCAACCACAGGCCGGGCATACCGGACGCCAATGCCCAAAGCGCTCTGCCTGCACCAGTGGATTACCACAGCGCAGGCAGAAATTGACGTCTTCCGATCCACCGACAGTCAAGGCTAGTCTCAGAGGGGATTTAACTTCGAGCCGAGCGGCGCAGGTAGAGCGCAGCCAGACCTGCGCCGATGGCAAGCATTGCCAACAGGATCTGTATGATGCGCAAGAGCGGCAACCAGGAGAGCCGGCCTGCCGGGGAAGACTGGCGTTCGGCTGGCTCAGCCGAGGCAAGATTTTCTACCGGCTGGGCGGCTTCTTCAGCCTCCGCCGCGCCCGGCACGAGCAGCCTGGCGGCTTCGGCCGGGGTGGGCGTCAAGGCCGGAGATAACGGCGTTACAACGACGGCTTTCTGATCCGCCACTGCCGAAGCCATGGCCGAAAAGGCTTCCCCCTGAGCCAGCGCAGCCTGCGTTGGAGCCGGCGCCACCTCAGCGGCCTCTTCAACCGGGGCGGGGGCCTCCATCGCCGGGGCTTCAACGGCCGCCGGAGCGGGAGGAACCTCTTCACCGCCACCTCCCCCACCCATGCCGAAGGGCGCCATGATTGGTTGATCCTGGGAGACCGCTACCGTCATTGGAGCAGGAGCAACCATGCGCACAGCCAGATCTCCAATCGTAATAAAGATGAAGAATATCGTCGCCAGTACGGAGGCCAATCGCAGCACCGGATACGAGCTGTTGATGGGGCGAGCACCGGGGGGGATGCCGCGGCGTATGCCAGCCATCTCCGCGGTCAGGGTGAAATTGCGCGGGGCGCGCAGGCGTTTCTGGCTGCGCAACACAGCACGTGTGCGGCGTAGCTCTTCGAAGGCTGATCGCAGTTCCGGGCTTTGTGCCAAGAGAGACTCCAGGTGAACGCGATCCTTCGGTTTCAGTTGATTATCGAGGTAAGCCGAGAGGGCTTCCCAATCGCGCATGGTTATCCTGGTGGTCATAATTCACTCTCTTTCACCAGACGAAACGACTCTGGTAAAAGTTCCCAGAAGCCCTGCAAGCAATTGCGCATGCGCATGCGGGCGCGCGCCAGTCGGCTCTTCACCGTTCCCAGCGGTTTAGCCGTGGATTCCGCCGCTTCAATATAGTCCATCCCCTGGATATCCACTAGGACGACCACCGCACGAAACTCGGGCGGCAACTGGTCCAGGCAGCGTTGAAGGGCGCGGGCCAGCTCGAGGCGCTCAGTTTCATCCTCCGGCGTTCCATTTGGATCAGAAAGCCAGCGTGGCGATTCAATTTCTTCTTCATCGTTATCCATCGGCTCGAGGGGCGTGGTGGGACGCCGCTTACGGCGGCGCAGCTCGTCGTAGCACAGGTTGGTCACAATGCGTAAAAGCCAGGCTTTAAAAGAGCCGCCCCGATAGGAGCCCAGCTTACGGAAGGCAGCGATGAATGCATCTTGGGCTGCATCTTCGGCGGCTTCAGTCTCGCCCAGCATGCGGCAGGCCTGGGTGTAGACCAGGTCTTGATAAGCCAAAACCAGACGATTGAACGCCTCCAGATCGCCGCGTTGGGCATCAAGAATTAAAGCCGCTTCATCCATTGGATACTCTTGGAGCGGTGAGCCGTTTGGAGAAGATCAGGACATACACAACCCGCCAGGCCAGGATCCCCAGGGAGCTAAACCCTCCCAGGACCAGGACAAAGATGGGCAGGATTGGCGAGTTCAGCCAGGCGCCACGCAGCCAGGCAGCCGTAGGCGCTGCCAGTACCATCGACCAGAAAGGTCGCCAGAGCTGAGATGGCATCAAGGCGCGTTGTGGATCGTAAACACCCAGGAATGGCGCTACGGCAAACCAGGCGATCAACAAAGGGATGAACGTAGTGAACAGACGCAGACCAGTCGAGCCCAACGTCCTATGTGTGGCGAAACCAAACCCGGTGACCAGAGCGATAGCCATGACATCCCCGATAACGAGGATAGATGTTTGCGTTTGTCGAGATGGCATTTAGCTCTCCCATCATAATCCTAACGCAAACCAGGAAAAGGAGCAAGGGGCAGGGGGCAGGAGAACAAAAAACATCGTTCAAGTGATTGTCAAATTAAGTGACAACGACTATAATTAAGTCACTATACCCCCAAAGTTGAGAAAGGAGAAAAACTGATGGCAAGTGTTACCTTCGACCATGTTTACAAGCGTTTCGGAGATGTCATTGCAGTCAATGATCTGAACATCCAGATCGCGGATAAGGAGTTCCTGGTGTTGGTTGGGCCTTCTGGCTGCGGCAAGACGACCGCGCTGCGCTGCCTGGCAGGACTTGAAGATATCAGCGACGGGCGCATCTTGATCGCTGACCAGGTGGTGAACGATGTGGCGCCAAAGGACCGCGATATCGCCATGGTGTTCCAGTCTTATGCGCTGTACCCACACATGTCGGTATACGACAACATGGCATTCGGCCTGAAGCTGCGCAAGACCCCCAAGGCGGAGATCGATCGGCGGGTGAAAAACGCGGCTGATATCCTGGGCATCGGGCACCTGTTGGACCGCAAGCCACGCCAGCTTTCGGGCGGGCAGCGGCAACGCGTTGCAGTGGGCCGGGCGATCGTGCGCGAGCCAAAAGTTTTTCTCTTCGACGAGCCGCTCTCCAACCTGGACGCCAAGCTGCGTGTGGAGACGCGCGCTAATATCAGCAAGCTTCACCAGCAGCTTCAGACCACCTTCATTTACGTTACCCACGATCAAACTGAAGCCATGACGATGGCGACGCGCATTGCGGTAATCAACAAGGGCCTGCTGCTACAGATCGACACGCCGCAGATGCTTTATGACTACCCGGATAACCTGTTCGTGGCCGGGTTCATCGGCTCGCCAGCGATGAACTTCTTCCCCTCCAAGCTTGTCATGGACGACGGGCAGATGATCGTGGACGGTGGCTCCTTCAAGCTCAAAGTGCCCAATGATCGCAAAGCGGGCTACGAGATAGAGTTGGGACGGGATATCATCTTCGGCATCCGCCCGGAGAACATTCACAACCCGGAGTTTGCACCACCTGGCATCGTCGCCCATCCTGTCGAGTGCGTGGTGGATGTAACCGAGCTGATGGGCAACGAAATCTTCGTCTACCTGAAGACGGGGGATAACAGCTTTGTGGCCCGTGTTGATCCGCGCTCCCGCTACCAAATCAACGAAAAAGTGCAGCTGGTGTTCAATATGGGCAACATGCACATTTTCGATCGTGAGACAGAGAAGGTGATCCGCTAGCCCAGCCATCGCCGGATAGATTTAGCGAATTAATTCGGCGAATGGATTCGAACGATCGACCGAGGAGTTCTGAGCAGGCAGGGTTTGCCCAGAACTCCTTTCCTTATCCACTGGTGTTGCTGCGGCACGGGCAAAGCGCCTGGAACAAGGAAAACCGCTTCACCGGGTGGACAGATGTGGAGTTGACCCGGCAGGGGCAAGCGGAGGCGCTGGAGGCGGCGCGCCGGCTGGCAGAGGCCGGCATTAGCTTCGATGTGGCGTTTACTTCGGTGCTGCGCCGGGCAATCGATACGCTGTCGATCATGTTCGAGGCGATGCAGTTGAAAGGCCTCCCGATTGTGCAACGCTGGGAGCTAAACGAGCGCCACTATGGGGCGCTGCAAGGGCTGAACAAGTCGGAGACCGCCCGGCGACTGGGGGAGGAACGGGTGATGAGCTGGCGACGCAGCTATCGAGTGCGGCCGCCAGCGCTGGAGTGGGATGACCACCGCCACCCACGCTTCGACCGGCGGTATGCCGGTTTGGGGGTGGAGGCGCTGCCGCGAAGCGAATCGCTGGCGGACACCGAATTTCGGCTGCTGCCATGCTGGCAGGCAGAGATCGCCCCGGCGCTGCGGTCGGGGCGACAGGTGCTGGTCTCTGCGCATGGGAACAGCCTGCGGGCGCTGGTGCGCTACCTGGAGGATGTGCCCGAGGCGGAGGTGCCCGAGATTTACATCCCGACGGGAATCCCTTTGGTGTACGAATTAGATGTTGACTTACGACCTATTCGAAGCTATTATATAACCGACTCGGAATCGACATAATCGGCCCTAATTCATCACATTATCTGTAATTTGGCAAGGAGGAACCCATGCGATCTAATAACTTTATTATTATCGTATCCTTTATCCTGTTTGCCACGATGGCGTGCAAGCTGACCTCGGTCAGCTCAGGCGTGGCTATTGTAGCGACGGATACGCCGGGGATCGATTTTAAGGCGACGGAGAGCTCTCTGCAGACGGCTGTGGCAGCTCAGGTCACTGCGCAGTCGCAAGCGACGTCGCTTGCAGCTGATGTCGATGCCACGGCAACCGCTGTAGCTCTCTTAGCCCAGGCAACCAGCACGGCGACCAGCCTCAGCCCCACCCAGGCGCCCGTTGTGGTGCAAACCTTCACGCCGGTGGTGGACAGCGCAGCCACCCAGCAGGCGCAAGCTTTTCAAGGGACCCTGCAAGAATTGTTCGACGATGGAATAATCAGCTCGATGGAAGGCGACTATTACCTGTTGGATGATTTCAGCGAAAGCTGGGCCCAGCTTGGTTACTATCAATGGTGGGATACGGGATATTCGGCGGAGAATTTCATACTGTCGACCGACGTCGCCTGGGAGTCGGCGAGCGACACGGCCAACTGGCCCGAAGCTGGCTGCGGGATCGTATTCTCAGAGGATAGCGAAGACGAACACCACCTGGTGTATCTTTCCTTGGATGGGTATGGGGATCTGATCCAGGTCACCGAGGGGGAATGGAAGACCCTGACCTCGGAATACTATGGCAAGCTTTCCATCCCAGATGGAGACGCAAAGATCATGCTGGTGGTTGATGATAAGCGGATCAGCTTCTACGTCAATGGGGAGCGGGTGGCAACCGCTTATGATGGCTCGTTGAACGCGGGTAACATTGCGCTGACCCTGCTTTCGGGCACCAACAAGGACTTTGGCACGCGCTGCACGATGAGCAATATCGACCTGTTTATCTTCAAGTAAGACATGTATGATGCATTCAGCTCGGATTATGATCGCTTCGTAAACTGGAACGCCCGGCTGGCGGCGGAGATGCCGTGGCTCGAGCAGCAACTCCAACAGGCGTCGCAGGCCAACCAGGCGCCGAGGCGCGTGCTGGACGCAGCCTGCGGGACCGGGAGACACGCAATTGCACTGGCGCAGCGGGGCTATGCAGCGGCAGGGGCAGATCTGAGCGTCTCAATGGTCGAGCGAGCGCGGCAAAACGCAAAAGTAGCCGGGGTGCAGGCGCGCTTCGAGGCGGCAGGGTTTGGTAGACTTCGGGAGACCTTCGGCCCGGAGACGTTCGACGCCGTGCTGTGCCTGGGCAACTCGCTGCCGCACGTGCTTTCATCCACCGAGCTGGCTGAGGCGGTGGAGGATTTCGCCGCCTGCTTGCGTACTGGTGGGTTATTGATCGTGCAGAACCGAAATTTTGATGCGGTGATGGCGCAAGGCGAACGCTGGATGGAGCCGCAAGCGCACCAGGAAGAGGCGCAGGAGTGGATCTTCGTGCGCTTCTACGACTTTGACCCGGACGGGCTGATCACTTTCAATATTTTGACCCTGAAGCGGGAGCAGCCAGGCGGGTGGAGACAACAAGCTGCTGCAACACGTCTGCGCCCCCTGGTGAAAGCCGAGCTGATCCCTGCGCTGACTGCTGCAGGATTCAAGGAAATCAAGGCCTATGGAAACATGAGCGGAGCGCCGTTCGAGGCTGAGACCAGCGGCAACCTGGTGGTGACTGCCCGTCGCGCCTGAGGCGCCCGGTCTTATTGCTTCTTCCTGAGCAAGAAGCCGATGAGCAGGCCGGCGCCACCGGCCAAGATCCCAACGTAGATGAAGATGTCGCGCCAGAACCGCTCGGGGAACAGGCGAATCAAGGTGTCGCTGAACTCGAACATCCAGGTGCCAGGCTCGAAGAAGACGTTGTGAAAGGCGACGAAGAAAACACCAAAGCTGACCATTACGAACAGGATAATGAAC
>MGNS01000141.1:36047-36965 GCA_001795165.1 Chloroflexi bacterium RBG_16_57_11
CAAGCCCAGATCGCCAGCACCACCAGCGCCCCCAGTGTAATCCGCCAGACCATCAAGGCGGTCTGCATGGCATTTTTTACATCCACCATATGGCCTAATTCGCGCTGGTTGTACACCGGGCTGCCATCGGTGAAACGCAGGTCGCCGAGGAATTCGATCTCGGCGTTATTGAGCAGGTATTCCAGGGCGATGTTCGACCAGTGGAGCCGATCCTCCAGGGTAAAGCCAAAAGAATCGGGCGGGAAGTTGGGTGTGTTGTACTCAAAGGATAAGAAGGCCGGCATCATCAGCAAGCGTATGGCGGTCAGCACCAGCACCGCCGGGGTCAGTAAAGTGACCAGCCAGCCAAGGGCGGAGTAGAACTTGGAGCGGGATGAAGGGTTTGCGGCGACGCTCATGGTTTGGCTCCTTCGGGCATATTTTCCAGATCGCCAGACAGCAAATAGCTCAGCACCATTCGATTTGTGATCCATTCGATGGGCGACCAGTCATCGGTGTAAACGGTCTGGCTTTCAGGTGTGGGCTGCAGGTTGACCACCACGCGTTCTAGCGAGCGCACCAGCAGCGGATGCACTTCCGGTTGGCCGTAAAGCGAAGCCAGGTTACTGAACAGGTTTTCGACCTGGGTGGGCCGGCGGGTGGCGTAGATGATCGAGTTGAACGACCCGGGCACATCCATCACATAAACCGACGGGAAGACGCTCCGGATGGTGCCCACCAGGCCGTTCACCAGGCGCCGGTCGGTGGGCGAGCGCCCGACGTTGATCACCATCACACCATCCTCGGTTAAGCGATCGTAGACGAGCCGGAAGAACTCGCGTGTGGTGAGGTGCCAGGGGATGTAGGGCGGGCGATAGGCATCGATGCCGATGATCGTGTAGCGGTGTGGACTGCGTTCCAGACCCCAACGGCCATCCT
>MGNS01000142.1:0-3468 GCA_001795165.1 Chloroflexi bacterium RBG_16_57_11
GTGTCGGACCTTTAGAGTGCCACAGGACCTTCATTTTTTCAACCTCCACGGTTTATTGGAGTGCTACCCAATTTCTGCGGTCCGGGTTCTTTTAATAACACGGTTTACATATGATTGATGGAGGGTAAGAAAATGAACAGCATTCGGTCGTTATTGATCCTGGTTTTCCTGGTTTTTCTTTTTAGCTTTGCCTGGAGCAGCCCGGCGGCCGCTCAGCAGGCCTGCAACAGCAGCGGGTTGCCGACCGTCAGCACCGATGATAATGACTATCCCCCGTACGGCACTGCCACAATCTCCGGCTCGGGTTTTAGCTGCAATGAGGCGCTCTCCGTTCTGGTGACCGCGCCGGATGGCAGCACGCGCTCCGGCAATGGGCTGGGTACGCCAGGGCCAGATCTAGTGACCACCGATGAGAATGGGGCTTTCGTCCTGAGCTACGCCCTGTCCGGTGTCTTTCCGGATGGCAGCACTTACTCCGGCCAGGAAGGCCAGTACGCTATCACGGTAATCGACTCATCTGGTACGATTCTTGCCAGCACCACCTTTACCGATGGGATGGGCTCGCAGCATTCCTGCGTGCTAACCGCAGCCAATGGTATTAAGTGCTGGGGTAGAAACAACCGAGGCCAGATTGGTGATGGTACCCAGGTCTTAAGGTCGACGCCTGTTGATGTGGTCGGCCTGACCAGCGGGGTTGCTCAAATCAGTCTTGGCGGTTTCTTCTCCTGTGCGCTGACAACCGGCGGCGGTGTTAAGTGCTGGGGTATCAATAATGTAGGCCAGCTTGGAGATGGCTCCGGTGCCCAACAATTGACCCCCGTGGATGTGTTCGGGTTGACCAGCGGCGTTGTCCAGGTGAGCGCACTTGGCCATGCATGTGTTCTGACGGCAGGCGGTGGAGTCAAGTGCTGGGGTATCAATAATTATGGACAGCTCGGCGACAATTCCGTCAGCACAAGATTTTCACCGGTGGATGTGTATGGGTTGAGCAGCGGCGTAGCCCAGATCGGCGCCGGCGTGGACCACAGTTGCGCGCTGATGACGACAGGCGCCGTCAAGTGTTGGGGGGCTGCTGGCAGACTTGGTGATGGAACCTTGAATTATAGTCTCATACCAGTTAACGTGATCGGGCTGCCATCGAACGTCGTCCAGATTAGCGTAGGGGGACTCCATACGTGTGTGCTAACATCTAGCGGGGCCTTATGGTGCTGGGGAGCGAATGATCGGGGGCAGGTTGGGATAGGAAGTATCGGAGGGTCCGCACTCGTACCCATGCCTGTGGTTGGCCTGGGCAGCGGTGTGATCCAGGTCAGGTCTGGTATAGATCACTCCTGCGCGGTGAAGACAGGTGGTAGCCTGGTGTGCTGGGGATCGAATATTTCCGGCCAGCTTGGGAATGGCACCGCTATCGATTCACCTGTGCCAGTCAATGTGACTGGGCTATCCAGCGGTGTGGTCCAGGTAAGCGGAGGTGGTACCCATACCTGTGCGCTGATGAGCTCAGGTGGCGTTAAGTGCTGGGGAAGTGATGGCGGCTATACTTTCAGTAGCTTGACGCCTATAAATATCGGTTCATTAGCCAACATCATTGCCTTGCCGGATGCTTTCACCCCTGCCTTCAACGAGCCCCCGGCAGTCAACGCCGGTGGGCCATACCTGGGGAACGAAGGCACAGCGATCCCTTTAAACAGCGCCAGCGCCTCGGACCCGGATGACGACGACCTGACTTATAGCTGGAGTGTCAACTCATCCCTGTGTACCTTTAACGATAACAGCCTGCTCAACCCCAACCTGACCTGTAGCGATAACGGCGGCTTTACTGCCACGCTGGAGGTCAGCGACGGGACCGAAGAAGTTAGCAGCCCAGCGACAGTTACAGTCAACAATGTCAATCCAACCGCCAGCTTGAACAATAACGGCCCGGTTGATGAAGGCGGCTCGGCAGCCATCTCCTTCAACGCACCGTTTGATCCTTCCAGCGACGACACCCTGGCCGGCTTCCGCTACGCCTTTGACTGCAACGGCGGATCCCTGGCATCGGCTACCTACGCCGGCAGCGGGACGAGCACCTCTACAATCTGCGCCTTCTCCGACAACGGTAGCTACACCGTCAGCGGTAAGGTTATGGATAAGGATGGCGGCAGCAACGAGTCCACCACCAAGGTTATTGTCAACAACATTCCTCCGACCATCACCACCAGCGGGGCAAGTAGCACCAATGAAGGCTCACCTTACAGCCTGACCCTGGGAGCGGTCTCCGATTCGGGCACGGACACTGTGACAAGTTACACTGTCCACTGGGGCGATGGCAGCAGCGACAGCTATGCCAATAACGGCGTCCAGACGCACACATACGCCGATGGGCCAAATTCTTACGACATCATGGTAGATTTGGCCGACGAGGATGGCGCCTTCCTGGACCGGGCGAATGCCTTGAGCGTGGCGGTAGATAATATTGCACCCACGTTAGGCGCGATCAACGTTAACCAGGCGCTGGTTCCAGTGAACACCGCCATCAACGCCAGCGCCTCCTTCACCGATCCCGGGACGCTCGACACGCACACGGCTGACTGGGATTGGGGGGATGGCTCCACGACTGGCATCGTCACCCAGGGCGCGGGCTCCGGCTCGGTTAACGACAGCCACAGCTATAGCGCGCCGGGTGTCTATACGCTCAGGCTGACTGTGACGGATGAGGATGGCGCTCCTTCTAATGAATCTATCTACCAATACATGGTGGTCTACGATCCGAACGGCGGCTTTGTCACCGGAAGCGGTTGGATCAACTCACCGGCAGGCGCTTACTTAGCCGACACGTCCTTGACCGGCAGAGCCAACTTTGGCTTTGTCTCGAAGTACAAGAACGGTGCAACCGTGCCTAGCGGCAATACGATCTTCCAGTTCCACACCGGAGGCTTGAGCTTCCACTCCACAAGCTACGATTGGCTGGTGGTCAACCAGAATGCCTCCAACGCCCAATTCAAGGGTAACGGAACGATCAATGGCAGCCTGGATCCGAACGGCAATCCCTACAAGTTCATGCTATGGGCCGGTGATGGCACGCCAGATACCTTCCGCATTAATATCTGGTGGGAAGAAGGCGCAAATGTCCATGTCGTGTATGACAACGGTTTCGATCAGGCAATCGGTGGCGGTAACATTGTCGTACACAAAGGGAATTAACCCTGCCCATATCGACAAGCATGAGGGTTAGTCGGCTTTCTATTCATACCCGAGGGGTTCAAAAAACCCTTCGGGTATGAGATTTATACGATCAAAGAGGAGCGATCCATGATCCTTGTCTGTGGCTCAACCGGAGACCTGGGTGGTGTGATCACCCGCATGCTGCTGGCCCAGGGGCGGAGTGTACGGGTGCTGGTGCGGCCGGGGTCGAATTACCTGCCGCTGGTGGAGGCGCATGCTGAGCCGGCCTTTGGCGACCTAAAAAACCGCCTCTCGTTGGAGGCG
>MGNS01000142.1:3474-3772 GCA_001795165.1 Chloroflexi bacterium RBG_16_57_11
CGGGATATAAAGACGGTTCTGACCACCGCTAACTCCGCCCGGCGCGGTAACGACGATAACCCGCAAATGGTGGACCTGGAGGGCAATCGCAACCTGATCGGCGCCGCCAGGGCTGCCGGGGTGAAACATTTCATTTTCATCTCGGCGCTGGTCGCCGACGCCAACTCGCCATTGCCCTTCCTGGCGGCCAAGGGCAAGACCGAGGAATCCCTACAATCCAGCGGCATGGATTACACCATCCTGGCCCCGGACTACTTCATGGATTCCTGGATCGGAAGAGTGGTGGGCCAACCAGCGT
>MGNS01000142.1:3838-6516 GCA_001795165.1 Chloroflexi bacterium RBG_16_57_11
ACGTAGTCCAGTTCGCCATCGCTGCAATCGATCACCCCGCCGCCCGCAACCAGAAGCTGTTGCTGGGTGGGCCGCAGGGTTTCTGCTACCTGGATGCGGTCAAGACTTATGAAGCCGTGTTGGGCCGCCCGGTGCCAGTGTTGCGTATCCAGCCGGGTGAGCCGGTGCCAGGCGTGCGGCCGGGGCTGTGGGGCATGCTGGCGAGCCTTGACCTGGGAGATTGGGTGGTGCCGATGAAAGAGACCACCCGCACCTTTGGGGTGCGTTTGACCTCGCTGGAGGAATTCGTCCGCGGCATGGCGACGCCGGCTAGCCGTTGATCACCGCCAGCATGTGTGCCTGGATGCCCGGCGAGCAAGCCAGGATCGAGCTGGTGGGACCCAGGAAATCCGGCCCACCGTGGATGTCGGTGACTGCCCCGCCGGCCTCCTGTGCGATCAACCCGCCCGCGGCCACGTCCCACGGCTTGAGGCGCACCTCCCAAAAACCATCCAGCCGCCCGGCTGCCACATAGCACAGATCAAGCGCCGCCGAGCCAAGCCGGCGCACGCCCTGGCTGAGCAGCATGAAGCGATTAAAAAGATCCAGGTTGTTCTCAGGGTGGGTGCGGATGTCATAGGGGAAGCCGGTGACCAATAAGCTGTGGTCCAGATTATCGACCGCTGAGACGTGGACCGGCTGACCGTTGAGCCAGGCGCCGCGGCCGCGCTGCGCCAGGTACATCTCGTCGCGCAGCGGATCATACACCGCCCCCAGGCTCAGCTCGCCACCTTCGGCATAGCCAATCGAGACGGCAAAAAATGGCAAGCCATGGGCGAAATTCACTGTCCCATCCATTGGATCAATGTACCAGACGCAGCAGTCCTGCCCGTCGATGCGGCCACTTTCCTCGGTCTGGATGGCGTGCCCGGGAAAGCGGTTCTGGATTTCGCCGAGCAGAAAATCTTCGGATTGGTGATCCACGTTGGTGACTAGGTCGATCACGCCCTTGTAATGAATTTGCGGGCGGCGCCCGAAGCCTGCGCGCAGGATATCCCCGGCCTGGCGAGCCAGGGTTTCAAGATCGTCTAAGGTGGGGGTCATGTCTGATCCGGGGTGTACAGTTCCAGCAACCGGTACAGCTCATCCAGCTCGCGCTTGATCTCCTCGCTTTGAGCTTGAGCTTCTTCCAACAAGGCACGGAAGGCCGGTTTCTGGTCTTCGGGTATGGTTTCGAGCAGACGATCGGTCCGTTGAATCTGCCCGATCTTATGGTGCAGCTTGCTCTCCAGCCGGTCGCGGTAACCGCGGTAAAACTGCTGATCATCCAAAACCTGGGGCCGGGTGGACGGGCCGTGGGTAAGCACCTCCGCCACGGTGAGCAGGAACTCCTCGGTGTCCACCGGCTTTTCCAGGAAACGGACCACCCCCAGGCTGATGGCAAAAGCCCGATCCTCCGGGGTAACGTAGGTGGCTGAGAGGAAAATGATAGGGATATCCGTGGTCGTGGGATTGGAGCGCAGGCGATGGACCAGGGAAAAGCCATCCAGCTTGGGCATCAAGATATCTGTGATGACCAGCGCGGGGTGCTGGCGGGCGATGATCTCAAGGGCTTCCTGCCCATTGGATGCCGTGATCACGGGGTAGCCTTTGAAGCGTAAGGTCACTTCGATCAATGCAAGGATTTGTGGGACATCCTCGACAACCAGGATCGGGCCGTAGGGTATGCTCATTTCGTGTGTTGTATCCTTATTTGGTTGAAATCCAATTTGCGTGGCGGGCGCATGCCATGCGCCCCTACGACTTTCATTGTGCGAGGAAGCTTGCACGACGGTCAACCGGCTGAACTCATCCCCGCTTCCTCTCTCAGCTGCTCGAAGAAAGCCGCCATCTGCCGGTGTCGCTCTTCGGCGATGTGGCGTGCGGCTGGCGTGAACAGGCGATCTTTCAGCCTCACCAGTTTGTAACAATATTCATGGTATGCGCTGTGTGGCTCGCCAATTTCGGTCCTCCCGGAATGCAGAAAGCTTTCCGAAGGCGGGGCATAGGCGGGCTGGCCAGCCCGGGCTGCAAAAGCTACCGCTCGCGCAACCCCAATTGCGCCAATCGCATCCAGCTTATCGGCGTCGAACAACACTTGCGCTTCTAACGTGCGCGGCGGCTCGGTATTGTCACGAAAGCGATGGGCGCGAATGCAATGCTGAACAGCGGAGATGCGTTCTTCGGGCCAGCCTTCGAGGCTCAGCTTCAGCGCAGCAAACTCGGCGGCGGCGTTTTGGTGGCTGTGGCGCAGGTTTGGATCATCCGCTTCAGCTCCCGAGACGTCGCCAGCATCGTGCAACAGGGCGGCTGCGCGCACGATCTCGATATCGGCTCCTTCCGCCCGGGACAGGCGCTCCGCCATGAAATAGACCCGTAGCACATGGTCAAAGCCGTGCACTGCGTCGTTGGCCGGGTACCAACCACGAGCCTGGTCGATGGTAGGCATAGGCCTAAACCGGGTAAATGTGCCCTTTCTTGATCACTGTCTGCACCAGGTTGATACCAAAACGGTATCCCAGGTGACGATAATCGGGCGCCGATAGGATCAGCAGGTCGGCCTGTTTACCCGGCTCCAGAGAGCCGAGGCGATCGGCGCGGCCGATGGCGGCCGCGGCGTTGATCGTAGCAGCAACGATCGCCTGGGCAGGGGTCAATCG
>MGNS01000142.1:6534-8354 GCA_001795165.1 Chloroflexi bacterium RBG_16_57_11
TCTCACACCAGGCCGTGCCTGGGTTGAGGTCAGTGGCGATGGCCAACAGACCGCCGGCATCCAAAATCGCCTGCGCTGGGGTATACTCTTTCTCCGCCAACCCAAAGGGAGTGCAAGGCAAGGCCACCGCCACGGTATTACTGCTCGCCAGCGCCTGGATATCCTGCGCCGAGCTCCTGACCAGGTGATCGGCTGAAACCGCTCCCAATTCGGCAGCCAGCTTCGCCCCACCAAGGTTTTCGAACTCATCGGCGTGGATTTTTAACGGGAAGCCCAGCTCTGCGGCGCGGGTCAAGATTTCTGCTGACTGCTCCAGAGTAAAAGCTCCTTTCTCGCAGAACACATCCACGAATGGCATCTCGTGATACGGAGCCTGGTGAGGCCACCATTCCTTAAGGATTGGCAGCATGGTGTTGCAGATCAAGGCCGTGTAATCCTCCGGGTGGTCGCGGAACTCCGGCGCAATAGCGTGAGCGCCTAAAAAGGTGGGGGTGATCTCCAACGGCCCTTCTTTGTCCAGCGCTAACAAAGCCTGGAGCATGCGCAGCTCGGCCGCGGTGCGCAAGCCATAACCGGTCTTCACTTCGGCAGTGGTGGTGCCGCAGGTGAACATGGACCACAGGCGCGGGCGTGTATCCGACATCAGCTTTTCCAGCGATCCGGTGCGTGAGGCGCGCACCGTGGAGAGGATTCCACCGCCCTCGGCCAATATTTCCAGGTAACTCTTGCCCTGCAAACGCAATTCGAACTCGAGGGAGCGGTCACCCGCCCAGATGGCATGGGTGTGCGGATCGATAAAACCAGGCATCAACACCCGCCCACCCGCATCCAGGTCCGGCTCCTTAGGATAAGCCGCACGGAGCTCACGCGTCGTACCCACTGCGATGATCTTTTCGTCCTGTATAAGGACCGCTCCATCCGGGATTATTCCCAGGCGGCCAAGCTCCCGGCCACGTTGCGGTCCTCCAGCCAGGGTGAGTAATTGTGAAGCGTTATGGATGAGCATCGAGAACACCCAATCAATAAACGGTCAGCAAAAGCTCCGGTCGCTCTGGCAACCAGGCGCTCCAGCCGGGCAGCGCTCTGGCCCCCTGTTCAGATTTTACCACCGTTAAGATCGACCGAGGCAAATGACCGAGGTCATCGAGCAGCCATAAACAAGAGATCTTCACAACCAACCTAGAATTCGACAAAATAGGTATAATTTACATCAGGAGGCGGCCTGAAATGAACTATCGAATAGAACGCGATTCGCTCGGCGAAGTCCGGGTACCGCAAGAGGCATTGTACGGTGGTCAGACCCAACGTGCAATCGATAATTTCCCCATCTCAGGATTGCGTCCCTGGCGTGCATTCATCTGGTCAATGTCGATCATCAAGCGGGCGGCGGCTGAAGTCCACCACGACTTGGGACTTTTAGACGAAGAGCGCGCCGTTGCCATCGTCCGGGCGGCGCAGGAAGTCATCGATGGTCGTTGGGACGACCAGTTTGTAGTCGACCCGTTCCAGGCAGGCGCCGGCACCAGCCATAACATGAACATGAACGAAGTGATCGCTAATCGCGCCACCCAAATCCTGGGTGGAGTGCCGGGAGAATACCGGGTGCATCCCAACGATCATGTCAACATGTCCCAATCCACCAACGACACCATCCCCACAGCTATCCGGCTGGGCGCCTTGTGGCGGCTGGATGAGCTGCTGGGCGTGGTGGATGAGCTGGCGGAGGCATTGCGGCAAAAATCGATCGAGTTTGACGATATCGTCAAATCCGGACGCACGCATTTACAGGATGCCGTACCCGTGCGGCTGGGCCAGGAGTT
>MGNS01000142.1:8439-8741 GCA_001795165.1 Chloroflexi bacterium RBG_16_57_11
CCTGGGTATCGGCGGCACCGCGGCCGGCACCGGGCTCAACGCCCCTGGGGAGTACCACACCCGGATGGTCAAGCGCCTCTCCGAGCTGAGCGGGCTGGCGCTCTACACGTCCGACAACCTGATCGAATCCATGCAATCGATGGCAGATGCAGCGGATTTCTCTGCCTCCATGCGCACCCTGGCCATCACCCTGACACGCATCGCCAACGATTTTCGCTTGCTGGCTTCTGGCCCTTCCACTGGCCTGGATGAGTTACGTCTGCCAGCGGTGCAGCCTGGCTCGAGCATCATGCCGGGTAAGG
>MGNS01000142.1:8762-13510 GCA_001795165.1 Chloroflexi bacterium RBG_16_57_11
TGCTCAACATGGCGATGTTCCAGGTTCAGGGCTGCGACCTGACCATCAGCCTGGCGGCGCAGGCCGGGCAACTTGAATTGAATGTAATGATGCCCGTCATCGCCCACAACCTGTTCGAAAGCATGCAGGTGATGATCGGCGGTGTCAACGCCTTCACAGAAAAGTGCGTACATGGGCTGCAAGCCAACCGGCCTCGCGCTGAAGCCTGGCTGGAGAAGAACGCCATCGTGATTACGGCCTTGAATCCTTTGATTGGATATGCCGCCGGAGCTGCGCTGGTAAAAGAGGCCCTGGCCGGCGATCTTACGGTCCGGCAAGCAGCCATGGCTAAGGCGACGGCTGGTGAGCTGCGCCACAGGGAAGAGGATCGCCTGGTGACGGCCGCCGAGATCGAGGCCGCGCTCAGCGATATGCGCAGGCTCACCGAAGGCGGCATCCTGAGCGGCGCTCAACCTGGCGGCATCTCGGGATGAGCTCGATCTCTAGATAACATTCTGATCGGTTGGAATCAATCTTTTACATATACTTTATGGATTTTCTACGCCTCCCGGCTTATGATATGCTTCTGAACACAGCGTGCGGTTGGTTTTAATACTCGGGGCGCCCAAAATGGAGCAACGATCGGACCTTATCCACAACAAGCTCAGCCTGCTGATCGCCAGGAAATCGGCGGAAACCGTGCTTTTTTGTGTTGAGGCAGGATAATCATGGAATCGTCGTATATCCTGGTCATCGAGGACGACGATATCGTTGCCCGAACCATCGAGCGCAGCTTACGCGGTAATGAATTTCGGGTGTTAATCACCAACAGTGGGGTAGAAGGGCTAAAAGCCGCCCGGCGGCGCGCTCCCGACCTGGTGATCCTGGATATCATTATGCCGGGGATGGATGGCTATACCGTCTGCCGGGAGATGCGCTCCGATCCGCTCCTGAAAGATATCCCGATTTTGTTCCTGACAGCGAAAATTAAGGATGAAGATAAGATCGCCGGCTTCAGGGCAGGAGCCGACGACTATTTGTCCAAGCCATTCAATATCGACGAGCTCATATTACGGCTGAGGGCTATCCTGCGCAGGGCAAAGAGACCCGAGGCATCCATCCTGCCGAACAATCACGCAATGATCGCCCAGCCGCCTGCTGAAAACGCCCTGTCTGCGACCGGGGCGCCTGTGTCGAAAACCGGTCTGGTGGATAAATTTCGTATCGAAGTCACCGGGTACATCCTGGACACCCGCTCATATGAATTGGTCACCCCGAAGCGTGGTAAAGTGCGCCTGACGCCGGTGCAGTACGAGCTGCTACTGCACCTGATGTCCCATCCAGGGGAAATATTTTCGCCCAACCGCTTGCTCGATGAGGTCTGGGATTACCCCACGGATACCGGTAGCCCAGACCTGGTCCGTGTGCACATCAAGAACTTGCGTGAGCGCATCGAGGAGAATCCGCGCTCACCCAATTTCATCCGCACGGTCCCGGGCTATGGCTACACAGTTGGCCCGGAACCGGGTGCGTAAAAATCGGCAGACCTCTGACTGGCGCTTATTTTATTCAATCTTTACCCTGGTTTCACAATCAATTTATTCAAAATCCCCGGCGGATGTGTTAAATTCTAGCCTAGATATCGGCTTGGTTTTTTGGGCCCATTCCCTGTTTCAGGTAATCCGAACCGGTTCGCGAGACACCTGACGCCGATGCATGAAATCCCCTTGAAAGCCCTGGAAAGCTCATTAGTCAAAGACTTTCGCACCTGCCAAGCCTTGTTGTACCTGACACAGGAAGAACGTGGGGCGCTGGCTAAGGGGGATGTTCTACGATTGCTGGCGCTTGCCGAGCATAAGGAAACCTTGCTGGACCGGTTGACCAACCTGGCAAGCAACCGCCAGCTCCAGGTGACCGAGCTGACTCACCTGACCTCCGGAGAGGGGGATGCAGTGATCGTCAATAGCCTGAAAATCCTGGATCCGGATGACGAGCTTCGCCTGGTTTCGCTCTTCGAAGGCATCCAGGTGATCAAGGGCCAGGTGCGGGAGCTTGCCCTGGGGAACCGGGTCCTGGCGGCTACGGCTCTGAACCGGGCGGCATCGCTGCAAGCCGGTCTTGTCGGCAGCACATCCACCAGCCTGCCGGCGTTATTTGCGGCGATCTTGGCCGCTCGCGATGCTCTGGATGCTCAGGACAGCGCGGCGATTTCTGCCGCGCTGGGCGAAATCCAAAACGCCCTGGCGCCAAGCACCGAACTATCCGCGGATCGCCCGGATCGGGTGGCAACGGTCCAGGCTGACTCTCGCTCCGTACGCTTAGAACCAACAACCTCGAAAAACGAAACCAATCTGCTCGAGTACATGGCGAGCTTATACCGGCAGGAGAAAGCCTACCAGGCAGTGCTTAAAGTAAGCAGCCGCATGCTCACCGGCGCGTGATCGATGATGAAAACAAAGACGACCGGTGCACCTAAACCGGTCGTTTTCTTTATACTTAGCGTAGGAGGCGACGACGGGATTTGAACCCGTGATCAGGGTTTTGCAGACCCTTGCCTTACCACTTGGCCACGTCGCCATATAAAAAAAGAGCGGGCAACGGGACTCGAACCCGTGACCTTCTCCTTGGCAAGGAGGTGTTCTACCAACTGAACTATGCCCGCGTCTTCGGCCTTACGTCCGGCCGAGAGTGCCGAGAGCCAGAATCGGACTGGCGACACCATGATTTTCAGTCATGTGCTCTACCAACTGAGCTATCTCGGCCTGGCGTCTTGGAGGATTATTTCCAAAGCGAAGCCTATTTTACCCACATGTGATGTGCTTGTCAAGCAAAACTGTGGCGTAAGATTGCCGGGTGATTACGTGGCACTAAAGGCCTCTTCCAGCGCCTGGCGCATCACCTGCACTGGCGCATCCAGGCCGGTCCAAAGCTTGAAGCCAATCGCGCCCTGGTAAACCAGCATGCCCAACCCGTCCAGGGTGCGCGCCCCCCGAGCACGCGCCCGGCTTAAAAGTGAGGTTTGTGGAGGATTGGGGATGACATCACAAATCGTCACCCCGGGATGGATGGTAGCGTAATCCAAATCTGGCTTATGGTCGACGTTTGGGAACAGTCCAATCGAAGTTGCATTCACCAAAAGATCGATGCCTCCCGGCACCGCCAAAGTCCCATCCCATGGGATGAAGCTGGCTTCAACGGGTGTTTTCTGGTTGAGCAAATCCACCAGCGCCTGCCCCCTGGCGGGCTGGCGGTTGACCACGGTGATCTGCGCGGCGCCTGCCATGGCCACCTCCACGGTGATGGCGCGCGCCGCCCCGCCCGCGCCCAGCACCAGGACACGCTTGCCCGCCGGATCGATCCCGGCATCCAACCGCAAAGACTGCATGAAACCCTTTCCGTCTGTGTTTTCGCCAACCAGCCGGTCTCCCTTGCGCACCACCGTATTGACCGCGCCGATTAACTGCGCCGCCGTCGAGATCTCATCCAGGTAATTCAACACCGAGATCTTGTGCGGGATGGTCAGGTTGATCCCGCGCATGTTGAAGGCGCGCAGCCCTTGCATGGCAGCGGCCAGGTCCTCGGGATAGACTTCTATGGTCAGGTAGCGCCAGTTCAAGTCCAGAGCGCGAAATGCTGCCTCTTGCATCACAATGGTAGGATTCTCGGCCACTGGATGGCCGAAGACGCCGACCAGCTCGGCTTTGTAATTGGGTTCTTTTGGCATACCTGGCTTAACCTTTCGTTTTTTGTAGATGGATCAGGATGGCTTCTATAACTCCCCCGCCGATCGCCAATGATTTCTCGGAGATGGTATAGCAATATTTTACCTCGCCGCGCGGATCGATATCACCGATCTTCAAGCCCTGATCCACCCGGACGCCGTCGTGGATCAGCCCGCGCAGCATGCCGCTCAACGGCGCCAGCACCGGGGTCTTCTCCACCCAACCCAGCGTCTCGCCGAGGTGGACCTGGTTACCGATCTGGCGGCTGCCGGTGAACACCCCTTTTATTGGAGCGCGCACCACGCGCTCGCGCTGCACACCGGCGATGATCCCCGGCGTGCCGGTGTCAGCCTGGGCGCTGCCGCTCCACAGGGCGCGCCCCAGGTAGTGGCCGCGGTTCGTTTCGATGACCACGTGCACATCGACTCCCACGGTATAACCCGGCCCCAGACCGATCACCAGCGGGGCGTCTTCCAGACGTGTCCCGCGGTTCTGCTTCGCCATGGTGGCGTCTACAACCACCTCCGGGCGGAGGTGGTTGTAGAGAGACACCTCTCCATTCACCAGGATTGGGATCACGTCCGACGCCCATGCCTCCAACACCGCAGAGGAGCCTTGCACATGCCGGGCAGTGATCCCCTCCACCGTGGTCTTACCGGCATAGACCGCCTCGGCGAACGCCACGCAGCGGCGAAGCGCCAGCGGCTGCGCCAGCTCGGTCATCACGACCGGGAAACCAACGCGCCACACCCGCCAGGCGACCCCAGTAGCCAGGTCTCCCGCGCCTTTAATCAACACCCGACAATCTTCGAAACGCAGCATCTCGTCCCGGTGATTATACCTACACTCAGTATGGCTCACAAGCGATTGATCTGCTGAGGGTATTGGATATAATAGGTTACTTTTTATGACCATGTTCCAAAAACTGCTCAGTGTGTTTGACCGCAACGCCTACCGCCGCGAGGTGGCCCAGTATGCGCCCATACTCGCCCGGATCAACGGTTTAGAGTCACAGTTTCACCAGCTAACCGATTCCGATCTGCGCGC
>MGNS01000142.1:13667-15762 GCA_001795165.1 Chloroflexi bacterium RBG_16_57_11
GGCGCGCGGCGCGATCGCCGAGATGCGCACCGGCGAGGGCAAGACCCTTGTGGCGACCCTGCCGTTGTACTTAAACGCCCTGGAGGGTCAAGGCGCCCACCTGGTGACGGTCAACGATTACCTGGCGCGCCGCGATGCCCGCTGGATGGGGCCGGTGTTTCACCTGTTGGGTCTGAGCGTCGGGCTGTTGCAGGCGGATGAGCCGGGCTCCGCCGAGCGGATTGGCTACCTGTTCGATCCCGAAAAGCCGGCCGCCGAGGAGCGTTACAGCCTGTTGCGCCAGGTTACTCGTGCTGAGGCATACGAGGCGGATATCACCTACGGCACCAACAGCGAGTTCGGGTTCGACTATTTGCGGGATAACCTGGTGCGCCGCTGGAAGGAAAAAGCCCAGCGCGGCCAGGCCTTCGCCATCGTCGATGAGGTCGATAATATCCTGATCGATGAAGCGCGCACCCCGCTGATCATCTCTGGAGAGAACCGCAATGAGATCGAGTGGTATGACCGGATGGCCGAAGCCGTGCGCAAGCTGAGCCAACGAGATGTCGAGATCAACCGGCGCGACCAGATGGTGACGCTCACACCCGGCGGCGAAAGGCATATCGCGGCCTGGCTGGGCCGCTCCCTGGGCGACCCGAACCACCCGGAGGAAGCCAGCCTGGAGCAACGCCACCTGATCGGTCACCTCGAGCAGGCGCTGCGCGCCCGTTTCCTTTACCAGCGCGACAAGGAATACATCATCCAGGGCGACAGGGTAGTCATCGTGGACGAATACACCGGGCGGATGATGCCGGGCAGGCGCTGGACCGACGGGCTGCACCAGGCCGTCGAGGCGAAAGAAGATCTGGAGGTGCAGAGCGAGTCGATCACGTATGCCACGATCAGCCTGCAAAACTATTTCCGCATGTATGCCAGGCTCTCCGGAATGACCGGCACCGCCCTGACCGCCGCCAAGGAATTCGAGAAAATCTACAAGCTGCAGGTGCATCCCATCCCTACCCATGTCGAATACCAGGCTTTGAGCCAGGATGGAGGGCTGCTCGAGCGCCAGGGCAAGGAGACAAACGGCCAGGCTTTCACGTATTACGTGCGGAAGAATGACCCACAAACCAGACCACAATTCTGGAAGCGAGTCGATTATCCGGACGTGTTGTATCTCAATGCCGAGGCCAAGCGCCGGGCGATCGCTTGGGAGATTTTGAGCCAGCACGCGCGTGGGCGACCGCTGCTGGTAGGCACTACCTCGGTGGCCGATTCCGAGGAGCTGGCGCGCTACCTGGAGGGGCTGTTATTGGCGCGCCTGTGCCAGGTGCACATGCTGCGGGCGGCCTGGCTGAAAGCTCATCCTGCGGCGCACCCAGATTTGCCAATCGAAGCGCTCAAGTTCCTGTATGCCCCCTTAGGGCTGGTCAGCCCGAGGCTCCTGGAGAGCGCCTTCGCCAGCCTGAAGCTGAGCCCAGACCCCTTGGCGCACCTGCCAGAGTTGCTCGAGCTGCTCGACCTGCCGGCGGGACAGCAACCGCGCCTGGAGGCATCCTTACAACATGGCATCCCGAGCGTTGTGCTCAACGCTCGCTACCATTATGAAGAGAGCCAGATCATCGCCGGCGCAGGGGCTTTTAGCAGCGTGATCATCGCCACCAACATGGCCGGGCGAGGGGTCGATATCAAGCTCGGTGGTGAGCTGGCGGAGGAAGTCCTTGCGACGGTCAACCAGGCACTGGAACAAGCCAGTACGCCAAACCCTTACAGCATGACCCTGGCCGAGCGCAGGGGTGCCTTGCAAAAACTATCTGCCGCCCAGAAAGGGGGTCGGGGAGCGGAAGTTGACTTTTTCCTGAGCTACATACAGGGGATGGAGCAGGTTAAGGAATTAGGCGGCCTGCACGTGATCGGCAGCACGCGGCACGAAGCCCGGCGCATCGATCAGCAGCTGCGCGGCAGGGCAGCCCGCCAGGGCGACCCGGGCAGCTCGCGTTTCTACCTCTCGATGGATGACGAGCTGCTGGTGCGTTTTGGCAGCCTGGAGGCGCAGGCGTTCCTGGAGCAGGAGCAGCTGCGCGGTGGGGATCCGCTGCTGCCCTGCCCGGCCGAA
>MGNS01000142.1:15792-15995 GCA_001795165.1 Chloroflexi bacterium RBG_16_57_11
AAACAGCCCAAAACCGGGTGGAAGACGAGAACTTCGACATCCGCAAGCACCTGCTGGACTACGACGATGTGACCAACGCCCAACGCCTGGCGATCTACAAGCAGCGCGACCGCATCCTTAGCAAGTACGACCTGAGCGGCGACATGGCCGAGATGCTGGAAGCCGAGCTGGACGCCCAGGCAGCCGGCACCCTCCAGGCTGCA
>MGNS01000142.1:16008-20408 GCA_001795165.1 Chloroflexi bacterium RBG_16_57_11
GGCAGTTCATCGCCTGGGTCGAGCGGCTGCAACCCGTCCTACGGCAAGCCGACGGGGGCCTGTACCCATCCTGGCCGCTACAGGTGGTCAGCCAGCTTGGCCTGCCCGATCTGCCCGCTCAGGTGGATGTGGATCAGGCGCGTGCAGCCTTGCTGGGGCTGGCCGAGCGAGCGTTGCTCGCCGAGCAGCGCTTCGTCCAGGAAGAAGTCGAAAGGCAATGCCAGGCCGCGCTGGCGGGCTGGCAGGCGGCGGTCGCTGAACGGATGGAGGCCGTCGAGGCTTTTCTAGACAGCCTGGACCCGGACAGCCCATCGCGCGGGGTAGCCAGGGCGCTCTCCAATGCCGCCGGGATGCCGATCCAGCTTTCGGAGGACAGTTGGAGCGCTTTGAGAGATCATCCGCGGGCGGCGACGATCGAAGTGCTCGACCAGGTCGAAACGACCTTACTCCAGGACGCAGCCGCCCACATCTCGGTGGTGTTGGAGCGACTCCTGGGCCAGCCATTGGCAACCACCCCGGATGTGCAGCCATTTAACGACTCACAGGAGCTGCCAGCTCTGGCCCAGGCAGCCGTTCTGGCGGCCTTCCAGGCCCGCCGGGAGCGCCTGCTTGGCGCACAGGGTGAGCTGAGTCGAATTCTCGCCCTGGCATTACCCGCGCTGGATGGCCCGCTCGGCGAGGAGCGCAGCCTGGCGCTGCTGGAGCTGATGAGAACCCCAGAAATGGACGCGCAGCCGGATGGCAACCCACGCCTGACCTATATTTTCCTGGCGGATGAGCTGCTGGCCCATACCCATCCGGATGAGATTGCCGGACAGGCGCTGGAGCACCTGCTTGCGGCGCAACAGACGCTTAAAGATGACCTGGGGTTAGAGCGCCTGAACGATGCCTACCGTGAGCTGCTGCTGGTCAGCATCGACGAGCGCTGGATCGATTACCTGACCCGGCTGGAGGAGCTGCGTTACGAGGTACGCCTGGAGGGGATGGCCCATAACGACCCGCTGGTGGTGTACAAGAGCAAGGCCTCCGGCGCCTACCAGGCTCTGTTAACCGAGCTGCGCCGTGCCGCGGTGGCGCAGATGTTTTACTTCCCAATCGCAGCACTGCAGGCTGTGAGCGCTGAAGCCAGCTCCCTTGAGAAGGCCGCTCCCAGGCTAACTTTTTTAAAGTTGGGGTAAGACCATCACTGATGCCTCATCTCTTCCAGGTACCAATTGGTATGAGATAGCGCCTAGGGTGAAAGGCCAAACGTATCAGTGGGTCTATCTCTCCCTGACCAGCGTAGATAACTTAGATACACCGGGGCTGGCTGAGTAGATGGAGGCGAGGGTGTACCAGAGAAATAAGTTCTTCTGTCTGGGTATGTAAACCATTTTTCTCCCGGTGGCTCTAGGTTCACTGAAAAGGGTTGAAAGTCCAGGGATGCTTTGGATTGAAAGACCAGAAAATGAAATCCCGGAGTTCCTGGCTTTGTTGACACAAGGCAACGCTGAGCAGCGCTGCCTTGTGTTTTGAAGATATTCAGTTGTAATATCAGCCTTTTACATCAGGGCACCACACTTGTGACCAGTTGGTAGTAAAGGGCATAAGCTGCGTCTCCGAAGTAAGGAGTATACATTTCGTAAATATTAGCCAGATGGCGGTACGAATTGTTGCCATTCAGGTAATTCCCGTACCCCAGTCCACCAAAATTTGTAATCCACGGACCGCCGCTCGCACCGCCAGTCAGGTCACAGCCAATCGCTGATGGATACGGCGAACCGAAGGCAGCATCGCTATACGCGTAAGAAGCTGTACAGATTTGCTGTGTAAGCCCGTTGAAAGGAGCGGCAGCCGGATAGCCTATGACATGCCAGTGCTTATTGAGACCCACGTTGTAAGCAAAACCTAAATTACCCACCTTTTGGCTTATTTTGTAGCCGTCCTTTTTTTTCAAAAGGGCGCCGCCCATGTCATAGCGATAGTCACGATTGTAATACCAATCAGTCTTTGTCCATAAGTTGTAGTACTTCCACTGACCTTTGAGAGCCTTTCCATTCTGATAACCAGGGACAAAGACGACATTGTACGACCAGCTATAACTGCTTCCATCGCCAGCATGAACACAGTGTCCAGCTGTCCAAATAGCATAATTGCCAATAGAAGCCGCTGAACAGACATAATTTACGCCAGATTGAGTGAAGAAAAGTTTACCAACAGTGATATAAGGATAGTTTTTATATTTGTTAAAGTTCTCATAGCGTGTAAAAGGCGCAGGATATGTATATCCCGACGGCTCAAGAGATCCTTCGCCGCCCAAGGAAAAAGAAGGGATGATCTTCGAATCCGCACGCTCATTCTGAGGCAACACGCCTTCAATAAAAACTGGCTTCCCAGTAGGCTGGAAATCTTGATCAGATAAAATTGACGGCATGCCGCTGCCAGACAATTCCAACGGATAGGGTTTAGCATTCATCATTTCTTCCCTCGTCCAGTCCCGATGTTTCACATCAGCTTGTGGGACAGGAGCGTCCATCGAGGAGATTAAACCACTATCGTCACTTTGCGCTTGAGGCAATGGAAGTTGAGAGAGCGCCGATGCGGTCGAAGTAAAACCGATTCCTAGCATCGATAACAATACCGTAAATGCCAGGAAAATACGTATAAATCGAACGTTCATTATAAACCTCCCTATTGTCACATGACTGAATGCTTTTTGGTTGCCATCTGATCGCCGCAACCAAAATGGGTGCGAACAATCATAGCACATCCGGTAGTTGGTAGTTACCTAAAAACCCGAGCAAATGCGACTAAGATATGCAAACGAAAAAAATTTAATCCGGATTTCTAGAGTTTTCGTTAATCTGGATCCCCTCCTTTCTCCAGGTCATTCTCCTTCTTAGCCAAATTTCCCGATCTAATGTGCTGACAACGAAGCAATCTAATCAAATAATAAATTGCCGCGCTGTCATTGATTATCATATCATAATCGTAAAGAGTCAAGCAATGATAGGTTGTGTCTCCGTCCCAAAATTAGCTTGTGAAATGGGGAAATTTCAATCAATGGGATGGCGCACAACCACCCGCTGGTGGTTTACAAGAGCAAGACTTCCGGCGCTTACCAGGCGCTACTGGTCGAGGTGCGCCGCTGGGGTAAGATCGATGCCTGTGTCTCTGACCCTGTCCGATATATCCGTGTAATCCGTTGACAGCTCGTCCCATCTCTACTCTCAATTCGTAGTTTCATACTTCCCAACGGGCATAAACCGGATACAATTGTGCAACCACTCATCCCTTCAGAAACCGGCAGAAACCGACCCTCATGCCTCCCACCCTCCCCTGGCGCTCCAAGTGGATCTACGGTTTCGGCGATATCTCCTTCAGCCTGACCAACACCATCCTGGCAGTTTACTTTGCCATCTTCCTGACCGATGTAGTCGGCGTGCCGGCGCGGCTGGCTGCGGCGGCCATCTTCATCGGCCGCACCTGGGATTATATTAACGATCCCTTGATCGGTTACCTCTCCGATCGAACCCGCACCCGCTGGGGCCGCCGCCGACCTTTCCTGCTGTTCGGCGCACTGCCCTTTGCGCTGAGTTTCATGTTATTGTGGATGCGCCCGCCGTGGGAGAGCCAGGTGCTGCTGGCGATCTATTATGCCCTGGCCTACGTGCTGTTCGACGCCGCTTTCACCCTGGTCAACATGCCCTACGTTTCTCTGACGCCTGAGCTGACCGCCGACTACGACGAGCGCACCAGCCTGACCTCCTACCGGATGTTCTTCTCCATCGCCGGCAGCCTGATCGCGTTTATTGTTCCGCTGGCCATCGTGGGATCGTTTTCGCCCCAAAACGCCAGTCAGGTGCAATGGATGGGGATCCTGTTTGGATTGGCCTGCATGCTGCCGGTATTGCTGGTTTTTTTTACCACCCGCGAGCGCTCCGATTTCATGGCCGCCGAGCAGCCGCGGCTTGGGGAATCTCTACGGGCAGCTTACAAGAACCGGCCGTTCGTCTTCGCGGCGGGCATCTACCTGTTCACCTGGATCGCGGTGGATATCCTGCAGACCAGCCTGTTGTTCTTCCTGAAGTACGTCCTGCAGCGCGAGTCACAGAGCGACCTGATCATGGCCAGCGTCTTCATCACTGCCATCCTTGCCCTGCCGTTGTGGGTTTGGGCTTCGCAGCGTTGGGACAAGCGGCTGGCCTACATCGGCGGGATTGCCTTCTGGGCGACGGTGCAACTGGTCATGGTCGGGCTGAATCCATATTCCAGCCTGAGCTTGCTGCTGATGCTGTGCGTGATGGCCGGCATCGGGGTCAGCGCGGCGCACGTGCTGCCCTGGTCGATCATCCCGGACGCTATCGAGTGGGACGAGTGGCAGACCGGCGAGCGCCACGAAGGCATTTTCTACAGCCTGA
>MGNS01000142.1:20451-22358 GCA_001795165.1 Chloroflexi bacterium RBG_16_57_11
TATTGCTGGATGCGACCGGCTACGCGCCCAACGCGGCCCAACAGGCGCAAAGCGCATTGTTGGGTATCCGGCTGGTGGTAGGGCCAATACCGGCAGTGCTGCTGTGGGCCGGGATCCTGTTCGCCTGGCTGTACCCGCTCAGCCGGTCCGAGCACGCCCACATCGTAGCCGGTCTGGAGGAACGACGTGCCGGAGCGAAGGCCGGGCTGCTGGAGACCCCATGAGTGATAATAACAAAGTATCCGGGATCGAAGTACGGCCGGTGCGCAGTGTCGCCGAAAGGCGGGCATTCCTGCATTTCCCCTGGCGCATCTATCGCAATGATCCGTTATGGGTGCCACCGCTGCTGCCCGAGCGGGCGAAGCGCATCAATCCAAAGCAGGGCACTTTCTTCCAGCGCGGCACAGCCGAGTTCTTCATCGCCTGGCGCGGGGGACAGCCGGTTGGCACCATCTGCGCCGCCGATGACCGGGCGGTCAACGCACAGCGCGGGCTGCACGATTGCATGTTCGGCTTCTTCGAGTGCCTTCCCGATTACGAGGTGGCCTGCGCCCTGTTCGAGCGCGCCGCGGCCTGGGGGCGGGACCACGACCTGGAGACGCTGTATGGCCCGTTCAACCTGGACTACGAAGACAGCTACGGCATCCTGATCGAGGGGCGCGACCGCCCGCCGGCGCTGTTGTGCGGCCACACGCCACCGTATTATCAGGATTTCGTGGAGCGCTACGGCTTCAAACCCGCCCGTGGGGAAAATATCGCCTTCGCCATCAACATCGATGCGGACAATGAAGATATCCGCCGGTTAAAGCGCGCCGCGGAGCGGCTGCGCCGGCGCGGCGGGATCACCATCCGCGGCGCACGTCTGGACCGCTGGGACGAGGAGGTGGACGCCGTGCTCTACCTGCTCAACACAGCCACCGCTCACCTGGTGGATTTCATCCCCTGGCAGCGCGAGGCGCTGGAGGGTATGCTGAGATCTTTCCGCACCATCGCCGACCCCGAGCTGATCCTGTTTGCCGAGGTGGATGGCCGGCCGGTGGGCTGGTTCCCGGCGCTGCCCAACCTGAACGAAGCCTTCCAGCACGCCAACGGGCTGCGTTACCCCTGGGATTACCTCAAGCTGGCCTGGTATATGCGCCGCCGGCCCAAGTGCCTGACGGTCAAGAGCGTGCTGGTGCTGCCGGAGTACTGGAACACCGGCGTCAGCCTGCTGCTGTTCGACGAGATGGCTCGCCGGGTGCAGGGCAAGGGCTACCAGTGGGCCGATCTATCGCTGACCAGCGACGACAACCCGGCCACACCCGACCTGGCGGAGCGGATGGGGGCGCGGGTGTATAAGCGCTACCAGGTTTATCGGCTGCCGATTTAGTACTGCGAGAAAAGGCACGGTCAGACGATCAATTGCTCCTGAGCACCAGCGGCAGGAAGAGGCGACTCCCGGCGGTCAACAGGTCCGCCTCGTTCCAGCCGTTCCAGGGTATGGTCACCCAACGGCTGGCCGGCATGAACGGCGTGGTGGCCGGGTTGTAAAGGAAGCGCAGCCGCCAGTGGTAGGGCGTCCCTAACATCACATCGGGGCTGGAGACGTATGTGCCCGATCCGAGCGGCGGATTGCTCCATAAGCCCGGGATGAGGGTATTGGCACCATCGAAGAGCTGGCCCAAAGGCCTGGCTTCGAGCTCGATCTTCATCTCGCCGCGGCCAAATGGGTTGCGGCGTTTCACGTGCAGCCGGAAGTGGTCGGTTTTCGCCTTGCCCAGGTGAGCAATCGGTACCGTCCCTTCGTTGAGCTGGTACATCTTCAGGGGGACCCCTCTACGCCCGTTGCCATAGAACACAAAGGCCCGCCCTTCCTGTGCAAAGAGGTCCTCATACCAGGGAGCGCCGACGATGACATCGGCGTAACC
>MGNS01000142.1:22393-24900 GCA_001795165.1 Chloroflexi bacterium RBG_16_57_11
ACCCAAAGCGAACCCCGGTTTGCCCGCCTCCGGCGTGCCAATCGGGCACAATGTGAAGACCCGTAGAGGTGCCCTGGTACAAGAAGGCGCCTCCTTCATTGTGCCAGCCATCGGCTCCGACGATGATGTCAGCGTAGCCGTCTCCATTCACATCACCGGCGGTGCTCACGGAATAGCCGAACTGGGTGCCCGCTGTGTCGCTCTCTTTGGTCCAGGCAGGCGTCAGGCTCAGGTTGGAGCCGGTGCTGTGATAGACGAATGCTTTTCCTTCCGTCGCCTGACCATTCGTCCAGCGCGGCGCCCCAACGATAATGTCGGACCAGCCGTCGCCGTTGACGTCTCCGGCGGTGCCAACCGAGGTGCCGTAAGTAGCGTCGTACAGGTTGCTTTCCTGGTGCCATTGATGAGTCACAGAGAGCCCAGAGCCTGAGCCAAAATAGACCCAGGCGCCACCTTCGCTGGTACTACCGTTGGTCCAGTTCGGCGCGCCCACGATTACGTCGGCGTAGCCATCGCCGTTGACATCACCCGCCGTCCCTACTGCGTTGCTAAATAACGCATTTCCCTGATCCATTTCCGCGTGCCAATCGGGCACGATATGCAAGCCGTCCGCCGAACCATGATACACCGAGGCTATGCCTTCGCGTGACTCAGGTGAGCTATAAAAAGGCGCACCGACGATCACGTCGGCGTAGCCGTCCCCATTTACGTCACCGGCTGTACCCACGGAGTAGCCAAACTGGGCGTCTGTATGGTCGCTATCCTTGTACCAGTCCGGCGCCAGCTCGGTTCCAGAGCTGGAGCCCAAATATACCCAGGCCATCCCCTCGTCCGCCAGATCGCTGGCATAGCCAGGAGAGCCGACGATGACATCGTCGTAACCGTCGCCGTTCACATCACCGGCGGTGCCAACCGACCAGCCAAACAAGGCGTTTGCCTGGTCGGACTCCTTGTGCCAATCGGGCACATACTCCAGGCCATCTCCAGCACCCAGGTAGATCCACGCCCCACCTTCCAGTGCCTGTCCATTGTCCCACTGCGGAGCTCCCACGATCACATCGGTGTAGCCATCGGCATTGACATCGCCGGCCGAAGCGACCGATTGCCCGAAGTGAACATACGCCCGGTCGCTATCCTTGGTCCAGCCGGCTGTCTCTTCCAGGCTATCTGGCCCGCCATAATAAGCATAAGCCGACCCGGCGTTCGAGCCCCTGCCCGGCGCCCCGATGAGGATGTCGGAATAGCCGTCGCCGTTCACATCGCCGGCGGTGGCGATGGAAGCACCAAAATGTGCATAGGCCAGGTTCCCCTCATCGTACCAGTCATTGGTTGCGCTGATTCCATCCTCCGAGCCAAGCCACAGGTAGACCCGGCCCTCTAGCGACTCGCCGTTCGAATAATTCGAAGCGCTGACGATGACGTCAGCATAGCCGTCACCGTTGACATCTCCGGCAGTACTCACCGATCCTCCGAACGATGCCCCAATCTGGTTGCCTTCGTCATGATTAGCGTAACTGTTATTCAAGCCAGTCGACGAACCAAGATACAGCCGGGCAGCCCCTTCGCCTCCTTCCCCGTTCGTATAGCCTGGTAGTCCGACCATCACGTCGGAATAGCCATCGCCGTTCACGTCACCGGCAGTGCTCACCGACCAGCCGCACCAGGCCTGGACCTGGTCGCCCTGCGCGTCCCAGTCGGCGTTATTGGTTGTTCCAGTTACTCCAAGGTTAGGGCCGTCTGCCGACCCGTACCACACAAAGGCCTTACCTTCGTCATCAGAGCCAAAGTTAAAGTACGGCGCCCCGACGACGATGTCGGAGTAGCGGTCGCCGTTCACATCGCCAGCCGTACCAACCGAATATCCCAACTGCGCCAGAAGCTGGTCCGCATGAGCGGTCCAGTTCCAGCCAGTGCTCAACCCGGTTGCTGAGCCATAAGCCACCACAGCACGGCCTCCATCAGCGAAGTCGGTATCGTACCAATATTCCCCGATGATGATGTCGGCATAACTATCACCATTGACATCGCCGGCTGTCGCTACCGAAATGCCCAGCGAGGAACCAGCATACACCTCCTGGTAGGTATTCCCAGCCGTCAGGCTCAACCCGGCAGGTGAGCCATAATACACCCACACCCCCCCTCCGGGGTCCCAGCCAGGCGCTCCGACGATGACCTCCGAATCGCTATCCCCATCGACATCACCGGCAGTGGAGACCGACGTGCCATACAATGCGAACACCTCGTCGCTCTCCTTATACCAGGAGGCATAACCCTGGAGCCCGGTCGATGAGCCATAAAAGACCAATGCCCGGCCTTCGCTGTTTTGTCCGCCGTCCCAGTTGGGAATACCGACGATAACATCCGAATAGCCGTCTGCGTTCACGTCGCCGGCCGTGGCTACCGAGGCGCCGAAATGCGAGCCGGCCCATGCGAAGTCGAAATGCCAGTCGGGGTCGGACGGCAAGACGGTGAGGAGCAGGGTGACGGAAATCGGATAAGCTGCGTCT
>MGNS01000142.1:24917-27585 GCA_001795165.1 Chloroflexi bacterium RBG_16_57_11
GGAAAAGGTAGCCCCATCCTGCGCAAGCCGGGCCGGCAAGTTTTGGCTGCCAGCATCCAGCGCTGCCAAACCGCCGAAGCTCAGCAGCGGCTTGTGGTTACTTTCCTGGAATTCGATCGCAGTCCCGTCGGCGTTCAATTGTGTGACAAGATCGCCCCGGATGGCCAGATCCAGCTGCAGCGGACCTTCGCCTTGTGCTGGCGGCGATGGCAGCGTAAAACCCTGAGCGAGGCCATTTTCGTCATTGCGGTACCACTCATCCAGCTGGTCGCGCTGATAATGTAGAAAATTAACCGAGCCCGGCGCCGGCCCGGGATCGAGCGTGGCTGGCTGCGCAGGCGCTAACCCATTCGATCGCCCCCAGCCGGTCAGCGCGATCTCGATGCGCCAGGGTGGGGTATCGGTCTCATCCGCCCAGCTGCGGGGGATGATGATCGGGCCAGCTGGCGTAAAGTAGGTGCGCAGGTTGTGAGCACGATTGGGGGCCTGATAGGCCGCCGGGACATCGGCCAGGTATGTCTGCTCCTGCCAGGTGATGTTGTACTCAGCCTGGCGCATGTCCTGTTGGACTGTAGCCCACCAGCCTGGCGAAACCCCCTGAACGTTTGACTTGGCCGATGTCTCGGTCTGGAGCACGGCGCCCGAGGGTACCCCGGTGGCTGGCTCCGAGGCCGGGACGGCCGGGGCCGGAACGACCTGAGCCGGATTGGCCGAAGCCGGTTCGGCCGGGACCGCCTGGAAGCTGCCGGCGCCTGGCGCCAGCGGCGCAATCAGTAGGACCACCACCATCCATACTGCGATGCGGTTAGATTGACTGGTCATGCTCTCCCTCCTCTTGTTTTGACGACTTGCTGATTATCTGATTCTTTGATGAGGACTTACAACCATTATTATTACAAAATCCAGAGTAAAAGTCACGTGTCTTCTGTCACTTTCCCCCGTGAAAATATAAAAAGTACGAACAACCACTCCCCCAAGGCGCTCCCGCAATGCTCGCAGGTCTCGACGGCCGGGACTGATCGCCGGGTGATTCTCGTGCAAGCCGGGCAGCGTTGTTTCAGGAAGGATGAGATTACACTTATCGTCCCCCAGCTAGCGGCAAAATAAAGTGGACTGAAGACGAGCACAAACAGCCACCATCCGAGAATAGTGTAAGATAGATATTCAAACGCCAGCTCGCCAATGGTTTACGTAGCTGTTCGGGTTCCGTTTACGGGCGGATTCTCAGGGAGACCGGCAGGTGCGAGATGGTTTCACTTACGCCCCAAAAGTTAAGGCGACCATCACTACTGGCAGTGGTCAACCAGATGCCGTCGACTGACAAAACCAGGGCGATGAGAGAATCATCAAACTGGATGGAACGCAGGGCAAGACCATCGCTGGCCTGCCACAGGCGTAAGGTGCCATCCCAACTGCTCGAGACAAGCAGCGAGCCATCGTTTGAAAAAGCTACGCCCGTAACCCCTTCTGTATGCTCAACGAGATTGGCAAGCAACTCGCCATCTTGGACCCGCCAAAGCTTGATGGTTTTATCGTCGGAAGCTGAAGCCAGTTGTGTGCCGTCTGGCGAGAAAGCGATCTGGTTCACCTGGGCGGTGTGTCCTGGTTGTGTGTGGATGAGAACGCCGTCGCTCACTCGCCAGAGAAAAATCTGGCCTGCCTCGCTGCCTCCAGCCAGGAACTCGCCGTCTGGTGAGAATGCGACGGACCTCAGACTGTTTTCATCGGAAGAGTACGTGCGCAGAAGATTGCCGTTGGAAACCTGCCAGAGGCCAACGCCTTCCCAGATGGCGCCTGCCAGGACCTTCCCGTTGGGAGAAAAATCCAGGCTGGCGATAGGACCTTGGTCGGACTCGATCGTGCGTAATAATGCGCTATCGCTGACCTGCCAAAGATTGACACGCTCATCTTCGGCCGATGTAGCGAGTAAGCTGCCATCGGGCGAGAAGTCCAGGCTTTTCATCCAGGCGATGTGATCCAGGAGATGCGCCTGGAGGACTCCGGGATTAACCTGCCACAGGCTGGCGTAATAGCGATAGGAGGAGAAACGCACTTCTTCGCGGTTACACGCAGAAGCCAGCCAATCTAAATCAGGCGAGAAGGCCAGTTGCTCGCAATACGCGTCGATCTCCCATTCACCAAGGTTGACCACACTGGATTGACTCTCCAGGTTGATGGTGATAGATGGTCGCTCGATGGGCATCAGCTGCAGTGTGGGTGGGCGGCGTTGATTGATGAACCAAATAATGGCAACAGCCAGAACAGCAAGCAAAGCCAAGCCGAGGAAGGGCAGGAGCCAACGTGGCAGGCGGCGGATCGCAGGAGTGGCGCTTATGGCAGGTGCCGGAACCTCTACCGCGGGGGATGGTCCGGACCCGGTCGCAGCTGGGATAGTCTGGGTTGGGGCGAGTTCAGCTTCGACGCTCTCGAGAACCTGGGATGTCCGGGCCGGGGTGGGCACATGGTTCGTCGCTGGGGAATTCTCTACCTGTGCAGATTCAGCTTCTGTGGCAGGCGTTGCATGGGCGGGCTCTTTCTGCGGCTGGGTGGGGACAGGCGGTTGAATAACCTCGCCCGTCGTCTTGGGAACGCTGATCGCTTCGGGGACGGAGGGGGGAAGATCAGCATCCCGCCGGGTTGGTGTGGTTTCAGCGCTAGACGGGGCTTT
>MGNS01000142.1:27724-37813 GCA_001795165.1 Chloroflexi bacterium RBG_16_57_11
CAGAGCTCTGATCACGACAGCAGCGAGCAGAGGTGTGACATCGGGGCGCAGGTCCCTCGGGTCAGGGACGGGGTCGTTAAGGTGCATCATCATCAGGGTGAGAGCGGAGTCTGCTTCATACGGCGGGCGACCGCTAAGCATCTCGAAGAGCATGACACCCATTGAATATATGTCCGAACGCTCGTCGACGCGCTCACCGCGGATTTGCTCAGGAGACATGTAGATGGCGGTACCGATTGTGGCGCCAGTGGCAGTGTGGTACTGACCACCCACAATCTTTACGATGCCGAAATCCATAAGGATGGCTTGACCATAGACATCCAACATGATGTTGGCTGGTTTAATGTCCCGATGAATTAGGTCGTGACGGTGGGCATAGCCTGCGGCATCGCAGATCTGCAGGCTTATGCGCAGGGCTTCGGCTAGCGGCAAGTGGCGACCAGCGGCATTGATGCGGCTAAGGTGAGCCTGGAGGGTCTCCCCCGCCAGGTATTCCATGACCATGTAGTATGTGTCGCCCTCATTATTAAAATCATGAACCTGAACGATATTGGGATGACGCAGGCTGGCCACCGCCGCGGCCTCTTCCTTGAAACGATTGACAAAATGTGGATTTTCCGATAGGTGGGGATGGATCAGCTTGACTGCTACGACGCGGCGCAGGTTAGGGTCGTTGGCGCGGTAGACCGCCGACATGCCACCGGCGCCGAGCAGGGTTTCCAGTTTATAGCGGTTTCCGATTGTCCTCCCGACCCAAGATTGGTTCGTCATCATAACCTCCTTAGGCGAGTCAGGAAAAAAGATTCACTGGAGGATGGGTATGGACCCATTTCAAACTTACATTAAGGGTAGAAGCGGGCATTGGTATCGCCATCACCGTCCAACGTGCGCGCTCCCTCACGCTGATCCGTGAGCAAGGGAGCCCCCAAGCCATCCGTGCATCCTGCCGGGTTTCCGGCGTCGATAGCCGGGTTGCCTGACGATAATCGAATTATACTCTGGCTGACAAATTGGTGGGAATTAAATAATCGCTCCGCCAGGAGATCATATCTGGCGGAGCGATGTGCGGCAGTGATAAGCGTTTAGCGCTTGGGTGTGGTTTCCGGCTCTTCGCCTGACCCTATGCCCAGCGGCACCCACTTCTTATCGTCTTTTAAGCGGTGCTGGATACCGCTGCGGTCGTGGATTTCATCGAAGCCCTCCGGCTTGATGAACATCTGCTCGCCCTGCAGCAGTCCGTGCACGCCGGCCTGTCCAGGCTCGGGACGCTTGAGGCCTTTGTATTTTGCCGCCTCGCTGGGCAGGTAGTCGGTCGGCTCTTCGTAGGTGGTGATGTAGCCTTCATAGTTGCGCAGCACCACCTTGTGATCCGAGTAGCTGAGCAGATAGGTCGGCGACACCGGGATCTTACCGCCGCCGCCTGGCGCGTCGATGATGTATTGGTGCACGGCATAGCCCGACGTGTGGCCGCGCAGCCCCTCCATGATCTCGATGCCTTTGCCCACAGGGGTGCGCATATGCCCGGCGCCCTCCACCAGATCGCACTGGTACAGGTAGTATGGCCGCACGCGAATGCGCACCAGTTGTTGCACCAGCTCGCGTTGGATGTGCACGTTGTCGTTCACCCGGGCAAGCAACACCGCCTGGTTGCCCAACGGGATCCCGGCGCGGGTCAGCTTATCAGCCGCCGCGGCCAGCTCGAGGGAGATCTCGTTGGGATGGTTGACGTGGATGTTCAGCCACAACGGGTGATATTTCTGCAGCATGTCGCACAGCTCATCGGTGACGCGCATGGGCAGGAAGACCGGAACGCGCGAGCCGATACGCACAATCTCGATGTGGGGGATCTCGCGCAGCCGCCGCAGGATCTCCTCCAGGATCTTGGGCGCCAGAACCAGCGGGTCGCCGCCGGAGAGCAGCACATCCCGCACCTGCGGTGTGCGCTGGAGATAATCGAGCTGCATCTCGAACTCGGCGCGCGAGAAGGTCGCCGAGGGGTCGCCGACGATGCGCGAGCGGGTGCAGTAGCGGCAGGAAGAGGCGCGCTGGGTGGTGACGAGCATCAGGACGCGATCCGGGTAGCGGTGCACCAGACCGGGGACGGGTGAATGGCGGTCTTCCGCCAGCGAATCCTCCATCATCGCCGTAAAGGGCACCAGCTCGGCATCGGTGGGCACTACCTGTTTGCGGACCGGGTCATCGGGGTCGTTCGGGTCGATCAAGGAGATAAAGTACGGCGTGATATCCACGCGAAAGAGATTGGCAGCCGACAGTGCCCTGCGCTCACTTTCGGTCAAAGGTAAGACCTTCTCGAACTCTTCCACGGTATTGATGCGGTTGCTCAGCTGCCAGCGCCAGTTGTTCCACTGCTCGTCCGGCACGTCGGCGAATGCTGGCGCACGTTTCGATGTAAAGGGCGTGTTCGGCATGGTTGGGTCTCCTGAAAATAATCCACTAACGATAAGGTTTACGGGAGCTATCCGCTTCCCGATGAGTAGCCGGTTCAAGACCTGCCATTCAGTCCAGAGGCAGCGAACCAGGAAAATTGCCGGTCACAATGCACTCGGTGGATCATGATCGGTACGGAAGAAACCCGCGACGGATGTCATATCATCCATGACTGAATTTTACCTACATTGGTGATTATGGTCAAATAGCTGTCTATCGTCAAGTAACGACCCATCGAACCGATCTAAGGCGCCAGCATCACTGGGAGGCTGGAAAGGTGGGCGATATCGGTCAGGGGCTCGCCTTCCTCGAAGATTACCAGCAGAGCCGGGGTTAGATCGGTGACTGTATAGGGCACTTCGGCCACATATTTTCCATAATCGCCTGGTTTTCCGAACTCAACGCCGGCCAGCCGCTGGCCCAAAATCTGTCCATTCTCCCCGACCAGCATGACGCGTAAAGGCTGGTCCGGGTTATTCGGCAAGGCCCGGCCCGAAATAATCAGCGTGCCCCCTTGAATCAACGCCTGGGGCACCGGCTCCTCGATGATCAGTCGCTGCCACAAGGCTGTGGGCGGGTTGAACTCCGATTGGCCCGTCGAGATCAAGATCAAGTCTACGGAGTTCACGTCGATCAAACGTCCGAACGAATCTTCAACGCTTACCAACAGCCGACCGGCCTCAGCCGCGGCACTGATGCCGAATTCCAGATCGACCCCGATTTTGGCCACCTCCCAGGGGATATTGCTATAAGTACGCAGATGGCGCGCCAGCAAGCGCCCATCCTCTCCGTACAGCTCGACGCGCACCACTTTGCCGACCCTCGAAGTCAGGCTCAGAGACACCGGAAGCGGGGAATGAACCTTGGAAAGCTCGCCCTCCCTGAATATCTGCACCGGTGCGGCGGGAAAAGGCGGCGCCAACGTCGCTGTGGAGGTCGCCAGGGGTAGGGTGGGCTGTGGTGGAGAGGTCATTGTTGGGGGCACGGGGGAAGAAGCCTCACCGACGGCTGGAGTGGTCGCCCGAGGGTCTTTCGGGACTGCTGTCTCACCCGAGGCTGCTGGCGTCTTTTGGGAGACACCTGACGGGGTATTTTCGCCCTGGCCTCGAGTTGGGGTGAGGAAGCTGACACCCTGGGCCTCCAGGGTCAGCGCAATGGCAGTCGGCATGAACTCGACCGGCAAAGGGGTAGGCAAGCCAGAGCCGCTGACGCCCGCACACCCAACCAGAAGGCTAAAGAACCCCAACGATACAACCAGAAAAGCGAGAGGCCTCAATTTTGCACGATTCTCACAAGCTGTAAATTTCGCCGTATTTCTTCATCAGATAACGCATATATGGCGCCGGGTCGATCTTGGAGCCTGTCACCCGCTGCACTAAATCTTGCGGCTCAAATTTCGCCCCGTGACGGTGGATCTTCTCCCGCAGCCAGCCAAGCAAAGCCGTAAACTCGCCATGGCTTACTTGGTCGGTCAGGTCAGGGATATCCGCCAGGAGGCGCTCCCATAGCTGCACCGAGATCAGATTGCCCAGGGAGTAAGTCGAGAAGTACCCAATCAGCCCCATCGACCAGTGGATATCCTGGAGCACACCCTGGGCGTCATTGGGTGGGGTTATCCCCAAGAACTCTTGCATGCGCGCATTCCAGATCTCCGGTAGGTCTTTCACCGGCAGGCTGCCTTCGATCAAGCCAATCTCGATTTCCAGGCGCAACATCACATGCATGTTGTAGGTGGCTTCGTCTGCTTCCACCCGGATCAGCGAAGGTTTCACACAGTTGATGCCCCGGTAAAAATCTTCGAGGTCGACATTGCCAAGCTGCTCCGGGAAGTATCCCTGTAAACGCGGGTAGAAGTACCGCCAGAAAGGCAGGGAGCGCCCTACCAGGTTTTCCCACAAGCGCGATTGCGACTCGTGGACCGCCAGCGAAGCGCCATGGTCAATCAGAGTGCGGTCGAGCGCGTGATCCACACCCTGGTTATACATGGCATGCCCGGCTTCGTGCAGCGTGCCGAACAGCGCCGGGTTGAGGAAATCGGGAAGCACGCGGGTGGTAATACGTACATCATCGATGCCGAAATGTTGGGTGAATGGATGCGGCGACTTATCCTGACGACCACGCTTCCAATCATAGCCAAAGCGGGTGATCACTTCCACACCAAAACCCCATTGCCCGGCATCTGCGTAGTCTTGGTGCAGGAATGAAGCGTCGATTTCGGGCCTGTCGGCGATCGCCTTGACCAGCGCCACCTGCTGCGGGCGAAGGGCGGCGAAGATGGCCTTCACATCCGCGGTCTTCATCCCAGGCTCGTAATCATCCAGCAGGGGGTCGTAGACATGATCATAAGGGGCAAACAGGTCGGCATATCGACGGCGCAAGCCGAAGATTTTTTCCAGATGCGGCTGAAACCTGGCGAAGTCGTTCTCCGCCCGCGCCTGGGTCCAGGCTTCGTGCGCCAGGGTGGTCGCCTGAGCAAACTCCGCCACCAACTCGGCTGGCACCCGGGTGCGCTTCTCGTACTGGCGACGGGTCACTTTTATCAAGCATGCGTCATCCGAATCGGGGTCGAGCTGCTCTGCATATGGCTCCAGGTCATCCAGTAATTTGCCCACCTCTACTGAAGTGAACTTCAGATGCGCCAGGCTCTCTAAAGTGCTCAGCTGGTGGCCGCGCCCATGCGCTCCGCCGGGCGGCATATAAGTTTGCTGGTCCCAGGAGAGCAGCGAGGCAGCTCCCTGCAGATCGGACACTTCGGCCAGGATACCTTTAAGTTGGGTAAGTTTTTGTTCCATTCTCCAGACAATCTCCCAATCGGAAATAAAGCCGCCCCCGATTTTACCGCAGATTGTCCCCGATTGTCAGATCGCGATGCACATGGCATGTAGTTTGACCTGGCAAGGCACGATTTTTACACGGCCTACCGGATCGAGTAAGCGCCTGGCACATAGCCGCCTCGGGCGCCAGGTGGACCTCAGCCGATACCGGCTCGACAGATGCTAACCGACCGGTCACATCAGGCGCCGGAGCCGTGGAACCTGGCTGGCGACGGTCCACCGAACTGGAAGATGGCCTACCCCAATGCTTAAGAAATTCCAGCTCGTCGTAAAAGCTGCGCAGGATGTTCTCCGGATCAGGGATCAGCCCCTCATCGGTAGTTACCCCCAAAATGACCTGTCCAGCATAGCTGATAATGCTGACCCCTACGGCCAGGTTGGCCGGTGTTGGCACCCAGAACATCAGGGTTTCGATTTTTTGCCCGGCGAAATACAGCGGCTGGCGCGGTCCAGGCACATTCGTGATCACCGCAGTGCCCTTCAATCCAAAGATCGATACGATGATGTCTTCTACCTGTGTTGGGCTCAATCCGATCGCTCCAAGGATGCCGAACGCAACTACCGCTTCGGGGGTATCTTTGATTGCGTTCATCCGTCTTTTAAGCGTGACCAGCCGTTTGAGCGGGTCGTGCGTACCCACAGGGAGCGAAAGAAAGACCAGGCCAAAGCGATTGCCCATTTGATCCAGCTCCTCGGGTGGTCGCAAGTTGACCGGCAGGATGCCGCGGATGTTTAGACCATCGATCGTCTCGCCGCGGTCTTCCAAATAGCGACGAAAAGCGCCGGTGAGGGCTGAGAGCAGGATGTCATTGACCGTCCCACCCATCAGGTAACCGATCCGCTTAATCTCCTCCAGGCTGATATAGGATGACCACACCACACGTTTGGAAATGCCACATTTCCCACGCAGGCCAGTTCTGCGATCTGGACCGATCAGCAACAATTTACCCAGCGCCAGCGTGGCATCCTTGCTGAAATGCGCCGCGCTTCGCAATCGCCTCGGGTGAACTAAAGTATCAAATCCCTCCTGGACCAGGTTTTCGGCTACGCGCCAGGTTTTGCCGATCGTCCTGGCTACCCGAACAGCCGGCCAGAAGAATTGCTCCAGCAAGTTATCTTCTTCTTCTTCAGGCTCGGGCAGGGGTTCGTTCCATTCCGCATCTGGATCCAAATCGGCAGTTGCGAGCAGCACCTGTACCAGCGCCAGCCCATCAGCGATGCAGTGGTGCAAGCGACAGATCAAGGCCGAGCCCTGGAGATAGTTATCCACCACATAGAAGACCCACAGTGGCCTGTCCAGATCCAACGGCTGGCTCATCATCTCGCCAACAAGCCCCTGTAAAGCGTCTTGATCGGCCGGATCGGGCAGGGAAATCGTCTGGATGTGTCGGTCAATGTCAAAGTTGGGATCAAGCTCCCAGCGCGGTAATCCCAACCGATGATCCGGCTCACGCACGCGCTGCAGGAAGCGTTTATGGATCAACATCCGCCGCGCCAGCGTGTCTTTCAGCCGCTGGACATCCATCTGGCCCGAAAAAGTGATTACCCCGGTTATTACGGCCAGATTGGTCGGCCTATCCATGTGCAACCAGGCGGCATCTACGCTGGAAAAGCTCTCACTTTCGATGCGGTTCTGTGTCATGGCAACTCCTCCATCGCTTAATTAACACCTGAGGACTGCTCAGGTTGTCTCTGGTCAACCGGTTCATGGTATATTGGAGCTAACAAAACCCGAGGAGGAGCAGGATGGAAAACCGACCAATCATCGTGTTCATCACCGCGCCATCGAATGAGATCGGAAAGAAAATCGCTACCACTTTGGTTGAGGGAAAACTCGCTGCCTGTGTCAACATCCTTGGCCCGGTCAGCTCGATTTATGCCTGGGAGGGCAAAATCTGCGATGACGAAGAAGTATTGCTCATTGCAAAGAGCCGGTCGGGCCTGTTCGAAAATCAATTGATCCCCGCCGTCAAGGCGATCCATCCTTATGAAATCCCGGAAATTATCGCCTTGCCGGTGGCGATGGGTTTGAACAGCTATCTTGATTGGGTACTTCGTGAAACCGAGACCGACATAACGGGATCGCCTGGGGAGTAAAGCCCGAGGATAAAATCCCGAGCTCCAGCAGACCAGACAGCCCAATTACGGCTACGCCGAACGGATCAGGGTCGACCCCTTGCGCCGTTCTTCCAAGAATTCAGCGATCGCATGCGGCGCTACAGGCGAAGCGAATAAATAGCCCTGGCCCAGATCGCAGCCTAATTCTTTCAGCTTTAAGTACTGCTCCTCGGTTTCTACTCCTTCCGCAGTCGTGCATAAGCCCAGTTCATGCGCCAGATCGATAATTTTTTTGACCAGCAGAAGATCATTTTTATCCTCGCTGATGTTCCGATTGAAAGCCTGGTCGATTTTCAGCCCGCTGATCGGAAAGTGCTTCAAATTCAACAAAGACGCATTTCCGGTGCCAAAATTGTCGATCTGGACGCCGATCCCGATGTCTCGCAGCGCAAGGATGATGCGCGTCATCGCCTCATAATTTGCCGAAACGATGCTTTCGGTGACTTCGAGGCTCAACGTATGCGGGTCCAACCCGGTGTTCTTGAGAATCTTCCGTATATGGCTCAGCAGATCGGGCCGCACGAGCAGACTGCTGGTGAGGTTAACATTAAGCTGGATCGGTGGGTCAATCGGGAAACGCAAATGCCATTCGTGGATCTGGCGGCAGGTTTCTTCGAACACCCACCAATCGATGGGCGTGATCAAGCCTGACTCCTGGGCCAGACGGATAAACTCGCTGGCGGTAAGCAATCCGTGCACGGGGTGCATCCAGTGCACGAGCGCCTCCAGACCGACCAACGTGCCCGTCGGCAAATTCACGATCGGTTGATAGTAGACCAAAAGCTGTTCTTTTTCCAGCGCCTGTTGCAAATCGGATTCCAGAGCGACGCGTTTCATGATTCGCTCGCGCATTGCCGGGTCAAAGAGCTGATAGGTCCCTTTCCCGCTGGATTTCGCTCCATACATGGCGATATCTGCATCGCGTAAGATATTTTCCGGATATTGATATCCGATCGAGCTGAGGACGATGCCAATACTGGCATTCGTAGACACGAGGACATCGTGTTTTTCCAGGAAAATCGGCCGCGAAAGCGTCTCGATGATCCGTTCCGCCACCGAGATAACGTAGTTGGCGTCACGGACATTCTCAAGCAAAATGACAAACTCATCACCACCCAGGCGGGCCACAATATCTGAGCCGCGCAACTGCGATTTGAGCATGCCGGCGACGACGACCAACAATTCGTCGCCTGCCGGATGCCCCAGGCTGTCGTTGATAAATTTAAACCGGTCGAGATCCAGGAACAGTACGGCGAAAAGGTAATTCGGTTGGCGGCTGGATTGCTCAAGCGCTTCCTGCAACCGCTGCAAGATGATCGCACGGTTGGGTAATAGAGTCAGCGCATCGGTAGTGGCATCTCGGAAAAGCTTGGTCTCGAAATCCTTACGATCGCTGACATCCGTCTGCGAGCCGGCAATCCGGCTGGCGGTGTTGTCCCGGCCGCGCACTGCCAGACCGCGGCTCAACATCCAGCGGTATTCGCCATCCTTGTGTAAAATCCGGTATTCACACTCGAAGAGCGGCGTCGCCCAACGCAAATGCGCTGCAAGGGCCTGTTTTAGCCTATTCAAATCTTTTGGATGTACTCGCCCAAACCACTCCTGGGGGTCGTGATTGATTTCTTCCTCGTTATAACCCAGCATGTTTTTCCAGCGTGAGGAAAAGTAAAGCTGGTTGTTCTTTAAGTTCCAATCCCAAATACCATCGTTTGCCCCACGCATTGCCAGGGCATATCGCTCTTCGCTCTCGCGCAGCGCTCCTTCTATTCGCTTACGCTCGCTCAGCTCCCCGCGCGCCTGATCATATAAACTGGCGTTTTCCAAGGCAACGGCGGCATAATCTACCAGGGAGGTCAATACGACCTCATCCTTCTGGCTGAAATCCCGCCTGGCGATGCGGTTGTCGACAGCCAGGACACCCAGTGGGCGACCCCTGGAGAAAATCGGAACATAAAGCAAGCTGTGAACCAGAAGACCGGTGCTGATTTTTAGCCGATCCCCGGCAGTATCTTTTGAGCTACGCAACGCCCGCCCAGAGTTGATGGCAACCCCGATCAATGAGTCCTTCACCGGCAGGCGGGTGGTCTTGATCAGGTTTTCATCGATGTTTTTTACCGCTCGCAGGTTAAAAATACCCGTCGAGCTGTCCAAAAGGGCCAGAAAGCCTTCCTCTGCCTGGGTGAGCTGGACGGCAGCTTCAACGATTCTCCGCAGAACCTCGTCCACTTCGAGGGTCGAGGTGACGCTCTGGCCGATTTTTGATAAGGCGCTCAACCACACGACCTGGTCTTTAAGCTCGTCTGTCAGGCGATCTGCTTTCTGGCGGAGGCGCGTTTCATTCAGGGCGCGTGTAATGGTCGCTTCAAGCTGCTCGGGCTCGACCGGCTTGACCAGGTAATCCTGAACACCCAGGCGAAAAGCTTCGGCAGCAACGTGCTCCGAGCCGTGGGCAGTGAACAACACGGTTGGTATTCGAAAGCCCTCTTTTTGCAGCTGGCGCAAGATCTCGATACCGGTGGCATCTGGCAATTCCAGATCCAGGAGGACGAGCGAGGGCGGCGAGGAGCGAATCGATTCTAACGCGCTCTTGGCATTATAGGCAATGCGCCCGTTGAACCCCAGGCTGGGCAACAATCGGTAAGCGATGAAATCGCCCAAGTGGCGATTGTCGTCAACTACCAGAATGCTC
>MGNS01000143.1:0-10082 GCA_001795165.1 Chloroflexi bacterium RBG_16_57_11
CCGGTGGCGCTGGAGCAGGGCTCCAAGTTCGCCATCCGCGAAGGCGGCCTGACCGTCGGCGCTGGCGTGATCACCAAGATCCTGGATTAAGCTGGTATTTGAAGGAGTGCCGCAATTATGCGGGCCGCAAGTTTGCGGACTGCGATTTTGCGGCGAGGTAGATTGATATGGCATCGAAGAAAGATATCCGCCCGGTAATCACCCTGGCGTGCACCGAATGCAAAGAGCGTAATTATACGACCGAGAAAAACCGTCGTAATGATCCCGGTCGCATGGAATTGAAGAAGTATTGTTCGCGTTGCCGTAAGCACACACCGCACCGCGAGACGAAGTAGGAGTTCAGAGTGTGTCAAGTGTGGGCTCATGATAGGCTGCCCAACACTTGACGTACTAACTTAGGCCAGTAGCTCAATTTGGCAGAGCACCGCTCTCCAAAAGCGGGGGTTGTGGGTTCGATTCCTGCCTGGCCTGCCTGAGTTATAACGCCGTCTCTCAAGGCGGCGTTTTAACCGTGACTGATGATCTTGGAACCGGACAGGTCCTGGAAGGAGTATTTTGTGGCAGAAAAAAAGGAGAGAAAAGAAGAAAAGGCAGTTGCTTATAAGCAACCCAACGCCATCCAGCGTTACTTCAAGGAAACTGTTGGCGAGTTACGCAAGGTCTCCTGGCCTACCCGGAAAGAAGCTACAAACCTCACCCTGGTAGTGCTGCTTGTTACCTTTGTAATGAGCATGTATCTGGGTTTGCTGGATCTTATTTTTACTCAACTGTTTTCGTTGTTATTCTCGTAAGAGGTAGCGAAGGCATGTAACAATGCGCGCTCGGCACGCAATTGGAAAGTAGATGCTATGGACTCGTTCGACGAGGAACTACAGCCGAAAGAACCGCTCGAAGAAGGCTTCGAAACCGAAGGCTTCGAGACCACCAGTCGGATCGATACCGAAGATCTGGCAGCGGATTTTGGCTTACCTGTTGAAGGGGAACTGACACCGGGCGCGGAGGAAGCAGGAGACGGGCGTGCCTGGTATGTCGTTCATTGTTATTCGGGCTACGAGAACAAAGTTCGCCATAACCTGGAACAGCGCATTGAAAGCATGGGGATGAAGGATAAGATCTTCGATGTCGTTGTCCCCACCGAAGAGGAAATTGAAGTAAAGGAAGGCAAGCGACGTACCGTAGAGCGCCGCGTGTTCCCGGGCTATATCCTGGTTAACATGATCCTGTCAGAGGAGTCCTGGTATGTGGTGCGCAACACACCCGGCGTGACCGGTTTCGTGGGAATGGGCAATACCCCCACACCGCTAAGACCCGAGGAAGTAGCCCAAATCATCAAGCGCATGGAAGCAGAAGCGCCGCGGATCAAGGTCACATTCAAATCCGGAGAACGAGTGCGCATCGTCGATGGTCCATTCAACGACTTCCGTGGCACAGTCTCGGAAATTGATATGGAACGAGCCAAGGTACGTGTGATGGTTAATTTCTTTGGGCGTGAAACGCCCGTCGAATTGGACTTTTTACAAGTTGAAAAGGCATAATAGCAACTAGTGATTGGCAATTAGCAATTAGCCTTCAGCGATCTTCGAAGGCCAATTGTTAAGAGCTAAGCAGTGGGAGGGTGCGAACGCATCACCCGCTAACACCACAAAGGAGACAATCTGTGGCAAAGAAACTCAAGACAATCGTTCGACTGCAGATCACTGCCGGTAAGGCAAATCCTGCACCCCCGATCGGTCCGGCGCTGGCCGGACACGGGATCAACCTGATGGCTTTCTGCAAGGAATACAACGCTCGCACGGCCAACCGGACCGGCGAGATCATACCGGCAGAAATCAGCATCTTCACCGATGGCTCTTTCACTTTCATCCTCAAGACGCCACCTGCCTCTGTGCTGCTCAAGAAAGCTGCCGGGGTAGAAAAGGGCACAGCCCACGCGCCACGTGAGAAAGTGGGTAAAGTGAGCCGCGCCCAGGTGCGCGAGATCGCCGAGCTAAAGATGAAAGACCTGAACGCGGTGGATATCGAAGGCGCGATGCGCCAGATCGAAGGAACAGCCCGAAACATGGGGCTGGATGTTGTAGACTGATTCCCGGTGGGAGGGCAGCGTGGTTTAAGCCCGCGCCCGATTGGACCACAAAGGAGAACCTATGGCAAAGCATGGAAAGAAGTATTTAGAAGCAGCGGCGAAAGTCGATCCCACACGCAACTACTCGCCGAGCGAAGCGCTGGAGCTCGTCAAACAGACCTCGATATCCAAATTCGATGGCACGGTCGAAGTGCACCTGCGTCTGGGTGTCGATCCCCGTCACGCCGACCAGCTGGTACGCGATGTGGTTGTCTTACCGCATGGCCTAGGCAAGACGGTGCGCGTGCTGGTGTTTGCCCAGGGTGAAGGCGCAGCGTTAGCTCGTGAAGCCGGCGCGGATTACATCGCAGATGATGATGAGATGATCACCAAGATCCAGGGTGGATGGACAGATTTTGATGTCGCGATCGCCACCCCGGATATGATGGGAAAGGTCGGTCGTTTGGGCCGCATCCTTGGTCCGCGCGGCCTGATGCCGAACCCCAAGGCCGGCACCGTGATCCCGGCTGAGGATATCCCACGCGTGGTGGACGAATCGAAAGCCGGCCGCGTTGAGTTTCGCGTCGACAAGACCGCCAACCTGCACGTTCCGATTGGCAAAGTCTCGTTTGAGCAGCAGAAACTTTATGATAATTTGGCTGCGCTGATGGAGGCGATCAAAAAAGCCCGGCCGGCTGCGGCCAAGGGCACCTATATCAAGCGTGTGACTGTGACCTCCACCATGGGACCCGGTATTCGGGTCGATGCAGCGCAATCGCAATCGATGGAGGCCACCGAGTAATACTGGCACTAACAATTTTGGTGATATAATCATAGGCGATTTTATCGCTTCCGATATCATCGCCCGCGATATTGTCGCCCAATCTTCGCCAGAGACAGCAGGCGCCGCGTTTTCAAAAATCGGCTTAATCTCCTGCCCAGGTGAAGACCATTCCGATCCAAACATCCCTTTTTCGGGTGGAAGGTCTTTGCCATTGCTCTGCGAGGCAAAGACTTTTTAATGAAAGGAGGTGAATGAGCATTGGCAATCTCTAGGAAACGAAAAGCGGAACTTGTCAACCAGTATACGAACTGGATGGACAGGAGCCAGGCAATGTTCCTGACGGAATATGCAGGCCTCCCCATGAAGCAGATTGATGATTTGCGTTCGAAGGTGCGCGATGTTGGCGGTGAGTTCCACATCGTCAAGAACACGCTGGGAGAGGTAGCATTCAATTCGGCCGAGCTGGAGCTGCCCGAGAAGTTTTTACTGGGTAGTTCGGCGATCATATTTGCATTTCAGGATGCTCTTGAAACTGCGAAGGTATTGTCTGAGTTTGCCCGCACATCTGATTTCGTCAAGATCAAAGGCGGCTACTTGAACCGAAGACCGATTTCAGCGGAAGAAGTTAAGTCACTGGCCAATCTGCCGCCATTGCCGTTGATGCGCGCCCAGCTTCTGGGTGTGATCTCGGCGCCCGCAAGCAGGCTGGTACGAACGCTGGCCGAGCCTGCCCGACAGGTGGCTGCCGTGTTGAAATCATATGCCGACAAGGACTCTACGCCCGCGGCTGCATAGCCGCGGAAGATACCGGGCCAATTGGATGGGCCCGGCAACTGACATTTTTTACGAATATCCTGTAACAGGAATTCACAACAACGATCATAAGGAGAACCAAGATGGCTGATCTAGACAAACTCGTCGAGGAACTGAGCAAGCTCTCTGTCCTCGAAGCTTCACAACTGGTAAAGAAACTTGAGGAGAGCTGGGGCGTTTCCGCTGCCGCTCCCGTTGCGATGACCGCGGCTGCCTCTGCACCCAGCGCTGCGCCCGAACCGGTAGAAGAGAAGACCGAGTTCGACGTAGTGATTAAGGACGCCGGCCCGAAGAAGATCGAGGTCATCAAGACCATCCGCCAGCTCACCAACCTGGGCTTGAAAGAGGCCAAGGACGTGGCGGAGACAACCGGGAGTAAGGTGCTCGAGGCGGTCAGCAAAGAAGCCGCCACCGACGCCAAGGCCAAGCTCGAAGCTGCCGGCGCTGTCGTCGAAATGGTCTGATCGACTGGTGTAAACGTACCACATGAAAAAGGCCGCCAAAGGTGGCCTTTTTTCTTTTCCAAGCCTGTGGTATATTAAAAACCATATCCGGAGGGCATATGAGCGCAAGAATTTTGATCATCGAAGACGATGAAGCAATCTTGAAGTTCCTTCGTCGTGGGTTGGCTTACGAAGGATATCAGGTGGACACTGCCACCGATGGTCAATCGGGCCTCGGTTTGGCGCGCGATAATCCACCTGACCTGGTCGTGTTGGACCTGATGCTGCCTGGGATCGATGGAATGGAGGTGTGCCGACGCCTGCGAGCTGGCGGATCGGTGCCAATTCTAATCCTGACTGCCAAAGATACGGTAAATGATCGCATCCAGGGTCTGGATATGGGCGCCGATGATTATATGGTTAAGCCCTTCAACCTGGACGAGCTGTTGGCGCGGATTCGCGCCCTGCTGCGCCGAGCGCAGCCGAGCCGGCCACAAGTATTGCGCTTTGCAGATCTCTCCCTGGATACTGGCACACGCCAGGCTGCTCGTGGCGACCGAATCATTTCGCTGACCGCAAAAGAGTACGAGCTCTTGGAGTTATTCCTGCGTCACCCGCGTCAGGTATTGACCCGTGATATGATCTTCGATCGAGTGTGGGGCTACGATTTTGGCGGAGAGAGCAATATCATCGAGGTGTATATTCGCTATTTACGCCAGAAATTGGAGACCGAGAACGAGCCACGTCTAATCCATACGGTCCGCGGGATGGGATACGTCCTGCGTGAAGCTTCCTAGCGCGCTGGACTCCCAGCCGTTCTAAATGTCTCTTCGCGCCCGGCTGGCATTTCTCTATACGGCAATTGTTGGGGGAATATTGTTTCTATTTGGCATGGCGGTATATGTCTCCGTCAGTGCTACGTTGATTAATCAGGTGGATGCAAAATTAGAAGCGGAAGCGGAAATTATCCTGGCCTCGATCAAGGTAGGGGCGATGGGGGTGACCGGGATTTCAGAGCTTGATCGCTTCAGTGACATTTATATCCAAATCTGGGATCCGGATGGTCAGCTGGTTTCCTACTCTCAGAATATCGCCATGTATAATGCCGCGCTGGACGAAGAAGGGAAATCAGCCAAGAAACCTTACTATCGTGATGTGACGATTGCGAATCGCGCCTACCGTGTTTTAACGGTGCCGATGGTGTATCCTGGTACCTCCCGAATCGTCGGTGTTCTTCAGGTCGGAACAGCTATGGACGTAGTCAAAACTACGCAACGGGTTTTGTTGGGGGTTTTATTTGTTGGCGCAGCAATCTCGATGTTAATTGCCGGGATTGCGGGATGGTTTAGCACAAATCAGGCTTTGACGCCTTTAGAGGCGGTCACGCAGACCGCGCTGCAAATTACCCGGGCAGATGACCTATCCCGCCGGATTCCATACAAAGGCCCACCTGATGACGAAGTCGGACAATTGATATCCGCCTTTAACCAGACGCTCAGTCGACTGGAAAATTTATTCAACACCCAGCGCAGGTTCATCGCAGATGTAGGCCACGAATTGCGCACACCGCTCACAGTAATCAAAGGGAATGTGGACTTGATGCGCCGGATGAATTGTACCGATGACGAGTCTATGGATAGCATCGAGAGTGAGGTAGACCGCCTGACACGGCTGGTGGGTGACTTGTTATTATTGGCGCAGGCGGAATCGGGTAAATTGCCTCTGGCAAACAACCTGGTCGAGCTAGATTCGCTCGTCCTCGAAGTGATGAGCCAGATGCGCATCCTGACTAAGGATCGAATCAAATTGACACTCGGGGAGTTTGATCAAGTGCTGGTTTGTGGCGATCAAGATCGATTAAAACAAGTGTTGCTCAACCTGATCGGTAATGCCATCCAATACACGCCGTCGGGAGGAGAGGTAGTTGTTGGGGTTGGAAAGGTTGATGAGCGGGCAAGGATCATGGTAACAGATAATGGGCCCGGAATTCCAGCCAAGGACCTGCCCCATATCTTCGAGCGATTTTACCGAGGCGAAAAATCTCGGACTCGCCCCCGAGATGGCAAAGGTTTCGGCTTGGGCCTTTCGATTGCGTATTGGATTATTCGTAATCATGGGGGGATCATAGAAGTCTCATCCAAGGAGAAAATTGGCACGACCTTTTGTGTGTGGCTGCCATTAGCACAATCTGGGTGTCAGGAACCAGGCTAAAAAAACCGATGAGCGCATTTACAAACGCTCATCGGTTTACCAAAATAATCCTCCCATCAACTTCGCAATTGATTTCCGGATTGATTGACAGGCGTCCTTGAAGCACTCGAGCCATAAGTGGAATTCGAGGACGGCCGGGCAGAAACTGGATGGTAAGTCGGCTCCGGTTTTTCGATATAGCTCCCTTCGTAAGACGGACTTGAAGCCATCTTCGATGAGCGCGTGTTGTTTGGTCCGGCTGATGCGGACCGGAAGGCTGGCGCTCGATTATTCGTCACGGTAGCCGGTGCGGGGATTGCAACAGGGCGGGAATTTGCTCGCGACGGTGAGTAGATGCGCTGGTCATCCTGAGAGAATAATCGATCTCCCGCAACGGAGAAGGTGCCGATGATCAGCACCCGGATCAGCCATACCAGGACAGCGACGAAGACTGGCACGGCGCGCAAAATAACCTCGCGACTGGCAACCGCATTACCGACATCTTGCCGCTCGAGAATTGCCAGTGAGACACCCCACCAGGTCAGCATGGCATTCATCGTCGCCGCCAGGAGCCAGGCCCCGAACAAGTACCAGGCTTCATTTTGGGCTGGCTGGCGTTTTTCATGATCCGTGGGTGTAAACAACCGGGCAATACCGGCAAAATCAATGCCACAGAATGCTATTGCCAGGATGGTAGCCCAGCTTATGCCGGCGAATGAGAGGTCTCCGAGCAAATCTTCCAAGGCAAATTCCGTGGTGCTGAAATTGAACATTTCAAAAGCGAACAGGGCGGTGACAATGATGACGCCGAAGACCAAACCGCGACGTAATTGAAACCGTCGAGCAAAAACAAGATTCTTGTTCATCTTAAGCCTCCATATTCCATCTAAAGACCTGTTGGTGTCATCTTGTGCGGATTGGATTTTTGTATCCAATTGTAAGGTTGACAAAAATCCAGGCTTCAACTATAATCATTATAGAACAAGTGTTCTATTTTGTCAAGAGGTATTTAGAACTGTTTTTTCATTATTTAGATGAACAATGGACGACGAATTTTACGAAGATGATTATGAATATTATTACGAGGAGGAAGGCGATTTTTTGGATTCCTCCGATTTTGAGCCATACGATGAACTGGGGCTTTATCCTGATCCTCTTCTCATCGCCGCGGTCACATGTGTGTTTTGTCTATTTATTTTTGGTTTTCTTTCAAAATTGACCGTCCGCATATTTGGGTCAATTTCAGCTGGCAGTAATTTGGCGCAAACTTCCGAGCAAAACTCTGCGTCACCAAACCAAAATAGACTCCCATCCTGGAATGGTGAGTGCCAGGTCAGTGCCCATTATCCGGCAAAAATCACCCGCTGGTGCGATCTAATCACAAAATATTCTACCGAACACAGCCTCGATCCTGATTTGATCGCCGCCCTGATCTGGTTGGAAAGCGGTGGTAATGAACTGGCATACTCTCGTAGTGGTGCTGTCGGGCTGATGCAAATTATGCCCCGCGATGGCATCGCGGCTAGCTTTACCTGCCCGAACGGTCCATGCTTCAAAGATCGACCATCTTCCGACGAGCTACGAGATCCGGAATATAATATTGCGTTCGGGACAAGGTTTCTATCGGGTCTTATCCGGCGAAATGGTAATCTACGCGAAGCCCTAAAATCCTACGGGCCAATGGATGCAGGCTATTCTTATTCGGATAAGGTGCTAAATATCTTCAACCGATACAAGAACGATTAAGTCCCAAAATCAGCCTACCGGAATATTTGTCCGAAGAATTATTTCCATTTACTTGGGAGAATGCTCACCAGATACCAGATGGAAGTGTAATTCTCCCACCTCTTGATAACTCCCCCCATTCACGATTAACCGATAACCGAGTTTCTCAAGGTTCATCCTGAAGACCATTTCACGCACACATCGCAATACGTCTTCCATCAATTCGGACCGGTAAAGATCCGGCTGATCTGCCAAACGAGCTAAATCCCGAATCGCTTTTTTAGGAACAATGAGTATATGTATCGGATAAACGGGCTTCGGATGGTAAAACGCAAGCAGAAGCGATGTCTCGTACAACCGATTAACCGGTAATATCGAGTTCAAATGCTCGAACATCCAACCTATGCTCCTACTTCCTAAACCGGAACGCGCATATTTGATCAGCATACTTCTCTGGTGCTTTACTCCCACGGGTTCAGCATAGTCTGTATCAAAATAGGCGTACCGATTTTTATATTCTCCCGGCGAGTCAGCAGCCAAATAGCCAGATCGGCAATGTCTTCGGGGTACAGGCACTTTGAATGATCCAGACCGGATGAATCTGCGGTCATTTCCGTCACGACCATACCCGGACAGATCGTATTCACACGGATATTAAAATCCTGTACCTCTCGCTGGACAAATTCCCCAAAATCGTTCAGTGCATGTTTCGAGACGCCATAAGCAGCATCCTGCAGATAATATTCAATGCCCGATTCGGAGCTAATATTTATGATATGCCCGGCGCGCTGCTGGCGCATCACGGGTAACACTGCGCGGGTTGTTAGAAACGGACCACGCAGATTGACTTCCAGGACACGGTCCCACTCATCTACACGCAACTCTTGCAATGGACCACCTGCAGAAATTCCTGCATTATTGACCAGGATATCAATCCGGCCAATATTATCCAGCACAGCTCGGGCAAGTCGCTCGACGTCTTTCTCTTTGGAGACATCCGCTTGCAGGGCTTGAGCGGAACCGCCTGCAGCCTGGATATCTACGGCAGTTTTCTGTATCCGATCCAAACGCCGGCCACATAGAAACACCCGCGCCCCCTCACCGGCCAGGGCGATGGAGATTCCACGCCCAATCCCGGTGCCGCCGCCGGTGACAATAGCAACCTTTCCGTCCAGACGCTTCATGGTATCTTTCGCCTCCTCAGGTGAGTTGGAAATCATAGTGAGGGATCGAGGTGCTCTTTTCAAAAGTGCAGCTTTCGAACACGCGTTGATCCGTCGAGGATACCCGCACCCGCACCTGGGTGATTTTATTCGCAGGTTGGCCGGCAAAGCGCACCAACCACTCTCCTGGACCGAACTCCTGGGCATCGAGCAGGCGAAAATCATCAACGCCATGCGCGGCGAGCTGCTGGCGCAGAAAATATTCCGCCGCCTGCACGACAGGCTTATCAGTAATCCTCCCGCGCAGGTTTGGCAGGTAAATCCGGTCGTTGCGATCTGCTTCAAGAATAGCCAGCGCGACCTCGGGGCGCACCCGGCCGTACGCCAGGCCATGCGGCATGCACAGCAGGTTAGCGGCGAAGCGATGCCCGCCGACATGGGTGCACTGCCATACCTGTGGCTGTGGACCGGATTGTGTCGCCGCGGATAGAGCGTTGTAAACCGGCAAGCCATGGCGGGCGCAACACCGGTCGCGACGCCCGTTGCCGCAAACCAGATAAAGCGGGGTTTCGTACAGGTACGGGTTATAGGCAGCCTCACCCGACAGGACGGCAGGCACATCCAACGCCAACAAGTCCGGGTAATCGGCAAGCCAGAAAGCATACATTCGCGGGGGTTGCGCTGAAAGCACAGCGATAAAGAGGCGAATGCGCCTCACCTGGTGTAGGCTTGGCTGGGTTTTTATGAGTAGCGTCTTCAAGCCTCTCACTTGTGTACCCAGCTCGCTCAAGCGGGCTTTGACTGGCTCCGGGAGGCCGCTTTCTTCCACGGCTTTTCCCCCCCAGGTTCCGGTATATTCCAGTAGCAGGTAAACCTGGGCCTGTGGGGCGGTGCCGTACAGA
>MGNS01000143.1:10130-14155 GCA_001795165.1 Chloroflexi bacterium RBG_16_57_11
ATTTCGTCACCTGTATCGAACCGGGTTAAGCAGGTACAGCCCCCAGCCAAAGTATTCACGCCCATAGGTGAAATACTCATCCTGGCTTTCGTGCAGGTGATCGATCACCTGCTGGCGCTCGGGGTGGGCGGGATTTTCCTCGATCCAGCGCAGCAACCCGTCCCAATTGCCGGCCTCGTAGCGGTCCCAATCATCGTGGCTGGCGCGCACGACATACTGGACGTCAAAACCCGCTTCTCGAGCAGCACGCAACAACCAGGCCTCGCTATGGAACTCGCTCTGGGCCTGTGCAAGCTCATGTGGAACAGTCTCCTTAAGCCAGTACACCTCGCCAACAATCATCTTGCCATCCGGACGTATGGCGCGCTGCATCGCGTCCAATGCAGAGCGAAAGCCGCCCCAGATAAATGAGGCACCCACACATGCAGCATAGTCGAACGAGCCCGGCTCAAATGAATAGTCCGCCCCACTACCATGGACGATCTCCAGCCGTTCTGCCAGGCCAAGGCGGGTGATCTTGGCTCGCGCCCGCTGCACGGCTTTCTCACGGATATCGATACCGAGTCCAGAAATACCGTAGCTCTCGGCCCACAACACCAGCGGCTCGGCATAGCCACAGCCGAAATCGATCAGGGTTTTCCCCGGAGCCATGCCGGCCAACCGGCCAATGGCCAGGATTTTTTCGGCAGAGGTCGGGTTAACCAGCTCGATGTCGCGCTCGGCGATGTCTTTCAAATCCAGGAATTTCATGGCAGGATTCCTTCGATCTTATCCGTGCGGCGGTTAATCTCGGCCGCCAAGTCGGTGCAGGCCTGAGCACCGGTATCCTCAGCGCCGATCAACAGCCCCTGGACCTCCGCCAGACCAGCATAAACCATTCGGACCAGCCGCCTCGCTTCGCCGGAAGCCAGCCCGAGTGCGACCAGCGCTTTATCGATTTGGATGGTATGCTGGCGCAGGTGCGACTCGAAGCGGTGCAGGCGGAAGCGCAGGCCCTCATAGTTCCGAAAAAAGGCAAACCGCACACCTTCGTCATAATCGCCCCAGGACCACGGTCGCTCCAGGTCTGCGTCCGTAAGAGAGACCGCCAGCCAGGCAAACCTTTCGATAGCGCTTTGCAGTACCATTGTCCTCCCGAATGGACTTGGCGAGCGCGTTGCGCTCGCCAAGGTTATCGCTTGATGAATTGGACAGATTACTCCGCACCCCGCTTGCCAACATGATGGTCGATGTTGAGCAGGAGACCCTTGTGATCGTCGGCCATCTGGAGCTGGTCGACGATGGCGGTGGCGTTCTTCTCTTCCTCGACCTGCTCGTCGATGAACCAATGCAGCATGACCTGTGTTGGGTAATCGTTTTCCTTGAGGGCCAGCTCGTACAGGCGGTGGATCGTGCCTGTGACCTTCACCTCGTGCTCCAGCACCATCTTGAACACCTCCAGCGGCGTGCCGAATTCCACCGGCGGGGCGTCTATCGCCAGCAGCCCGACCCGCCCATCGCGGTCGTTGATGAAGTCGAAGAATTTCATGCCGTGCTCGAGCTCTTCATTTGACTGAATGCGGGTCCATTTGGCAAAGCCCGGAAAGCTGGCGGCTTCAAAATGGGCCGACATCGCCAGGTACAAATAGGAAGAATACAGCTCGTTCTTGATCTGCTCGTTGAGCGCCTTCTGTAATGCGTTGCTTAACATGGTTATCTCTCCTTGAAGGGTGTTGGATTTTATTGAATCGCGCCAGGACTCCGGCGTTGGGGAAATACCCCAGGAGCCTGATCGTGGTGAGGTTGTGTCTAAAGACTAAATATACCATAAGGATAATGCTAATTCTAGAGGTAGGAAACCCGGTAACAAATGGTCAGCTGGCATCATCTGTAGTATAATACATATCAAGATATGTACTGGAGGAACTACTTATGCTAAAGATCATCGGCGTGACTGAGCTTCAACGACGTTTTCGACCCTTGTTCGAAGAGGTAGTGCGCAAGCGCACCCCCATCGTGCTGACGCGGGGCTCCCGTCCAGAGGCAGCATTGATCCCGTATGAAGATTACCTGCGCTTTCAGCAAATGCAGGAGAGTGAGGTACTGGCGCGCTTCGACCAGGTGTGGTCACGCCTGGCTGAGGTCAACCGGGCCTATAGTGACGAGGAAATTGCCGCGGACATCAAGGCAGCACGGCAAGGCTGAGCTATGCGTGCGGTTATAGATACCGGTGTATTGGTCAGTGCCCTGGTACGGCGGCAAGGCGTAACCGGTCAGATCTTATCGGCTTTACGCGATGGACGCTTCGTTGCGATTTACACCACGTCCATGCTGGTTGAGGTGGTCGAAGTGCTCGGCCGGGCGCCATTTCGGGCCAAGTACCATATCCATCCGGAAGACATTGCCGCGCTGATTGACCTGATCCGCCTGCGCGGCGAGCTGGTGATCCCCAGGCGAAGCGTGACCGCCTGTCGGGACCCGAAAGACGATCGCTTTCTCGAAGCCGGTCTGGCTGGAGAGGCGGATGCCATCGTCTCCGGCGACGCCGATTTACTCGCCTTGACCCCGTTTGAAGGTATCCCAATTTTGCGCGCGGCTGAATTTCTTGCCTTGATTTGACCTTACGTCACTCCATCACTCAATTGCAAGCGCTTTCTCACCCTGCCAAAGGCTGTGTCGGTGACCCGGCGCTTTTAGTACTCACGCCCCAAAGCCCAGCTCACCCAAAATATCCTTCTCGCTACGCTTTGCGGCACCGGACCGCCCCAGCAGCTCCTCCCAGAAGCGCTCGTCGTAGCGGCGCGAGCGCACCGGTAACGGCATGGGCACGCCCCAGCCAAGCAGCAGCACCTCTTCCTTGGGCTGCAGGCGGGCCAGCATACCGCGCAAGGCGTCACGCCCGGCCAGGCCGGAGAGCACGGCGCGCACATCGTCTTCGTCGCCCAGCCAGCCGGTGACGCGCGTGCCGAGCTGCGACATCACCTCGTCGTAGATCTGCGACGGGCGCTGGTCGACGATCAGCAGGGTGACGTAATATTTGCGCAGCTCGCGGGCGATGGTGCTGAAGGTGGTCTGGGCTGCCAGCTCGCGGTTGAGCAGCTTGTGCGCCTCCTCGACCACAATCACCAACGGGCGCGGCTCCTTCTCGCCCCTGGCGCGGAAATCGTTGGTGCGCTTTTCCCAGGCGTCGCGGATCCGCCGGGTGAGCAGGTTGCTCACCAGCAGGTAATCCAGGTCTTCCTCATGCCGGCCGAAGGACAGCACTACGTGCTGGCCGGCTTCGAGCGCCTTGATGATCTCGCTGACGCCGTCGGCGGCAGGCTGCTCGACGATGTATTCCTTATGGAACAACCGCCCAAGCTTGCTATGCAGGCCTTCCGCGGCCATCACGTTGACCCCGGCGCGCAGCGCCCAATACGCCACGCTACCAGGGGCGGGAACTTTCTTGCCTTCATCATTTTCAATCGTTGCGCCAGGCCGCATAGCCTCGAACTGCGAGAACCATTCCCGACCGAAGTCGGTCCACAAAGCGTCGAGCGTGGTGGGGGTGGTCTCCTTCAGGTTCAGCTCGCCGGTAAGCATCTCGATATCCGCCGGCGTGATATCGCGGCGAGCAATCTCAAGGTTGAAGTCGGGCGCCTGGCCGCGGATCAGCGCGCCACCACCCAGGCCGACCACGCGCAAGCGATTAGCAAATTTGGTGTGCAGGCCGACCACACGCTGGCCGGTGTCCGAAGCGGTATCGTCGAAGCCATACTCGTTGTGCATGTCATACACCAGCACTGAGGCGCGGTTGTAATGGATCAGACCAGCCAGGATAATGCGAGTCAGGAAGGATTTGCCGGTGCCGGTGGCGCCGAAGATGCCCGACGAGCGCTGGACGAACTTATCCAGGTTTAGGCACACCGGGTGGCCCTGCTCACGCGTGTAGCCGATGACGAAATTGCCGGTCTTCTCGCTTTTGCCAAAGATCTCGGCGATATCGCCCGGCCCGGCCAGCCGCACTGGTGCGTGGTGGGGCGGGATGGTCTTGCCCGGCAGAGGGG
>MGNS01000143.1:14162-14316 GCA_001795165.1 Chloroflexi bacterium RBG_16_57_11
CGGGCGCAGGCCCAGATCGACCTCTTCCTGCCAATGCTGATAAGCCGGGGTGCCCAACTCTGGGCCGACTTCCTGCATCAGCGCAGGCAGGACTTCCAGGTTGGTGAACAGCGTCTGCCCGTGCAGCAGGCGGGCCAATTCCGCCGGCAGGCGG
>MGNS01000143.1:14341-15923 GCA_001795165.1 Chloroflexi bacterium RBG_16_57_11
CTCATCGGCGAAGCGCGGATCGGTGGCGCCAAGCTGCAAATCGGTGACCAGGCCGTAGAAACGCCAGTCACCGCTCTCAATGATGACGAAACCGCCCTCCTGCACCTGCTGCGCCGGGATGGTCAGGCGCACGCGCAGGTTCTCTCTGAGCCCGCCGCCCACCACATAGCCGATGGCGGATTGCGGATCAAGAAGCATAGATTGATCGTTGGAGTCCATCATGATTCAGCACCCCGGTTCAAAGGATTCCGGCCGCACCGCTGGCGACCGCCTCGCCTGCGGCCATGTCGCTTAGCGCGCCCAGCACCTGCATCAGGGTGGGATAATCATCCCTCAGCAAGGTGATCAGCTCCTGTGTCGCCCGGCTGGCCCAGCCTGGGTCGCCGGCGGCGGTATGAGCGCGCTGCGCCTGTTGGACGTGCGCCGCCAGCACCTCCCCCACCGGCAAATCCTGTGCGCGCAACACGTGTCGGAAGTAGCCAAAGCGCCCGGCAGAGGTGAACCGGCGCAACTCGTCCGGATCACACAGCAGGATCACATCCAGGCTGAGCGGCGGGCGCGGCGGCAGCAAGTGGTAAATTTGCCCGCCCTGCCGGTAGCCCACCGCCAGAACGCTCATTTCGAGCGGCACGTTGCGGTTCAGACGGTTGTCGTTGATCACACTTTCATCCACACCCTCGGCAGTGACCAGCTGGCGCACCAGCCCGTCATCGTCCACGTGAATATCATAGATCAGGCCGAATATGTCATATCCTGCGCCTGCCGGCGCCTTGACCAGCGCGCCGAAGGAGGGGCTGTCGAGCTGGGTGACGCGGCAGCCGACTACGAAGCCTGACGTGCCGGCGCGTAACAGGCGTCCAATCTGGATGGCTTGTGTCATTGTGACCTTCCTCTACGAGTATAGCGGGATTTGCCCCCGGCGGTTTTGGCGCTTTGTTTGTATGAGATCTCTCCGACCTCCACGCCGCGCCTCCGCAGCTCCAGGGCGATCATCTGGGTGACCTGATCCTTCTCCTCTAATGTTACCACCGCCGCCTCGTGAGCGCGGTGCAGGAGATAAGGATAGGGTCGGTTGCCGAGGATGCGGCACTGCTGGACCAGCACGGCGTGCAGATTATCCAGCATCAGATCATTACGCGCCACCCAGGCGGGTATCTCGACGCGCGCCAGCCAGGAATGTCCCTCCCGACCCACGTTCAGGTAGAAAAAGTGCAAGGCCAAATCATCGAGATAGCGCTGCGTCGAGCGGGATTGCAGCGCAAAAACCGCCGACCGCTCGCCTAGCGCCAGCAGCGGGCGAAACAGCTCCCGGTCGAGAACGCCCTGGAGCGGATGGGTGTGCTTGGCCTCGGCAAGTTTGCTTTCAGGCAGAGAGGCCACTTCCAGCAAGCGCACGACCAGGTTGGCGTATGGCTTATCCACGTAACCGGCGGTGGTCGCGCCCAGGTCATGCAGGTTGGACAAGGCCACGTGATATTGCTCCAGGCTGCGCTCGAACTCGCCGCTATCGGCGCTGTCCTTAGCGCCCCATAACTCCATCGGGCCGTCGGTAAAAGTGATTAACGGAGCTGCGGCTCCGGTA
>MGNS01000143.1:15936-16059 GCA_001795165.1 Chloroflexi bacterium RBG_16_57_11
TGGTTTGTGCTCTGAAAACAGCCGCCAATTCTACCAATCGGCGGCGCTCCGCCAGATCGCGCATCAGGGACAGCCTTTCCTCGGTGATCGTCCCCCCCGGTGTGTAAAGGTCATCATCGTACA
>MGNS01000144.1:0-3206 GCA_001795165.1 Chloroflexi bacterium RBG_16_57_11
CTGGGGCTCGGCTGGCTGGTATTCGCCTTCGGGGCGTTCACCTCTGATTTTTGGGTCGTGGAGGCTTACCCATTACTGTCTGCCTTTACCAACCCGCATTTCCCGTTGGGATTGGCTCTCCTGCTCTGGCTGCTCACCCTGCCCGGTTTGTACGGGGAAATCCGCCTTCAAGGTTGGCTGGCTGATTGGAAAGCTGGTGGTGCGGCGTTGTTACTCTCGATCCTTTCGCCTTTCGGTATCGTAATCGCCCTCTTAATCCTTTCTGGGGTGTTGATCTGGGAATTAGCGGAACAGATGGCCACCGACCGTCGCGAGACGGGCTCTGGTTTTTCATTCCCCATTGCCTTGGCTGCACCGGTTTGTAAGAGATTGTCGTACCGTCTGACCTGGGTGGCAATCTTTGGCCTCCCGGTAGTGATGTATGACACGTGGGTAACCCGGGTTGACCCGCAGTTAGCCGCCTGGAATGCCCAGAATATAACTCTCACCCCGCCGGCCTCGGATGTGCTTCTTGCCCTATCCCCGGCATTGCTTCTTGCGTTACCGGGGGCCTGGCGTGTAATCAGGCTGCAGGAGTGTTACGGTCGTGTGTTGCTGGTTTGGGCGCTGATCTCCGCGATCCTGATCTACATACCGCTCGGCCTGCAACGCCGGTTCCTTATGGGGCTGTATGTCCCGCTGGTTGGCCTGGCAGTTTATGGCCTGGAGGTTCTTACCGTCCGCTATTCAATCCGTTTCGCCCGATGGGCTGCCGTGCTTGCACTGGGTTTAGCTCTACCAACCAGCCTGTTGATCCTATCTGCGGGGATGTTGGGCGTCCAGACGCACGATCCGGCCTTCTACCTGACCCAGAGTGAAGCCCAGGCACTGGGATGGCTGAAGGCGAACACCCCTACCGATGCCCTGGTACTCGCAGCCCCTGAGACCGGCCTGCTCATCCCGGCGCGTACCGGCCGGCGGGTGATCTACGGGCATCCCTTCGAAACGGTCAACGCCGAAGCGGAAAAGGCCCTGGTCGAAAAATTTTTCCAGAGTGATTTGCCCTCCCCGTCGGATTTTTTAAAACAGGAGCAAGTAGATTATCTTTTCTATGGCCCACGTGAGCGGAGTTTTGGGTCGTTGCCTGATCTGATTAACCTGTCCAAGGTGTACGCCACAGGCGTCCCAGGGGTAGATGAAGTTATCATTTATCAAGTTATCGGCGACCGGTGAGGATCTGTCTCGGAATAAAGCATGCTGACCTCCCCTTCGCTCAGCCACCGGCGAATTTTCCCCTGGAGCCTGTTATGGCTGTTATTGCCTCTGGCGATCCTGGTTCCGGGCATAGCCGGATTTCCGTATCCAAGCCCGGAAGCTCGCTTTTCCGATCTATCCATCACGCATTACCCGAACACATCGTATTTGCGACAGTCTTTACTCGAAGAAGGTCGCTTGCCGTTGTGGTCTTCAAACCTGCTCAGCGGTATGCCGTTTGCGGCTAACCCGCTGGCCGGGGTCTGGTATCCGCCGGGCTGGTTGGCACTGATCCTGCCCTTGCCATTAGGTTTCAACCTGTTGGTTGCGACGCACCTGTTATGGGGCGGGGTAGGCATGTACTGCCTGCTGCGCGCAGAAGGGCTCGCCCCTCCGGCGGCATCGTTCGGCGCGCTGTCGTTCGTAGCCTTGCCCAAGCTGTTTGCACATTATGGCGCGGGCCACCTCACCTTTCTGTACGCCGTGCCCTGGACGCCCTGGCTGCTGTGGGCCTCTCGGGTAAGTTTCTTTAGAAAAACCAACCGAGGGGTGTTCGCATGGCAAGGGCTGATCTTGGCCCTCATTCTGCTCGCCGATGTGCGTTGGGCGGCTTATGCGGCGTTCCTTTGGTGGGGGTACAGCCTGGCCTATACCCAATGGCCTGACTGGCCACGCCGGTTGGCACAGCTTTTAGGACAATCTCTGCTGGCTCTTTTACTTGCCGCGCCGTTGCTCTTTCCGCTGGCAGAGCTGGCGCGCCTGTCCAGCCGGTTTACTATGACCGTCCAGGAGGCCATGGCTTTCTCGATACCGCCTCAACGCTTGCTTGGCCTGTTATTTCCCGATTTTGGCGGCTTTCACGAGTTCATGCTCTATGCCGGCCAGACAGTCCTGGCGTTGTGTCTGCTCATATTGATCCGTGCGGTGCGCCATCCGGCAGGGCGCGTTTGGATCTGGTCAGCGCTGATCGCCTTGCTGCTGGCTCTCGGAGCATATTTGCAGCCGCTTGCCCTGCTTGCGCAGGTCCCCGGCATGGATCTCTTGCGGGTGCCGGCCCGCTGGCTGTTCGTCGCAGGGATAGCCATGGCAGGCGCTGCGGCCTGCGCGGTGGATGCGCTGGTGGCTATGAAGCCAGGGGTGCGCCCAAGGGCCGCCAACCTGGCGCTCACAGCGCTGGGGGGCTTCAGCCTGGCGTTGACTGCCGGGGTTTGGGCGGTCAGTGACGCGGCGCCGCTCAATTTTATCTGGGGGACTGCATTTCTCCTGGCGAGTGCGGTATGGATCGGCCTGCGCTTGAATACGCGGCTGCCGATGAGCATCTGGCTGGCCGGCTTGTTTGTCCTGGCCCTGGTGGATTGGCTGGGAGTCAACCGCACCTTGTTTACCTTACGCCCTGCACAGGCGGTCCTATCCGAAGGCAAGCCGGCGGTTGAGTATCTGGCCAGGCAACCCGGGGAGTTCCGCGTCTATTCGCCTTCTTATAGCCTGCCACAACAAACCGCCGCTGCAGCCGGCTTGCAACTGGCCGACGGGGTTGAACCCCTGCAGCTGGCGACCTATGTAGCCTATATGCAGCCAGCCAGCGGTGTGCCCTTCCATGGTTATAGCATCTCTGTCCCGCCTTTTGCCACGGGTGATCCAACGACGGCCAACGTTTCGTATCTCCCGGATCCCGTCTTGCTGGGTCGCTTGAATGTGCGCTACCTCGCAGCGGAGTATGATCTGCCGGTCGAGGAGCTCCAGCTCGAGGCGCAATTCGGGGCAACGCGGGTGTACCGGAATTTACTCGCCGAGCAACGAGTCTGGCTCGAGCCGGCCGGCTCTACCACCACCCAGACGATTGCCAGCCCTAAAATGTTATCCTGGAGCCCGGAGCGTATCGAAGTGCGAGCCCGGGGTCCGGGGTTGCTGGTGCTCTCTGAGATTGCTTACCCCGGTTGGCATGTCTGGGTCGATGGTAATTCCCAGCCTGT
>MGNS01000144.1:3212-27690 GCA_001795165.1 Chloroflexi bacterium RBG_16_57_11
GTACGATGGCCTGTTGCGAGCGGTGCAGCTCCCAGCCGGAGAACACCAGGTTTTGTTTACATTTCGTCCGGCTAGCCTGGTCCTCGGGTTGATTGGCTTTAGCATTGCTGTAGCCTACCTGGCAATCGCAGCCTGGATGGGTCGTCGAGGCCGGCGGATGCATCATCCACTGGAGGAGGCAGATTGAGCGCGCTGGCCTCACGCGACGACCGTACAGTCACGCGAGCCGAGCGACGCTGGGTGTTCGGCTTTATCGCACTGGTGGTGTTGCTTACTTCTATACCCTATTTGCTCGGTTTTTCCGTGCAGGGTGAGTCGCACGTATACACAGGCTTTGTCTTTGGCGTCGAGGATGGCAACTCGTATATTGCCAAGATGCTCAGCGGCGCCTTTGGCGCGTGGAAATTCATCTCGCCGTACACGGCTTACCCGCAGGAAGGGGCATGGATCTACCCGTTTTACATCTGGCTTGGTAAATTGGCCGCCCCACCGGGTTTGCACGTGCAATTGATCGCCATCTTTCACCTGCTGCGTGTTGGTGGGTTGACCCTGGCTGTCCTGGCAACTTATGATTTCCTGTCTTTTTTCCTCAAGGAAGTGCGGCTGCGGCGCTTTGGCCTGGCGCTGGCAATGCTGGGAGGCGGGTTGGGCTGGCTGGTTATGTTGCTGGGCGGGGGATTGTGGCTGGGCTCCATGCCGCTGGAATTCTACTCCCCTGAGGCGTTTGGCTTTTTGAGCCTCTACGGCCTGCCGCACCTGGCCCTGGCGCGGGCTTTGCTGTTATGGGCCTTGTTGGTTTATCTGCGTTCCATAACGGATAGACCCGATAACACAGGTTTCTCACTCTCCTCGGCAGTCAACCGGACAGGTAAAGACCCCGGCGTGCACAGCAGCACAATTCGAGGGAATCCGTCCATTTTGATTGCCTCCCGGCTGTGTGTTATCTGGCTGCTGATCGGCCTGGTTCAGCCATTGACGATGCTTGTCCTCGGCGCGCTGTTGGTCTGGCATCTGGCCGGCTTGGCGGTCTGGCAGCTTGTGCGTCACATTCGCGGCCAGCCTACCAATTGGCCCAGGTGGCGACGGCTGGCAGGCATCGTCCTCCTTGCCGGCATCCTGCCGGGGATCTTTATACTTTACAACGCCTGGGTTTCCTTTAACGACCCGTATGTGCATGCCTGGGCAATGCAAAATCTGATCCGCTCGCCGAACCCGATTCATTATCTGCTTGCCTACGGCTTGCTCCTACCCTTTGCCGTGTGGAGTGGGCCGCGCTTGCTACGCGCTCAACCCTGGACAGGCTGGTTTCCGGTTGGTTGGATCCTGCTTTTCCCGGTGCTCGCCTATATACCGGTCGACTTGCAGCGCCGCCTGACCGAAGGGGTATGGATTGCCTGGGTTACACTGGCAATGGCGGCTCTGGAAAATCTCGAGTTGCCTTCTCAAGCTAACCGTCGCCGGTGGTTGACGTTGCCGATGTGGCTGCTGTTTCTGAGCACGCTGCTGCTCCTGGCAGGTAGTTTGCAAGCTGTAAGCCGTCCTGCTGGGCCCCTCTTCCGGTCGAAGAATGAGGTGAGGGTATTCGAATTCTTGCAATCCCAAGGGGTGGTCGGCCAGGTCGTACTGGCTGCTTACGAAACTGGTAACGCATTACCGGCCTGGGCACCGGTGAGGGCGGTCATCGGACACGGTCCGGAGAGCGTCAATCTGGCGGTGCTGGGACCGCAGGTGGCGGCATTCTATGCTGCGGACACCCCTGACACCCAACGTCTGGAGGTGATCCACCAGTTCAATGTGCAATATGTGTTCTGGGGCCCGGCAGAGCGGGCTTTGGGCAGCTGGTCTCCTGGACAGGCCTTTTTTCTCCGGCCGGTTTACCAGGCAGGCGATTATCAATTATTCCAGGTGGCTGAACGCTGATGATCAGACCAACATGGAAGGAATAGCTTGTTCCGCCGGGTAGTTCTCATCTCCACCCTGCCGCTTTTAGCTGCGCCTTTCATCTTATTGGCGCCGGTATATCTGCGCGGCCAGGCGCTATTCTGGGGCACGCCACTGCTCCAGTTCATCCCCTGGTGGAACGATGCCTGGGAGGCGCTTTCCGCCGGTCACCTGCCGCTGTGGAACCCTGATTCGGGCATGGGCGCCCCACTGATGGCGAATTACCAGTCAGCGCTCTTCTACCCGCCTACCTGGTGGTATTTCCTGCTTGGCTGGCTGGGTCGCGTGGAATGGATGGCCTGGGGCCAGGCGCTTGGCGTGGCTGCCCACCTGGCATGGTCTGGCCTGGGAATGGCGTGGCTGGTCCGGCGGCTCGGTTTAGGCACGCTCGCTCAGGCAATTGCCTGGTTGTCTTACGGCCTGTCCAGCTATCTGGTCTCGCGGGCCGGATTTTTAAGTATCAACGCGACGGCTGCCTGGCTGCCATGGGTATTGCTAAGCCTGACCGCTGTTTTGGATGCCAATGGACTGAGGGAAAGGTGGCGTGCAGGTTTGTTTTTCACGATGTGCCTTACCATGCAGCTGCTCGCCGGGCACGCCCAAACGACCTGGTATACCGGCCTGTTGGCCGTGTTTTGGTCAGCCTATCACTGGCTCGAGATGTACCGCTCCGGGCAAAGCCGCAGGATCCTCAATACTGCCCTGGATGTCGTTTTGGCCAGCGGGCTTGCAGTGATACTTGCCGCCGTCCAGCTTCTTCCTACCGCGGAGTACCTGGCTCAATCGGGTCGCTCGAGCACGGTCGAATATACTTACGCCATGAATTATTCTTTCTGGCCCTGGCATTTGCTCACATTCCTGGCTCCGGGGTTGTTTGGCAGCCCGGTGACCGGCGATTATTGGGGCTTTGCCAACTATTGGGAGGATGCGGTTTACATTGGCGTGCTGCCGTTGCTGCTGGCTCTGAGCACGTTGTTCACTGGCCTGCGCCGCCGGTCAGCCAGCCCACCGGTAGCGCCTGGTCTGCGTCGGAGTCTCATCTGGTTCCTTTGGGCGATCTTCGGCCTGTCTGTCCTGCTCGCCCTGGGGAGCTTTACACCGGTCTATCCTTGGCTGTACCGTCATGCGCCCACCTTCAACATGTTTCAAGCCCCCGCCCGGTGGATGCTGTGGGGGGTGTTCGCCCTGGCGATGCTGGCCGGGATCGGTGCGGAGCGCTGGCGGAGACCGGAGAAGCGCGCTTTGTACTGGACCCGACTGGGCACTGCCGGTGCGTTCGCCATCATGCTGGGAGCTGGTTTGGGTTGGTTGGTACTGGGTGAGGTCAGTCCATCCTTCGTGCGCTCCACTGCGCTGCTCGGCCTGTGGTGTCTGGGGGCCGGCGCTCTCAGCCTGCTGGCGCCGCCCGGAACTGCAGCGCAGTCCTCTATGAGCCGCCGGGGCGAGATCTGGTCGGACCGGTGGCGCTGGGCGGTCGTGTCCTGGGTGATGCTGGACCTGCTGGTCGCCGGTTGGGGTTTGAACCCCGGCGGGTCGCTGGCGTTATACGGACCTTCGCCCACGACTGAATTGATTCGCACCCAGGCGCGCGGGGGCCGGTTGTTCATACCCGATGCGCAAGAGGAGTGGCTGAAATACGTGCGCTTCCTGCGTTTTGACACCTTCGAGCCGGGAGAGGACTGGTCCGATCTGCGGGCTTTGCAAATGCCTAACACCAACCTGCTCGACACGCTCCCTATGGTGAACAATTTTGACCCGCTGGTGCCTGGGCGGTATGCTGAATGGGAAGACCTCCTGGCGGAAGCTTCACCCCAGGTCTATGACCAGCTGCTGCGCCTGATGGACGTCGGCGTGGTCGAGACCCTGCAGCGCGATCAGCCTTATGGTGTGCGCTTCCAGTCTGTGCCCGGTGGCGAGCGCCTCCGCTGGGTCCCATGCTGGTGGGCGACCAGCTCAGCGGAGGTCGCCCGCCAGCAGGTGCTGAGCGGCGAAGTGGATTTCGCCAGCCAGGTGGTGCTCGAAATGCCGGCACAGGCAGGCAAGCCTGGCTTGAGCTGTGCAGAACCGGCAGAGAATGCGCCGTCAAGCGATCGAGATGTGGCGATCATCCACCAGGACGGTAACCCGAACCGTCTGGTGATCGACCTTCACACGCCCGGGGATGGCTGGCTGGTGCTGTCCGATGTGTGGTATCCCGGCTGGCGGGTCTGGATCGATGGGCGACCGGCGCCGATTTTGCGGGCTGACTATCTCTTTCGGGCGGTGGAGGTGTCAGCCCGTGATCACCAGGTGGTTTTCTCCTACCGGCCTTTATCCTTCTGGCTTGGCCTGGGCCTAAGCCTGCTTGGGGGCCTTGTCCTGGTGGCGCTGAACATCTACCGAAGGCGATTGCGCCTTCGCGACGAGATCACAAGTGCGGCGGTCCAGCCAGACTCTTTGACACCCCCGCGTATGGATGATAGCGAATGAAGCACATCAAATCCCTCTTGTTCAGCCCTGCCGGTGTGGTTCTGATCGCCGCCACGCTACTTGTCAGTGCGACGATTGCCATCAACGGAGGCGACCCGCTTGCCCTGGCCCGGATTGGCACACGCTTCTCCCAGGGCGATTTACAGGGTAGCGAAGGCTACGATGGGCAGTTCATCTACTACATTGCCATCAACCCTGACCCACAGCAGGTAGCCCAATACCTGGATGTCCCGGCATATCGTTACCAGCGCATCCTTCTGCCGCTGTTGGCGAGAGCATTTTCCCTGGGAAACCAGCCCATAATCCCCTGGATGATCGTGTCCATCGGAATCCTCTCGCTGGTGGGGGGGACCTGGGCGGTGAGCGTGCTGCTGGCTGGCTGGGGTGTGAGCCGCTGGTACGCCTTGGTGTACGGTTTTTGGGCCGGCTTTATGCTGGCGTTGGTGGTAGATTTGCCGGAGCCGCTGGCTTACGGGTTGGTGGCGGCAGGTATTCTGGCTTTGGAGAGGGAGCGTCCCTGGCTTGGGTGGTGCCTGCTTGGCCTGGCGGTCTTTGCACGGGAGACCGCGCTCCTGTTCGTCTTGGCTACTCTGATGGTCTACCTGTACCGGCGGGATGGACGGCGAGCGCTCGGCCTGACGCTGGTCGGGATTGTCCCATTTATGGTTTTCCAGGCCTGGCTGTGGCTGACCTTTGGCATGCCGGGGATTGCTTCCGGCGGCGCCATGGCGACGCCCTTCGAGGTGATCCCCTACATGGGGTTGCTGCGGATCGGAGGTTCCAGCCTGGCCTACCTGCTGGCGATGCTGCTGGTCTTTGGCCCGACGGTGATATTGCCCAGCGTTTGGGGGGTGTGGCGCTCGACGAAGTCCTGGCTGGCTGGTGAGAGAAACCAAATCGTTACCGGGTTGTTCATCAATGCCTTGATTATCGCCTTCACCCCTTTCTCCACCTTTCGCGAGCCCGGTGGAATCACCCGCTTCGCAACCGGCTTGATTCTGGCAGTGCTGCTCTTCGCCGGTCGCTACCGCCAGCGCAGGGCATTGAACTATAGTGTTTTCTGGGTAGTACTTAATGTGTTCCTGATAAAATAGTGGTTAAATAAGCTCATTCGTATTCATTGGCGGTGGACACCGGTCGCCGCCAGACGGTTCCCCCTGGAGGTTCCATGTCCGTCGTTCAAAACTTTACCGAGCAGATGGTTGGCAATATCGAGAAAGTAATTATTGGCAAACGTGAGACAATCGATCTGGCGGTAGTCGGTCTGTTATGCCAGGGCCATTTGCTGATTGAAGATGTCCCCGGCGTTGGCAAGACAATGCTGGCGCGCAGCCTGGCGCGCTCTTTGGGGTGCACATTCAGCCGTATCCAGTTCACGCCGGATATGCTCCCCAGTGATGTAACAGGCGTTTCAATTTTTAATCAGGTCAGCCGTGAGTTCGAATTTCGTCCGGGACCAATCATGGCACAAATCGTGCTGGCAGATGAGATCAACCGGGCCACTCCCAAGACGCAAGCCGCTCTGCTGGAAGCCATGGAAGAACGGCAGATCACCGTAGACGGCGCGACGCGCCCCTTGCCCAGGCCTTTTCTGGTGTTGGCAACGCAAAATCCAATCGAGTATGAAGGCACCTTTCCACTTCCTGAAGCGCAGGTGGACCGTTTTCTGATGCGCTTACGCCTGGGCTACCCTGCCACGTTGGATGAAGTGCGAGTGCTCGAGCGCCAGCAGTATCGTCACCCGTTCGAGGACCTGCAACAGATCGCCTCCCTGGAAGAGCTGTTACAGGCGCAGGAAGCAGTCAAAGATATCTTTGTTTCTCCGGCGCTGAAGCGTTATATTGTGGAGCTGAACCACCAGACACGCCAGCATGCGGAGGTCTATCTAGGCGCCAGCCCGCGCGGCAGCCTGTCACTCTACCGCACTTCGCAAGCGCGCGCTGCCATGTCCGGCCGGGATTATGTCTTGCCGGATGACATCAAGTACCTGGCTGTGTCCACTCTGGCCCATCGTGTGATTTTGGGTCCGGGGGCGCGCTTGCGCGATCTGACCGCCGAGCAAGTAGTGGATGAGATTCTGCGCAGCGTGCCCGTCCCGGGCGGCGATCCGGCAGCCGGGATGCAGCCAGACTAGGCGGCCATCGTGACACGCTCAGCCCGTGTGGTGCTGATCCTTCTGGGCGTCAGCTTGCTGGTTGGCGCTATCACCGGTAACTCGCTGTATTTCCGCCTCGGTTACATTTGGGCTGGCTTGTTAGGGGTGAGCTGGGTGATGTCACGCCTTGCCCTGCGCGGCGTCAATCTTCGCCGCAGGCCGCGCGCCCTGCGGTCACAGGTGGGGCAAATATTCGAAGAGCACTATGAATTGCAGAATAACAGCCGCTGGCCGCGCCTGTGGATCGAAGTCCACGATGCATCAACGCTGCCAGGAGCGCATGGCTCGCATGTGATCACCCTGATCGGCGGGCGGGAGAGCCGCACATACCTGGCGCGCACCCGCCTGGTCCAACGAGGCGTTTTCCCCCTCGGGCCGACAACGCTGGTCTCCGGGGATGTATTCGGATTGTTCCCGGTTAACCGCACTTTCCCCACCACCGATTCCGTCCTGGTATATCCAATCCTGGTCGATGTGCGTGGTTTCCCCAACCCGCCAGGCTTATTGCCGGGTGGAGAAGCGCTACGGAGGCGCACACCTCAAATCACCTCCAACGCGGCTGGGGTGCGCGAATATGCACCTGGCGACCCGCTGAACCGCATCCATTGGGTCAGCACGGCCCGGAGAGATCGGTTGATAGTCAAAGAGTTCGAGCTAGACCCCCTGGCGGATGTGTGGATTTTCGTCGATGCTGCCCGCTCGGTACAGGCGGCCAAACCTTATAAACCGCCGGAGTTCGACCCGCGCGATTTTTGGCGTAAACGGTATAAGTTCGAAATGCCGCCAATCACAATTGAGTATTCGGTTACTGCTGCTGCATCGCTGGCGCGTTATTATCTTCAGCGCGGCCGGTCGGTTGGCCTGGCGTATGCCGACCAGACGGTGCGCATCTTACCCTCGGACCGCGGCGGGCGCCAGCTGGGGAAAATCCTCGAGGCGCTTGCTCTGGTGCGGGCCGAGGGAGAAATGCCCCTCCAGGGTTTAGTGGAAGCGCAGGCGCGCCACCTGCCACGCGGCAGCACGGTCGTCCTGATCACTCCCAGCACAGCCGATAGCGTCTACCGCACGGTTGATCTTCTCGTCCGCCGCGGCCTGCGGCCTGTGGTCGTTTTGATCGATGCAGTTACTTTTGGTGGCTATTTCAGTACACAGCGGGTGGTCGAATCTCTGAAAATGATGAACGTCCCGTACTGTCAGGTCCAGGAGGGACAGGACCTGGGTGTGGTCCTCTCGACGACGGTAGGCAAGCCGAACTGGACATGATCCGTTGCGTTTACCGGATCACGCGTTGTGCGCAGGTGGACTGAAGCTTGTGCAGCGCCTGGTGTAACAGCTCGCGCTCGGCCGGATCCAGGTCGTTCTCTGACCAGCGCCTCAGTCGATCCTGCCAACGCTCTTTTACCCGGCCGGCATGCTCGTCCCAGTCAACTGTGTTTTCCAGTGTCTCGAGCCAGCCCAAATCATTTTCTAAGAGCGCCAATTCCACCTCAAATGAAGTATAGCTACAGGTTGTCAGGGGCAGTTTTTCGGCTTTTGCCAGCGGGTAGGTCGTTCCATCCACCAGCTCGTGCGGTGTGATTTTAAAAACGCCAGCGAGCAAGGTGACCGTCCGCTCGCTGGGGATGATCAGGTCCATCTCGATGTGCGAAATCGCCACGCGCGAAACCGCCAGGCGTTGGGAGAGAGCTTGCTGCGTCCACCCGTGCTCGGCTCGCAGGCGGGCGATGCGCTTTCCGACGGGTTCTTGGGTTGTCTGCCTAGATGGGTCCATCAAACCTGCTGTTTGCTCACCGGGTATATTCGTCTGGCCCAACTATACCGCAGTTTCTGCTAATTGGCTTAGCAGACAGAAACGGTTTTTTCCTTTACTATTTTAATATCATGGTACTTTTAAATTTACATCGAAAGGAATCTTGAATGGCGACCAAGCGAGCGTTGATTACCGGTATCACCGGTCAGGATGGATCGTACCTGGCCGAATTTTTGTTGGAGAAGGGTTATGAAGTTATAGGGATGGTACGCCGCTCGAGCACGGTGAATTTCGAGCGCATCAAGCACATCCAGGACCGCCTGATCCTGGCCTTCGGCGACCTGCTCGACCACGCTTCGATGATCGATATCATCGAGACCTACCGCCCCAATGAAGTGTACAACCTGGCAGCCCAATCATTCGTGCAGACTTCGTGGTCGCAGGCCATTTTCACCGGTGAAGTAACCGCCCTGGGGGTGACGCGCTTGCTGGATGCCATCCGCCTGGTGGACCCCGAAATCCGCTTCTACCAGGCCAGCACCAGCGAGATGTTCGGTAAGGTTCGCGAAGTACCCCAGACCGAGCTAACACCTTTCTACCCGCGCAGCCCGTACGGCGTTGCGAAGGTGTATGGCCACTGGATCACGGTGAACTATCGTGAAAGCTACAACATGTACACGACCTCGGGGATCTGTTTCAACCACGAAAGCCCCCGCCGAGGTCACGAGTTCGTCACCCGTAAAATCGCACGCACGGCAGTTCGCATCAAGCGCGGCATCGAAAACGACCTACACCTGGGCAACCTGGAAGCCCAACGCGATTGGGGGTATGCGCCTGATTACGTCCAGGGGATGTGGCTGATGCTTCAACACGATACCCCGGAAGATTACATCCTGGCGACTGGCCGGACACAATCTGTGCGTCGCTTTACCGAGTTAGCCTTCGATGTCGTGGGGTTGGATTATAGTAAATACGTGGTCCAGGATGCCCGTTTCGTCCGCCCGGCAGATGTCGATTTGCTGGTCGGCGATCCCAGCAAGGCTAAAAAATTGCTGGGTTGGGAGGCCACCACCTCCTTCGAGCAGCTGGTGCGCCTGATGGTCGAGTCAGAGCTGGCCCATCCTGATAATTATTAGCCATATCAGACGGTTGAATAGGTATAAAAAACCGGGGCGAAAAATCTTCGCCCCGGTTTCCTTCACCGTTAAGTCTACTGCTAAGAGGTTCTTCTACCAATAATGCAACCGGCCCTTACCCTATGGGGAGGCCCGCTCGCCGAGAACAACCGTCAGGTCGAGCGACTCGCCACCCCGCAGGACGGTCAGAGTGGCTGTCCGCCCTGGCTCGGATTGCTTCAACTGGGCCAGCAGGTCCTCCATGGAGGTTAGGCTTTCTCCGTTGTAGGCGACGATGACATCGCCGCCGATCATCACAGGCTGGCCTTCAACCGTGGCTCGCTCCAGGCTGCCTTTCAAGCCAGCCTCATCTGCCGGGCTGCCGGTTTCCACATCGATAACCAACACACCCTCCTGGTCGTTGTCCAGATTCATCGCATCAGAGATCGCCGGGATGAGGGTCATGCCTCGAATGCCCAACCAGGCGCGCGCCGGCTGTTGGGTTTGCTCCTGCTGGCCGGTAGTCTCGCTGGCCGCCTGTTGTTTAGGCCGGGCTTCTAAGGTCACCCTCAGGTCCATTTGCTCGCCAGCTCGTAAGACGGTCAGGGTTAAGGTCTGGCCGACCTCGGTGTCGCTTGACAGGTAGGAGATCAATTCATCCATGCTCTTGATGGTCTGATCATTCATGGCGATGATGACATCGCCGCCGACCATTGTTTCGCTACCTTCGATGGTCACCGGGCGATTGCTGGCCACCACTCCGGCTTTATCTGCCGGGCCATTCGGCACAACGTCTCGGACCAGGACACCCCGCTGATCGGATTTCAGATCCATGGCTTCAGCCATGGCCGGCACCAGGGTTCCGCCGCTGATCCCCAGGTAGGGGTGTTCATATTTGCCATTATTGATCAGGACCGGGACGACACGCTCTACGATCGCCGAGGGGATGACAAACCCGATGCCCGCGTTTGCGCCGGAGGCCGACTCAATGGCAAAGGTGACGCCGATGACCTGGCCCTGGTCATCCACCAGCACGCCACCGGAGTTACCCGGGTTGATCGGCGCGTCGGTCTGGATGATGTCGGGGATCGAGTAAGAGCCGCGTGAGGTCAGGCCCATTTCAACCGGCATCGTGCGCCCAATGGCGCTGATGATGCCTGCCGTCATTGTGCCTTCCAGGCCGTAGGGATTGCCGATGGCAATCGCAAGCTGCCCGACCCGCACGTCGGCAGAGTTGGCTAATTGCAACGGGATGAGCTCGTCGGCTGGCCGATCTACCTTTATGACTGCCAGATCGCTATCCGGATCGGCCCCGACCAGTTTTGCCTCGAAGACTGAACCATCGGCGAAGGTCACCTCGATCTTCTCGGCGCTTTCCACTACATGGTTGTTGGTCACGATATGCCCCTGGCTGTCCCACACAAAGCCGGAACCTAAACCCTGCCCAAATTCCGGCATATCTGGCAATTCTGGCTGGCTGCCCTCGGGCGCTTCGGGGTCTTGTGGCATTTGAGGTAGGTCCGGAAATTCAAAGGGAAGCCCCGGAATACTAAAACTGCCGCCCGCCGGAGAGCTTACCAGCACGCGGATGTTCACAACCGAAGGATTAACCTGAGTGTAAACATTCTCAAGCACACCCTCGTAAGCTGCGAGCAACGAAGCCGCCTCGCCTGAAGGCACTGCGGGCGCGGGGGGAGCTTGTACGGCTTTCTCTTTTGCAGTTTGGGCCGCCTGGGAGGCTTTCTCGGCAGCAGTATTAGCCTCTTCTTCCAGATTATTGGCGATTGACTCGATTACATTCGCGGCCTGGTTGGATAATATACTGGTCGGCGCACTGCAAGCCGCCAACAGCATCGAAAACACCACCAGGGTATTTAATACAACAAATTTTTTCATACGTTCTCTCCTAAGGATGTTCTGAAAACTAAAATTTCTTTGCTCAGTCTCGAATCATACTCGGGTGCGAGGTATGCGTCTTTATTGGAACCTTTTTGGAACCTAATGGCAACCTTAAGCAGCCAGCGAACGCTCAGAGTTGATCCCTGGGGAGCCAGATCGTGAACTGGCTACCTGCTCCGGGCTTGCTCTCCACGCTGATTTGCCCCCCGTGCGCTATGACCAGGTCTTTGGCAATGCTCAGGCCTAACCCCATCCCCTGCTTGATACGTCTTCCCTGGCTGCCGCGGAAGAAAGGCATAAAGATCATTTCCTGCTCCTGCGATGGGATCCCCAGCCCGCTGTCGGAGATGCGTATCCAGACTTGTGTCTCGTCATGCCCGGCATCCACCTGAACCAAGCCGCCCGCCGGGGTATATTTCACCGCGTTGCTCGCCAGATTGCCGATCACCTGGGCCAGACGAGTTTTGTCGACCTCGACCGACGGCAGATCGTCCGGTATCGCGGATTTCCACTTAAGCCGTTTTTCGATAGCCGCTTCCTGCCATGGAACCAGCACACGCGGCAGCCACTCCTGAAGCAGGGTCGTCACACGATCAAGCTCTAAGGTCCCTAACACCTGGTCATGCAGGTGCGCCAGGTCTTCAACGATGAACTGCAATCGCGCCGCTTCCTCATCCATCCCGGTTGCCAGATCATTCATAAGTTGCGGGTTCTCGGCGGCGCCCTTGGATAAAGCCTGGATCGCTGAGCGTAACGCCCCCAAGGGTCGTCCGAGCTCGTGGACCAGGTTTGCCAGTAACTGGCGGCGAGATTGCTCCAGGCTGTACAGCCGCGCTACCAGCACATTCACCGCCCGCATTAATTCACGGATTTCTTCCGGCCCTTTTTCCATCAATGGCTGGCTATGGTCACCCCGCGCCAGCCCATCGATGGCCTGTGTCGCCTGGCGCACCGGTCGGCCGATGTTGAGTGCCAGCAACGACCCTAAAACTGTCCCTATCAGCAGGCTGCCGAATATTACCAGCGTGGTCCAGATGCGCATTTGCTGGAACAAGCGAGTAAGCTCTGCTTCGTAATAAGTCAGCCACATCACCCCGATCACCTGGTTCCCGCTCCCATAAACCGGCGAGAGCGTTTGGATCGAATAGCGGCTGCCCGGAAGGAAAGAATAATTGGTCAGGATCGTGTCTTCACCCGCTTGTGCCTGGTTCCAACCGGGAACCTGTATACGTTCATCGGTAAATTGATAATCGGGGTCGTTTGAGTAAGCTACGCTACCATTGGTATCAAGCAGAACCAGTCGCACCTGGGGATTCAGGTTGAGCTGTTGATAGACCAAGCGTGCATCTCCCAGGTCACCGGTGGTCTGGTAGGCAGCCCGAGAGATCTCAGATAAAAGGTGCGCATCATTCAGCAGATCTTGAGCCAGCTTGGGGATCAGAAAGCGCGTCTCAAGCAAATACGAGAGCGCCACGTACATCAGCGGCACAATCACCACCATTGGGAGGATATGGCTGAGGATCAGGCGCGAGCGTAATGTTTGCAGCATCAGGTCTCCTGAGGCTCCAGCTTATACCCCACGCCGCGCACCGTGAGAATGCGATTAGGATGGTTTGGGTCCGCCTCCAGCTTTTCGCGTAGCCAGCGGATATGCACGTAAACGACCTGGGGCTGCCCGACGAATTCCGCGCCCCAAACACGAGCAAGCAGCTCGTCGGTGGAGATGACGCTTCTTGGCTGAAGAGCGAAGGTGTGCAGCAGATCAAATTCGCGCGGAGTCAATTCCACCGCTGTGCCAGCCACATTCACTGTATGAGCTGTAGGGTCGATGGTGATATCGCCGACTACTAATGGAGCAGGTACGACCGGGACTTGAGCCGGACGCTCGCTGCGGCGTAACACGGCCTTGATATGCGCCAGCAGCACATCCAGATCGAAGGGCTTAGTGACGTAATCATCTGCACCCAATTCGAGCCCTAACACCTCATCCAGCTCTCGCCGACGCGCGGTGACGAAGATCACCGGCGTGTTGAACTGGTCCTTGATCTGGCGCAGCGCGTCCAGGCCGTCCATGCCCGGCAACCCGATATCCAGCAGCACGAGATCGGGCTGGTGGCGCTGGCACATAGCCAGGGCGTCCTCGGCATTGCCGGCGGTGTTGGTCCGGTAACCGCTTTGCTGCAGGTTGAAAGCCAGGCTGCGGCGCATTAATGCATCGTCGTCAACCACCAGAATGTGTTTGCCCATTGCCTCTCATTCATTAAGCAAGGTGTGCAGGGCCTCTATTAATGCATCTGCATCCGACCCGTTATTATACGCCTGAATGGAGACACGGATCAGGCTCGACCCGTTCCACAGCAGGGTGGGCGCCTCGACCCGGTACTCATCATAAAGGCGCGCTTTGAGACGGTTCATGTCCGCGTGCTCTGGCAGCCGGACGGAGAAAATCTGGTAAAATGCCACCTCGCTGCCGAGCGCTACTTGGCCGGTAAGATCGTTTAACCTGCGACGCGTCTCCACCGCCAGCGCGTGGCATCCGGCGGCTACCTGTGGCCAATCGTGCTCCTGCATGAATTGAATGGCGTGCGGCACGCTGAGCGCGGCCGCCGGGTCTTTCGTGCCGGTCCACTGCAGCAGGTCGACAAAACGGGAACCACAGGTCGTGCTTTCATCGGCGCTGAAGCCCCAGCTGACCACCAGCGGCTCGATCAGGTCCTGGGCTTTCCGGCGGGCATATAAAAAAGCTGCCCCTTTGGGGCTGAGCATCCATTTATGGCAGTTGCCGGTGTAAAAGTCTGCCCCGATGGCTTCCAGATCGACCAGTATCTGTCCCGGCGCGTGGGCCCCGTCGATCAGGGTCAGGATGCCCTCCTGGCGGGCGCGCCGGCAGATTGCCTGCACCGGCAGGATCAGGGCAGTGGGCGAGGTAATGTGGCTGACGAAAATCAGCTTTGTGCGCGAGGTTACGCCCTGCCAGAGCTGGTTGATGATTTCCTCATCCGAGCCCAGCGGTGTCGGCAGCGCCTGATGGATGTAATGTGCGCTGCTCCTCCAGCACAGGTACTCCCAGGTGTTATCGCAGGCTCCATATTCGTGGTTGGTGGTCAGGATTTCATCCTGAGGCCCCAGATTCAGCGAGCGGGCAACGATGTTCACGCCGTGGGTGGCGTTCGGGATATATACCAGATCGTCTGCTTCGGCGTGCAGGTAATCGCCTAGTGTCTGGCGCGCTTGCCGGTCGTAACCAACCAGCTCTCTCCCCAGGAAACGGACAGGCTGGCGCTCCAGCCTGCGCTGCCATTCCTGGTAGGCTTCGAAAACTGGCCGCGGGCAGGCCCCGAACGAGCCATGGTTGAGGTAGTGGATATCTGGATCGAGTAAGAATTGTGATTTTATATCCATCTTGAACACAAACACTCGCCTCTTATATTTTTATTACTAAGGTGGAAAGCCGTCTGGCAGGGTATCCTCGGCTTGCGAGCCGACCAGGAAATACAGGCAGATAATACTTAGCTCGCTATAATCGATCGTTCCCTGCAGCGCATCAAAGATTGGGTTCAGATATTTTGCCCCATGACGTTTGAACTCGGCCAACACATTTTCCTGGTGGTGAAGAGAAAGGGTCGATTTTGGCAATCCGTCAGTGTTCGTCAGGGAATTCCCTTCCAGGAGATATAGGGTCAGGTGATTGATCACTGTCTCCCGCCGGACGTTATACTCGAGCATGATCTTCTCAACCGATAGCCCTCGATTGTAACGCTCGCCTACCTCGATAAAACGTGGTTTTTTCCCAGGTGTGGTGGCGGCATTTTTTGTTTTCTCGAGCGATGGCAAAGGTGGCTCAATCTGATGTTCCTGGCAGTATGCCTGCATGACCTCGAGGAATATCTGCCCGTAGCGCTTTAATTTATGCTCGCTCATCCCAAAGATGCTCCTCAGCCGCTGCGGGGTTGTGGGGTAGGCAGTAGCCATCTCAATGAGTGTCCGATCGGAGAAGATCACATACGGGGGGAGGCGGGCATCATCGGCCAGTTGTTTACGGCGAGATCGCAGAATCTCAAACAATTGCTCGTCATAGGCACCGGTTATTTGTCGACCGATCAGGGTGGCTGGCTGCCGCTCTTCAAGCAACACCCCCAGGATGGGCTGCCGCTCTTTCAAAGCCTGGCGCGCCTCGGGGGTCAGCCTCAGGCTGCCGTGTTCGGTGCGCTCCAGGTAACCTTTCTGGAGCAGTTGGTCGCCGATGTGTAGCCATTGCTTGCGGGACAGGTCCTTGCCGATGCTATATGTTGAAAGGTTCTGGTGGTCGAACTTCAAGATTTTTGGATTTTCGGCTCCGAGCAGGATGTCCGCGATATGCCCTGCGCCGAATTTTTCGCCGCTGCGCAATGCACACGATAGAAATTTCTGTGCCTGGATAGTGATCTCGACTTGTTTCTTCTCCTCCGCCAGGCAGTTATCGCACATTCCGCAGTTATGGGTGATATATCTCTCGCCAAAATAGGCCAGTAGCGGGACTCGCCGGCAAACATCGCTCTCGGCGTACTTGCGCAGGGCTTTCAAGTGCTCAAAGGCTACCTGCCGCTCCGTACCTTCTTTTTGATCGATAAAATATTGCAGCTTTTTGGCATCCCCATAGTTGTACAGCAGCAGACATTGGGCTGGCAGGCCGTCTCGACCGGCGCGCCCGATTTCCTGATAGTAGCTTTCGATGCTTTTGGGTAAATCGAAATGCAGGACAAAACGCACATTTGGCTTGTTTATCCCCATGCCAAAGGCGATGGTTGCTACGACAATCTGGATGTCGTCATGCAGGAAAGCCTCCTGGTTTGCTTTGCGTTCTTTGTCCTCCAATCCTGCGTGATAGGGCCTGGCGGAAAATTCCAAACGGCTTAAATTTTCAGCCAGCTCTTCGACCTGCTTGCGCGCAAAGCAGTACACGATGCCGGATTGGTTTTGAAAACGCTCTAAAAAGCGTAGTGTTTGAACGGTCGGATCGGTCTTTGGCTGGACCTCGATTAGCAGATTGGATCGGTTGAAGCTGGCAATGAACTCGTTAGAAGTCTCAAATCGCAGTGTGCTCTTAATATCCTGTCGCACGCGCGGTGTAGCCGTAGCTGTCGATGCCAGGCAGACCGCCTGGGGAAAACGCTCCCGTGCTGCTACCAGCTGGCGATATTCCGGGCGGAAGTCGTGCCCCCATTCGGAAATGCAATGCGCCTCATCGATCGTCAGACAGTCGAGTGGCAGGCTTTCGAGCAGATTGAACAGGCGCGGTGTAAGCAGCGTTTCCGGTGCAACGTACAGCAGCTTGATCTCGCCGTTGCGCACCTGTGCCATATTTTCTTGATACTCATGCGGGGAAAGCGAGCTGTTCAAGAATACAGCCGGGATGCCTATCTGGCGTAATTGCTCCACCTGGTCTTTCATTAATGCGATCAAAGGCGAGACCACTACTGTCAGGCCCGGAAAGATCAGCGCTGGGATTTGATAGCATAATGATTTCCCCCCACCGGTAGGCATGATCACCAGGGTATCACGTTTCTTTAGGACGTTTTGAATGACCTCCCGCTGTAACGGCTTGAACTGCTCGTAACCAAAGACCGCCCTCAGGATTGCTTCTGGATGAGATGGCATCATGGTTTGGGTTCCGTACTATTTAGAAGTTTACCCGAATATCGAACTTTGGGGCAACGAAATTCACAAAGTTTACATCCATCCTTTATCAAATCTTCACCGGCGGTTGCTAAACAATGCCACAGTACAATCCAGGGCTGCCCATCTGGCGGTGGGCAGCTTTTTTTTCGATACATGATTCAGTGGAACAAAATCAGCATTGTAGATATATAATGTGATCAGGGGCTGTGTCTATCGCCGGTCGTTGAGTGGTTGTTATGGAGGTACCCATGGCTACTTATATCCTGCTTGGAACCTTGACCGATGAAGGCGCCGAAAAGCTGCGGCAGCATCCCGAGTGGATCGAAGAAGTGCGCCAGGACCTGGAAAGCACCGGGGTGCGCGTGATCGCGCAATATGCGGTGCTTGGACCTTATGATATTATCAATATTGTCGATGCCCCGGATAATCGCTCCGTGGTGCGTGTCTCAGCGCAGCTCACCTTGCGCGGGAGCCTGAGAATCACCACCCTGCCTGCTCTGCCCATCGAGGATTTCATCGCAACTCTGAGGTGAGCGCCGCTGGCTTTCATCCTGAGGCGCGGATCTGCAAGGAGGTGGTGATGAACCTGACTAAGCTCCAATCTTTCGCCTTGCTGGTCTTTCTTCTAGCAGGGTGCGCTGGAAAGGCGCCAGCCCAGCCGACGATTACCCCGGCCTCGCCGGTGAAGACCCAGATCCTACAAACGACTTCTGTTGTACCAACCTCGTCACCTGGTCCTTATTTAGGGCACCGCCTGAGGATGGTTGAGGAAACCATCGTTGACCGCGGGGTGGCGGACGAGGACGTGCTGCGCGCCATGCGAACCGTGCCCCGCCACCTGTTTGTCCCGCAGCAGTACCTGGCACAGGCGTATGATGACCATCCTTTGCCAATTGGTTACGGACAAACCATCTCGCAGCCCTATATCGTCGCCTGGATGACCGAGCTGCTGGAGCTGGAGGCCGGTGACCGGGTGTTGGAGATCGGCACAGGCTCGGGTTATCAGGCAGCCGTGCTAGCTGAGCTGGGTACGGTAGATATATACAGCATCGAGATCATCCCAGAGCTCGCCCAGAGTGCCGCCCAACGCCTGATGGATTTGGGTTATACCGACGTCCATGTGCGCCAGGGGGATGGTTATTACGGCTGGGCAGAGGCTGCCCCCTTCGATGCCATCATTGTCACCGCGGCGCCCGATCACCTGCCTGCCCCGCTGGTGTCGCAACTGGCAGAAGGGGGGAGCATCGTCATCCCGATTGGCCCGCCAGGAGGTTACCAGAGCCTGTGGCGCTTTGTTATAGAAGACAACGAGTTGGTGGCTTACAATCTGGGCGGAGTGTCTTTTGTACCGTTCACCGGCGGTGGGATTCAGCAGGGCGATCAAATGCCTGCGCCATGAGCCAGTTTACGAAAAGGTTATCCTCTCCTGTACCGGGATAGCGTGATAATTACGACCTCGGCGCAGAGATAAAGCAGCGCCCCCAGCCGGAGCACCCAGCTAAATCCGAAAGAAAGCGCAAGCAGCGCCGCCAACACAGAGGCGATCACAGACGCGGCGCCGTTGACCGCCCAGGCCCAGGGGACCAAGGAGGCTCTGCCTCGCCTTTCGAGCAGGCGACTGATCCCGCCCGGGAAAGGCATGCCCATCAGGAAACCGATGGGCGCCAGCAGTATTGTAGTTACACCCATCCGGTAAATCAGCGCCCAACCGAGCGTGCGGTCAAAGATCGATGGAAGAATCCAGGGCAGGCACAACAGCAGCAGGACCAGCGCCAGCAGGCTGGCCCGCAAGGGTGCCCGTTGGCTGACCCGGCTACCCAGGCTGGAAAAGAGCAGCAGGGCGAAAAGGATAACTGCCATGGCGTGGGCTGGAGAGCCCAAGTATAAAATGAAGCGTTGCAATAGGGGCATCTCGACCAGGAGAAAAGCCAGCCCAATCAGGCCGAAATACCCCAGCGCCAACCCATCGCCTGCCGAAAGCGTTGTGTGTGCAACCGTCGCCGGGGAGACACTTGACTTTCGTAGCGCCGCCGCGGGGAGCAGAACAAGCAACGCAGAAAGGAGGGTGGCTACCCCCAGCAATGCCAGAACTACAAAGTAGCTCGCTCCGCCAAATGGCTGCCAGGTCTTGCCCAATTCTGCCCATACCTCACCCGCCTGGGACCATTTGAAGAAATGCCCGAAGAAGGGCTTATCGTCGGTCGGCGGGCTGACGTCGTATGTATAGGCGGCGTAATATGCGTTTCGTGGGCTGGCGTTGAGCAAAGAGATAAATTCCTGGTAATATACCGGCTCTGAAAGCCGGTTGTAGCGGTTGGTCTCTTCCGCCTGGATGTCTGGGGCATAGATCAAATCGAAAGCACGTGCCCGGGCAAACGCACGGATGGCACCCAGCTCAGCCGCTGTGTACGGGCTTTTTTTTAGCAGCAGTGTGGCGGTGTTGTAACCGCGTAGAGCCACGACCTGCTGAGGCGGATTGCCTCCCAGGTTTTCGACCGCGGTGATCACCAGGGCGAAGAGGCGCAGCTCCTCGCTGGGCGGCGATTGAATCCAGCGGCTGGCCACCAGCAAGCCATCCGGTTCCAGGCGGTGGTACGCATCCTGAAATGCCTCCACGGTGTAGCGATAATCTTCCGCCAGGCTATAGGCGCCTGAGCGCACCGGGTGATACGAGCTCGCCAGGGAGAGCAGGATCACATCGAACCGCTGGCGGCTGCGGCGCAGGAAGCTCCGCCCGGTCTCATTTTTCACTGTCACACCTGGCTTTTGGTAGGCGCTGCCGGCTGCCTGTACGATCAATGGGTTGGATTCTACGGCCGTCACCTGCTGCGCTCCCAGCTCCAGAGCGGTCAACACATCCAGCCCGCCGCGCGGCTCCAGGATCAGCGCCAGCGACTGGGGGCGAAGCTGGAAAGCGATCGCCGCGGGCAGATAACCAAAGAAATCCCGGGCGTATTCCGGATGCAGCACTGGGCTCAGCTCGTCGCCGTCCACCAGCAACCCATCTTCTGCAGGGAGCTGTCCCTGGTAGCGATAACTTAACCCGGGAAACGAGCGAACCCCGGGACTGCGCACCACATCCACACGTGAAAACGAATTCCAGCGCTGCGAGATTACCTCCGCCCCAGGGTATTGCAATGCGTAGGAAAGGCCTTTATATGGTGAGAGGCGAAGCGACAGCCAGGGCAGGGGGCCCCCAACCAGGCGCAAGCTCAGGTCAAGTGTGGTTATGCAAAGCAAGGCCAGCGCGCCGATCTGAAGCGACCTGCTCCGGGCGCTCACCAATCCGCCGAATGCGGCCAGGCCGCTGCTCAGCGCCACCACGCCTTCTCCACCCACAAAGATAGGCGCCAGCAGAGCGATGGCACACCCGCAGGCCGAGCCGATCAGGTTGGTGGCATAAGTTCGCCCGGCCTGTCCCGGAGCAACTGAGAGCAACAGTCCGACGGCCAGGCCGCTGAAGAAGAATGGCGCCGAGAGCCCGAGGCAGTTGAGGATCAACAAGAGCACCTGCCTGGCATCCCAGGCGATGCTGAACGAATCGAACGGCAGCCAGTTCACCAGGGCATAGGCCCCTAGGATGCTCAGCCCGGCGGCAAACGAAAGTCCAGCTAGCGCCTGGGATGGCTGCCACCGGCTGGGCCGGCTGGAAAACGCCAGGTAGGAACCCGCGGCGCCAAAACCCAGCAACGCCAGGCTCACCACCAGAAAGGCAAAGTGGTAGAACTGAGCAACCGAGAACACGCGTGTCAAATTGATTTCGAAGGTCAGGGTAGCAGCGCTTAGCAGGAACAGGCTGAGGCGGTCGCTGCGAGAAAGGGTCATGCGTAAAGCCTGAGTTACACTACAGCTCCGGCGGGCTTTTCAGGCCGGTCTGTTGAGAGAAATGATTAGCGAATGAAACAGGCGGAAGTGCGAAATGCTCCGGCAGCTCTTTGATGTCATATACGGCTTCGTTGGGATCGGCAGTCAGTTGCTGTCGCTCTTCCACTGCCCCGCTAGCCAGGTTGAAAGTAATCAATTCGCCGCGGCTGCCCACCAGCAGCTTGCTTTTATCCAGAGAGGTGACCCCGCGCAAGAAGCCGGCTGTGGCGAGGTGCGTGGCGGAGCGCACATCGCGGGTATGTGGGTCGATGTGTAAGAGGGTGCCATCCGTCGTATTCAGGTAGACCACGCTGCCGTCCTCCAGCGCCAGCAGGCTGTGACTCGGGGCGGTGATATCCTTCAACTTCAGCGTCAACGAACGCTCTCCACTGGGCGTGATGCGCACAATCGCCGATTGGGCTTTGGCCGGTTTAACTACCAGGTTCTGGTCCATGTTGCGCCCTTTTTTACCTAATGCACGCCGTACCCCCCGGTTGATTGCCTTGAAAGCCGGCCAGATTCCCCAGCGGATCAGCTGATTCTTCAATCTTAGAAGGCTGGCATATTGATCGTCGAACACAAAACCGAACGATATGAGCAGATCGCCATCCGGGAGGCGGCACAGGCTATTGACGTGCGCCCGGTCATAGGTCTCTTTTTCCACGTTCTGCGGGTGGCGAAAATCGGTCTTGCCCTGGTAGATGTGCTCGCCGTCCAACAAAACCGGCGGCTTCCAACCCAGCTCATCGATCGCCGGGGAGGGCTGTCGCATGTAGATGTACTTTTCCAGGTTCCCTGCCAGGTCGAACTGCAACAGCAGGTCCGCCCGGGCGGCTGCCACCCACAGATGTTCGCCGTCATACTGGATATCATGCACTCCGGCGCAAGAGGGGTGCGTGATGGTCCCTAATAGATTCCATTGCGGATCATAACGTGCGATGAATGAAAAGTTCGCCAGGGCGATCTGGTCCGGACGCACGCTAATCCCTTTTGCACCCCGCATCCCGCCGCGCGGGTTGTTGTCCAGCTCTCGATACAGCGGCTCGACGATCGAACTGCGCTGCAAGACCTGGCATTTCTGCACATCAACGACATAAATATAACCGGAAGGCTCGTCCGCCCGGCAGCGGCGGCGGACAGTGGATACGAGAAAGAGAGACATACAATCCCTTGATTTGCGCTACTTGAGTTAGCCCAGGCTGAGGTTGATTTGTAGCTAGATATCCCCTCCAGGATATCATGGTAGCCCTATTTGGTCAATTTAGAGCAGTGAGGAAAGTATCCTTATTCTGTTCTACATTGCCCCTTGACGGTTTTAGAGGTCTAAGATAAACTCAGTCCACCTGAAATGACCATGAAGACCGCTGCGCGCTCGTTCTATTTTACCTGCTATTATTACGGCTGGCCACAAACGGCAGCCGTTGGCGGCGCTTAAGCGGGGAACAGGTTTTCGACAACCCTAAACGCGAGGCCAACGGCCTCGCGTTTTACTTTTGTTGAGGAGGTGACAGCAATGCCCGTGAGAGGAATTCGCGGTGCGACGGTGGTGGAGCAGGATCGACCGGAAATCGTCCTGGTGGCTACCCGGGAGCTTTTGCAAGCCATCTGCGCAGCCAACCCGGAGCTCCAGCCGGATGACCTGGCGAGCGCGATTTTCACAGTCACCAGCGACCTGACATCGATTTACCCGGCGCAGGCGGCGCGCGAGCTGGGATGGGTTTATGTTCCATTGCTCTCAGCGCGCGAGATCAACGTGCCAGGCGGTATGCCACACTGCATCCGTGTCTTATTGCAGTGGAACACCGATCTACCGCAGAGCGCTATCCAGCATGTTTACCTTGGCGCTGCCGCCAGCCTGCGACCGGATTTTAACGCCCATACGGAAGGATAAATCACCAGGAAAAATTCCCCTCATGGACGTAGAGCCAGCGGGGAATTCATTAATATCATCTTTATCCGCAATTATCGCCAGAGGTGCAGAAAAGGAGAGAACCACTATGATGATCATCATGCGTGCAGGTGCAAGTCCCAAGGAGATCGATACCGTGGTGGAGCGCGTGCAGTCGTTTGGCCTGCGCGCCCACATCTCCACCGGAGAGGAGCGCACGATCATCGGCGCGATTGGCGAAGGCAAGACGGTCTATAATTACATGGACCAATTCATCCGGATGGACGGCGTGGACCGGGTGGTGCCAATCTCGCGACCCTATAAGCTGGCCTCGCGGGAGTTTCGCCCGGATGTCTCGGTCTTTCCCATTGATGGCGTTCAAGTTGGAGCCAACGAGATCGTCATCATCGCCGGTCCATGTTCCGTGGAAAGCCGCAGCCAGCTTCTGGAAACTGCCCATGCCGTGCGCGAAGCCGGCGCACACGCCTTGCGGGGTGGCGTCTACAAGCCACGCACCTCACCTTATTCCTTTCAGGGTCTGGGCGAAGCAGGTTTGGAATTAATGGCTGAAGCTCGGGAGCAAACCGGTATGCCATTGGTCAGCGAAGTGATGCGCGAGGAGCAAATCCCCCTGCTGACCCGTTTTATCGATGTGCTGCAGGTTGGCGCCCGTAACATGCAGAACTATGCCCTGTTGCATGCGGTCGGCGAGAGCCAGCATCCGGTCTTGCTCAAACGCGGCATGATGGCTACCATCGAAGAGTTGCTGATGGCTGCAGAATATATCCTCTCACATGGCAACCGGCGGGTCATCCTGTGCGAGCGCGGCATTCGCACCTTCGAGAACAGCACCCGCAACACCACAGACATCAACGCCATACCGGTGCTTAAGGAGCTGACCCACCTGCCAGTCATCCTCGACCCGAGCCACAGCACAGGAAATTGGAGCTATGTCTCCGCGATTGCACGAGCGGCGGTTGCTGCTGGCGCGGACGGATTGATCGTCGAAGTCCACCCGAAGCCTGAGACAGCGCTGTCGGACGGCCGGCAATCGCTCAAACCGGAGCGCTTTGCCGAGATGGTGCAGCAGGTGAAGACGATTGCCCAGGCTGTTGGACGTGATGTCGCCCCTGTTCCGGCGCACCAGACATCCACTCAGGCGCAGTAGCCCATTTGCTGCGCCATGGACGAGCCTGACTTTTTTCCTGTTCCGCGCCTGGAAGAGCGCGTTATTGCCATCCTCGGCCTGGGCTTGATGGGAGGCTCGCTGGCGATGGCCTTGCGTGGCAAATGCGCTACACTTATCGGGATCGATCCTGACCCACAGGCGGTCGATCTGGCGTTGGCCCGGCGAGTAGTCGACCGGGCCTCGACTTCACCACATGGGCTGCTTTCGCAGGCCGACCTATTGGTCCTGGCTGCACCGGTTGGCGCCATCCTGTCCCTGCTGAAAGCCTTACCCGATCTGCACGCCGGGACGGCGGTGGTGCTGGATCTGGGCTCTACCAAGAGAGAGATCCTGCGCCTCATGCAAGCCTTGCCATCGCGCTTCGACCCGCTTGGTGGGCACCCGATGTGTGGTAAAGAAAAGTCCTCCCTGGCTTACGCAGAGGTCGGTTTGTACCGGGATGCGACTTTCGCCCTTACTCCGCTCCAGCGCACTACGCCACGCGCCCGTTCCCTGGCAGAGCTGCTCGTCCAGGAAGTCGGCGCACGCCCATTGTGGATCGACGCCGAGA
>MGNS01000144.1:27714-27941 GCA_001795165.1 Chloroflexi bacterium RBG_16_57_11
CCAGCCACCTGCCGTACCTGCTCGCCAACACCCTGGCGGCGGCTACACCGCTGGATGCCGGATCGCTGGTCGGCCCGGGCTTTCGCAGCACAGCCCGCCTGGCGCCAGCTTCGCTGACTATGATGGAGGATATCCTCACCACGAACCGCGAGAACATCCTGGACAGCCTGCAACATTTTCGACATGCGCTGGATGCAATCGAGCAAAGCCTGAACACTGGCGACCTG
>MGNS01000144.1:28080-28484 GCA_001795165.1 Chloroflexi bacterium RBG_16_57_11
GCTCACCGTCGCCCCGGGAGGTCCGCTGGTAGGTGAAATCGGCGCCACCGGCACCGGTGCCGGTGGAGACAGCATGGCTCCCGGGCTGCCGGGCGATAAATCCCTCTCTCACCGCGCGGCCCTTTTTGCAGCAATGGCAGACGGGGAAAGCCAGATCGATAACTTTTTAGTGTCCGGTGTTACTGAGGCAATGCTTGGAGCGCTCAGCGCCTTGGGCGTCCCATGGCGATTGCAAGGCACATCGCTTCACGTCCATGGAGTGGGACTGCCCAACCCGGACGGAGAATCCCCGGTGACCGGTGGGGTCACCCTGGACTGCGGCAATTCCGCCACCACTTTGCGGCTGCTGGCCGGTGCGCTGGTAGCCTGGGGGGCTGCGGCCACACTGGATGGCTCGACTGGCT
>MGNS01000144.1:28508-28946 GCA_001795165.1 Chloroflexi bacterium RBG_16_57_11
GTTGCAGTCCATGGGGGTAAAGATCGATTCGCAAGATGGTTGCGCCCCACTGGCTCTACACCCGGCTGTGATGCCCCTGCGAGCCCTGGATTACACCCTGCCGATCGCCAGCGCCCAGGTAAAGTCCTGCCTGTTGTTGGCCGCCCTGAGCGGGGATGCTCCGACCAGGCTCATCGAGCCGGGGCCATCACGCGACCATACCGAGCGTATGCTGCGCGCCATGGGGGTTGAGGTCGATAATCGTCAACTGGATAGTGAAGGTTGGATCACCCGCCTGGTTCCGCCCAAGCCGGCCAGTCTGAAGCCCTTGCGCGTTAGCCTGCCTGGCGATATATCTGCCGCGGCATTCTTGATCGTCGCTGCCCTGATCACCCCAGGCTCTGAGATCACCCTGCGGCAGGTGGGATTGAACCCCACCCGCACTGGCTTGCTGGACAC
>MGNS01000144.1:29004-30863 GCA_001795165.1 Chloroflexi bacterium RBG_16_57_11
GGTCGGAGATATCATCGTCCAGTCTAGCCAGCTGCACGGCGTCGAGGTGAGCGGTGACCGTGTCGTGCGGATGATCGATGAATTTCCTATCTTTGCCATCGCCGCAGCCTGTGCAAATGGTAAGACTCTGGTCCGTGATGCGTTAGAATTACGCCAAAAAGAATCGGACCGCATTTCTGCCCTGGGACAAGAGCTGCGCCGCCTGGGCGTTCACTTTGATGAGACCCCGGATGGTTTCGTCATCCAGGGTAGAAAACCGGTGCTCGGAGGGCGCGTCCAATCTCACGGCGATCACCGCCTGGCGATGTCCCTGGCGGTCAGCGGTCTGGCTGGACGCCAGCCGGTCCAGGTGGAAGGGGCTGAGATGATCGGTGAATCATTCCCTGCGTTCGAAGCTGTGCTGCGCACCCTGGGCGCTACAGCTTCCACCTCGCCGTTTTCGGCTTGAGGAGATACTGTGATGCTATCTCTTGGTCTGGTTGGCTATCCTCTATCCTACAGCCTGTCACCGCGCTTGCACGCGGCTGCGCTGCACACGATGGGAATTAATGGTGAATACCAGCTATATCCTGTGCCTCCACTACCTCAAGGTGCCTCGCAGCTCGAGATAATTTTACAGCGCATGCGTCAGGGCGAGATCAACGGCTTGAACGTGACCATCCCCCATAAACAGACAGTGCTTTTTCATATGGATAGCTTCACAGAAACCGCGGAGGCCATTGGTGCTGTAAACACCATCTTGCATGAGGAGGGAGGCTTGATCGGTGATAATACCGACGCGGCCGGTTTCCTGGCAGACCTGAGGCGTGTGCTACCCGATACGCCCCGCCCGCGGACCGCCGTGGTCCTGGGGGCTGGCGGCGCGGCCCGCGCCGTGGTTTACAGCCTGCTGTCCACCGGCTGGGAGGTGTCAATTGCTGCTCGCCGGCTCGATCAGGCCAAGGCCCTGGCGGACAGTCTGTGCGCATCCCAGGATCCATTAAAGCGGGCGACGCCTATTGATCTGGAGCCAGACAGCCTGCATAGCCTGATCCCGGAAACCGGGCTGGTTGTAAACGCTTCCTCCGCGGGAATGGTCCCGGACGTCGAGGGCAGCCCATGGCCATGCGAAATTCCGCTTCCGGAGCAGGCTTTCGTTTATGACCTGGTGTATAAGCCACTCGAAACGGCCCTTATCAGCCAGGCGCGCGCCGCCGGTTTACATGCCGCCAACGGGATGGGTATGTTGATCGAGCAGGCCGCGCTGTCCCTGGAGCGCTGGAGCGGCCAACCGGTGCCGCGCCAGGCGATGTGGCAGGTGATCCAATGAAGCCACCTGCCGGCCGCATGGCGCACCTTTCACCACATTTTTTCGCCTCCTTGAGTGTACGCCTTAACGAGTTGCGGGCTGCCGGTCGGGATATTATTCGCCTGGACGAGGGCGCGCCCGATCTGCCACCTGCTGGGCATATCCTCGAGGCATTGAACCGCTGCGCCTCTCGCCCAGATACGCACGGTTACCAGCCGCACCGGGGACCGCGCTTGCTGCGTGAGGCCTGGGCTGAAATGTACAGGCGCGATTATGCTGTCGAGCTGGACCCGGAGCGTGAAATTATCCCCCTGCTTGGCTCCAAGGAGGGCATTTTTCACCTGAGCCTGGCCTACGTCGAGCCGGGTGATATCGTTTTGGTTCCCGATCCAGGCTATGTGACTTACACCCGCGGCACGCTGGTTGCCGGCGGTGAGGTATATCGCATGCCGCTGCTCCCCAAGCGCGGCTACCTGCCCGATCTGGAAGCTTTGCCGGAGGAAATCTTACGCCGCGCCAAGCTGATGTGGCTGAATTATCCCAATAACCCAACTACGGCGGTCGCCAACCT
>MGNS01000144.1:30870-38354 GCA_001795165.1 Chloroflexi bacterium RBG_16_57_11
TTTACACAGGCGGTGGAGCTCGCGAGCCGTTACGGCTTCCTGCTGTGCCACGATGCCGCCTATATGCAGGTCGCCTTCGACGGCGAGCGTCCACCAAGCCTGCTGCAGGCGCCGGGCTCGAAAGAGGTCGCAGTGGAGTTCAACACGCTCTCCAAATCGCATAACATGGCCGGATGGCGGACCGGCGTGATTTCCGGCAATCCACAGGCTGTGCGCACCCTGTTCACGCTAAAAACCAACACCGATAGCAGCCACTTCCTGCCAATCTTCGAAGCCTCTACCGCAGCCTTGACCGGGGATCAGACCTGGCTGGTGGAGCGCAATGAGATCTACCGCCAGCGCCGAGATGTCGTCGTGGATGGTCTGCGCAAGATGGGCTTGGATGTGCACTCACCACGCGCCTCGATTTATATCTGGTCGCCAGTCCCTGCTGGCTGGGATTGCGCCTCGTTCGTGACCGCCGCCCTGGAGCAGGCCGGCGTCAGCCTGACCCCCGGCACGGTGTTTGGACCCGGCGGAGAGGGTTTTGTCCGTATTTCGATCACTACCCCGCTGGAGCGCGTCCAGCAGGCCATGGACCGCCTACGGGAGTGGCTGGCGGTCGCTTGATCGCACCTTCCTATCCCGCCTGACATTATTGAACGGAGAGACACAGATGCCCTTACGATTTCTGACATCGGGTGAATCCCATGGACCCGCCCTGCTTGCCATTCTGGACGGCATGCCCGCCGGGTTGCCTGTGAACGCTCAGGCTATTAACACCGAGCTGGCTCGCCGACAACAAGGCTACGGAGCAGGGCCACGGATGAAAATCGAGCAGGATGCCGTACAAATCCTCGGTGGGGTGATGGAAGGGCTCACCACCGGAGCTCCGTTGGCCTTCCAGATCGAGAACCGTGATCATGCCAAATGGAGGGGCAAGCCCATCGAAGCCTTCACCGTGCCACGCCCCGGGCACGCCGACCTGACTGGGGCGATTAAATACGGTTACCACGACCTTCGACCAGCCCTGGAACGCGCCTCCGCCCGAGAGACTGCCGCACGGGTAGCGGTGGGCGCGGTGTGCAAGCTCCTGCTGGCGATTTTTGGCATCCAGGTGGGAGGTTATGTGGTCGCAATCGGCGATGTCAGTGCGGTCCTGGGCGATCTGCCCTACCAACAGCGCTTTGTCCTGGCCGAGCAAAGCGACGTGCGCTGCCCAGACCTTGCCGCGGCGGAGTCCATGCGCCAGCGGATCCACCAGATCATCCAACAGCGCGATACCCTGGGCGGTGTGATCGAGATCGTCGTATTAGGTCTGCCGCCAGGACTTGGGTCGTACGTGCAGTGGGACCGGCGGCTGGAAGCACGGCTGGGCGCAGCCTTGCTCAGCGTCCAGGCAATCAAGGGAGTGGAAATTGGCGATGCTTTCGCCAATGCCCGCCTGCCAGGCACCCAGGCGCACGACCCGATTCGCCTGGCGCAAGAGGTGCTGGTACGCCTGACGCAGCGCGCCGGTGGGCTGGAAGGCGGCGTAACGATGGGCGAGCCGCTGGTCATGCGCGCAGCTATGAAGCCGATCGCCACTACGCTGTCACCCCAGCCCACGGTAGATCTGGCGGCCGGAAAGGAAACCCCCACCAGCTACGAGCGCTCCGATTTTTGTCCTGTGCCACGTGCTGTGCCGATCCTGGAAGCCATGGCGGCGTTCGTGCTGGCAGATGCCCTTTTGGAGAAGCTAGGCGGCGATTCGATAGATGAAATGCGTCCCCGATACGATGCCTTAAGACATGCCCGGCTGTCGGACCTCCAAATGGATGGTGGCAAGCACTACTTTTGGCCGGATGAGCCGTTCTCACCAGTCTGAGATTAGGGGATAGAATCCAACCATGCACCATAATTCGTTTATTTTTCTATACGGCCCCCCGGCTTCTGGGAAGAGCTCGCTTAGCCTGGGCCTGGCGAAAAGCCTGCAGCGGCCGTTCTACGATCTGGATGAAATGATCGAAGCGCGGGCAGGCGTTTCCATCCCGCAAATTTTTACCACCGAAGGCGAAGCCGGCTTCCGCCAGCGTGAGAGCGCGATGCTCACTGAGGTGTTGAATTGCGACTCCGGGGTGGTCGCCCTGGGAGGAGGGGCGTTGTTACGCCCAGAGAATCGCCTCCTGATCGATGGGGCCGGGCCGGTGCTTTGTCTGTCCGCTCCGTTTGATAGAATAATTGACCGTCTGCAAACAGCCCAAGGCCAGCGCCCGCTGCTGGATGGCGACACCCAAACCCGGTTGCTTGACTTGCTCGAGCAACGTGCGGCGCATTACGCCTCGTTTCCCCTTCAACTGGACACGGGCGATCACTCTCCTGAGGAGGCCATCTGGCAGGCGCAGATGCGGTTGGGTTTGTTTCATGTTTCTAGTATGGGGGTAGGCTACGATGTGCGTGTAGCCAAGGATAGTCTGGATACGGTTGGCACTGCTTTACAGGCCTGCGAGTTCAAAGGCCCGCTAGGGCTGGTCAGCGACGAAAACGTCGCCGGATTATATGCCGACCGGGTCATGGAGGCGCTGCGCCAGACGGGCTACAACACATATCTGGCTTCTATCCCCGCCGGGGAGCAATACAAGACCCTGGCAACGGTGGCGCGTTTGTGGGAAGCCTTCCTGGCGGGCGGACTGGAGCGCGGCAGCACCGTCATTGCTTTGGGTGGTGGGGTGGTGGGAGACCTGGCGGGTTTTGCCGCCTCGGTCTACTTGCGCGGCGTGCCATGGGTGGCTGCGCCAACATCGTTGCTGGCGATGGTGGACGCCAGCCTGGGCGGCAAGACCGGAGCGGATCTACCGCAAGGCAAGAACCTGATCGGTGCCTTCCACCCACCGTCCCTGGTGCTGGCTGACCCGCAGGTGTTGGCCTCTTTGCCTGTAATCGAGCTGCGCAACGGCCTGGCGGAGGTGGTCAAGCACGGGGTGCTGGCTGACCCGGTTCTGTTTGAGCTTTGCAGTCGTGGTTGGGAGACCGTCCAGGAAAACCTGGATGAAATTGTGCGCCGGGCGATGGCGGTTAAAATTCGGGTCATCCAGGAGGATCCTTACGAACGCGGGTCTCGCGCCTCGCTGAACCTGGGTCATACCCTGGGGCATGCGATCGAGACAGCCTCCGACTATCGAATTAAGCATGGCGAAGCGGTAGCCATCGGCATGGTCTTCGCCGCCCGCCTTTCAGAGCGACTTGGCCTGGCTTCCCCAGGCCTGGTCGAAGCCATTGCCGCTACGCTGCGTAGCCTGGATTTGCCCACCGACCTGCCTCCAGGTTTGGACCATCATCGGTTATTGAGCGGCTTGCGGGTGGATAAAAAACGCTCGGCCGGCAAGGTGCGCTGGGTGTTGCCTGGACGTATAGGAGAGGTGCGTTGGGGTATCGAGGTCGATGAGCAGCTCGTTCAGGAGTTGACCATCCAACCCTAGACTGACGATTTTAAAACCGTAAAGAATATGGAGATGTAACCAGATGAAATCAATTCTTGTCCTACATGGCCCAAACCTCAACCTGTTGGGCGAGCGCGAGCCAGAAGTTTACGGACGCATGACGCTGGCTGAGATCGACCAACGCCTTTCCAAGCTGGGTGAACAGATGAACCTGGAAGTGCGCTCGTTTCAATCCAATAGCGAGGGTGCGCTGATCGATGCATTGCACCAGGCGCGCCTCTGGGCGCAGGGGGTGATTTTTAACCCCGGGGGTTATACGCACACTTCGGTGGCTCTGCGGGATGCCGTAGCCGGAATTGGGTTGCCAGTGGTTGAGGTGCATCTGTCCAATGTGCATGCTCGCGAGGAATTTCGCCGCATTTCGATGATCGCGCCGGTATGCGCCGGAAGCATTGTGGGTTTCGGCTGGCACTCATACCTCCTGGCTTTGCACGCCCTGTCGGACATTCTTTTCGGATAGAGCGATATTAGTATAGCTCACTCCTCGTCGAAGCTTATGAAGAAAAGCAGCGCCGCGGCCCCTTCCGTGTGATCTTGCATGTTCTCGAGCTGGCCCACCAGTGCTTCCTCGTCCTCCCCCGTGTAGCAAAATAACTCACCTTTCTCATTTACATAGCCGATCTCGATCTCCTCGTCGCCTTCGTCGGCAACCGCGACGACCGTGCCGTCGTCTTCCACCCATCCGATCAACTCATCTTCATCATCAAAGACATCCCCATCATCGAAGTTGATCCAACCCAGGCAGAATTCCTCTTCTCCCTCCACTTCATACACATTCCCCTGATCGTCGATCCTTCCGATCAAGTTCTGCGGGATGATCTCGATGCGGGTGCCGTCGCCGCCCATATAAATCTTTACGTCCATGGCGTGCCTCCTTATCCGTTCATCGCCTATCAGAGCTGGCCAGTGGTCCCCCAGGCGTCCAACATCCTCCGGTATCCGGGGTCGTCGTAACGTTCTAATGAAAACATGGCTGCGTATGGGGGCAGATATCCGCCCATGACGTGCTCGGCCAGCAGCTCTCCGGCTCCACAGGCTGCCATCAAGCCATAGCCGGATAGCGCACCGATCATAAAGGCCCCTTCGACTGGAAACCTGCCTATCAGTGGGCGGTTCTCGGGCGTCTTGGTGTAATAACCGCCATCGAGGCGCGGCTTCCCCGCTTTTTGCAGATAAGTACGCATACCCGGTAGCATGCGAGTAAGCCCACGCATCACCACCTCCGGATACAGCGGATCCTCGGCGATCGGCCAGACCGGCTCAACCTGCCGGGTATGATATTCCCACAGCGCCAGGACGATTGGGCTGTCTGCACCGCCATCCGGGCGGGTGTGGATGCCTGCTGGTAGCTCCTCCTGTAGAATCTGCGCCTCAGGCTCTTCCCGAAGGTATTCCTGCTCCTCAGCGCTCCAATCCAGCTGCTGTGGATCAGACCAGATGACCAGGGGAGCGTTGCGGTCCAGGATACCTTGGGTATCTCGCATCGCCAGCTTTTGATGCAGCTCGTTGAACACCGGCAGCTCGACCCCCAGCATCTGACCGACGGTTTTCAGATGAGGTCCGGCGGCGTTGACGAACACCGATGCCTGGATCTGCTTTCCACCCGCCAGATGAACGCCTGTGAAGCGGCCTTTCGACTGGTCGATTCGAATCACTTTAGCGGAGACAATCCTGACCCCATGGGCTTTAGCCCGCTCCAGTAAGAGCATGCCGAGTTGTTGGGCACTGAACCAGCCCGCCCGCCGTACGTGCAGCGCGGCCACAACCTTCTCGGTCAGGTATGGGAAATGCCGTAGGATTACCGCCGGGTCGAGCAGCAGATCAGCGCCTTCCGGCTGGTCCTGGAATTCTTCCGGGTGTGCAGGCCGGTAGGCAGGGTCGCCAGGCTTGCCGGAGTGCACGCGCAGCGGGCCGGCGCCTAGCGCCGAGATTTGCTCGCCGGATTTCCGCATTTCAGCCGCTCGGTTTGGGCTGGCGGTGCAATAAAGATAGCCTCGCCGGTTCATGCGGAAGGTGTTTCCAGTCTGTCGTGCCAGCGCCTCCATCCGGTCGATGCTACGGTTCATTAATGCCACCATGGCGTCCCCCGGACCAGGCCACCAGTTGCGATAGCACTCCGTGGAATGATCGCTGGTCAGGCTTAGCGGCGCGCCCTCGTCCACCAGGAGGATGTTCTGCACCCCCTTTTCAACCGCCAGCGAATAGGCTGCACTCACACCGGCGATCCCTGCGCCGCAAATCACCACTTCTGCCTTAATCATCGATTCTCTCGGAGCGTTTCATTCGATGGCAATATAAATCCGCTTGTTGATCTTGCCCTTACTTTTGTAATCCACCACGCGGATGCTGCCCACTTCGGCGGTGTTGTGAACATGCGTGCCGCCATCCGCCTGCAAATCCAGCCCCACGATCTCAACCACCCTTACCTGCTGGATGCCTTCGGGGAGCAGGCTAATCTTTGTGCGGATCAGGTCAGGGATGGCAAAGGCTTCTTCACGCGGCAGGATCGCCACGCGCACCTCACGCGCCGCGGCCACCTCCCGGTTGACCGCCTGCTGGATCTGATCCACCAGCTCGTGCTGCATCCTCTCGAATTCAAAATCCATCCGCCCATCCAGCGGCTCCATATCCCCACCGGTGACCGAAGCGCCATAATCTCGGAACACCACCCCGCAAAGCACATGCAAGGCGGTGTGGGTGCGCATCAGCTGATGACGACGTTCCCAGTCGATCTGACCTTGCACAACTGCGCCGAGAGGGGGCAGTGGGTCTTCACCTTCGACATAGTGGAATACGAAATCGCCCATTTTCTTAGCCCGTTTTATTGCATAGATAACCCCGTTCACAGTCAAACTCCCACTGTCAGCCGGCTGGCCGCCGCCCCCAGGATAAAATGCACTACGATCCAGAGCGATGCCACGGCCCTGCTCATCCAGCGCCTCAACTTTGGCCTCGAACCTTTGAAGATAACTATCCGTCTGGTACAACAATTCTGTCATGGGCTTTCCTCAAATCGTTATCATAAGATTGGACTATTTCCTATCAGCCTATCTACGCCATAATCGTGTAAAATTTACGCTGAGTTATTTTACTCGATATTCTGCCTCACCTTGCGCATGACGTAGGTGGCACAAACCATGGTCAAAGAGGCGATGAGGCGACATTCCAGGATTGTTTCGAGGTCAGGAGAAAATGGCAAACAAAGCAAAATTGATTGAAGTTCTGGATTATGGCTTGGGGGAAGTGCGTAATTTCGTCGAAGCACTGAGCGCGGAGCAACGCATGACCAGTGGTGCTGTAGATCATTGGTCGGCTAAAGATGTCCTTGCCCATTTTACCGAATGGGTAACCCGTCTGGTGAGCGATCTGGAGCTTGCCGCCCAGCCTGATGCGCTACACGAAGCGCCGTCAACTTACGATGATACAGATGCTGCCAACGCCGAGATTTTTGCACAGCATCACGGGCGGACCTGGGAGGAAATCCTTGCGCAGATGGAGGATACGTTTTCCGCAGTGCGAGCTTATGCTCTGGCAGCGACTGACCAGGAAGTGGACGATCGCCAGCCCATCCCCTGGCGTGAGGATCGACCGCTGTGGCGCACGCTGGTTGGCACGGCAGTCGAACACCCGCTCCTGCATCTCGGTTATTATCATATTGGGAACGGGAACCTGACTGAGGCCGCCAGGCTGCAGCAGTCTCTGGCAGCCCGACTGCTTGACCTGGATGACTCACCGTCCTGGCGCGGAGCTCAGATATATAACCTGGCCTGCATCGAAGCCCTTTCCGGGGAGGATGGGACTTCCCTTTCCCACCTGGCCGAGGCGTTTCGGTTGGCGCCCGAGCTGATTGAGTGGTCGAAACAGGATCCGGATCTGGCCGGGCTTCGCCAGAAGCCGGAATTCCAGGAATTATATGCCGCCTGAGCTGGTTTATTTCTACCCCACCGGGCACGCCGCCCACTCCGCACAGGGTCATCCGGAGCGTCCCGAGCGCGTCGAGGCTATCTGCCAGGCGCTCGAAGCTGC
>MGNS01000144.1:38377-44967 GCA_001795165.1 Chloroflexi bacterium RBG_16_57_11
AACTGGCTCCATTTCCATTGGCGCAAAACGACCTGGCTCTGGCGCACCACCCCGCCTATCTCGAGGCGCTCCAGCGGGCTTGCCAGCGCAGCGCCTGGCTGGATGGGGATACTTATACCACCGCTGCCTCGTGGGGGCTGGCCGTGAACGCCGCCGGGGGCGCAGTTGCTGTGGCGCACTCTGTCTGGGAAGGACAGGCCAGGCGTGGCCTGGCCCTCACCCGCCCACCCGGGCATCATGCGACCGCCCGGCAAGGTATGGGTTTCTGCTTGCTGAATAATGTCGCCCTGGCAGCTACGCATCTGATCGCCACACAGCCAACCGCACGGCGCCTGGCAATTATTGACCTGGACCTGCACCACGGCAATGGCACGCAGGATATTTTCTGGTCGCGCGGCGATGTGTTCTATATATCAACCCACCAATCCCCGCTGTATCCAGGCACTGGTCATCTGGAAGAAACCGGCGTCGGTTCTGGCGCAGGAACGACGGCGAACTTTCCCCTGCCACCCTATACCGGCGATCAGGGTTTTCGCTCGGTAATGGAGACGCTCATCCTGCCTCTACTCGACCGGTACAAACCGCAGATGGTGCTGGTCAGTGTGGGATTTGACACCCACTGGCGTGATCCGCTGGGCAGCCTGGCGCTTTCTGCCCGAGGCTATGGCGAGCTGATCGTCCAATTGAAAGAATGGGCGGAGGCGAACTGTGATGGAAAGATTGCGCTTTTCCTGGAAGGGGGGTATGATCTAGAGGCAGCCAGAGCATGCGTTTCTTCGGCAGTGGCTGCGCTGCTGGATTTACCCTGGCAGGATCCCATAGGACCTGCGCCGTATGCAGAGAGTATGGACTGGCAAGCGGTTGTGCAGATCGCACAGCGCATCTGGAAACTTTAAGCTGGGATTTGTTTATTCGAGTAAAATTATCGGCTATCAAGAAAAGATCTGCACCCAGGGCTGGGTGACGCACCAAATTATAAAGTCCTGGTATAAAAAAATAAAAACCAAAGGAGCCTAGTCAATGAGTGAGCAACTGGCGATATTTATTGACTTCGAAAACATCGCCCTATGGGCCGAACGTGAGTTTTTTGATTTCGAAATTACCGATTTAATTGAAGCACTCCAAACCAGGGGACCGGCTGTGGTCAAGCGGGCCTACGCAGATTGGTCGCGCTTCACCCGCTATCGTGACAGCATGATGAACAACTCTATCGACCTGATCCAGATCTACAGCGTGCGCGCCGGCAAAAACCGCGCAGATATCCGCCTAGCAATCGACGCATTTGAAATCGCCCTGACGCGGCCCCTGATCCACACTTATGTCATCGTCTCGGGCGATAGTGATTTTAGCCCGCTGGCCGCCAAGCTGCGTGAATACGGACGTTATACCATCGGCATCGGCCCCCGCAGCATCACTCACGATCTGCTGGTGCGCTCGTGTGACGAATTCATCTACCTGGAGACTGCCCTGGGTGAGCCCGCCGATGTCAACGAGCGCTCTTGCGCCGAGATCGAGCGGGCCCGCAACCTGCTCGAGAAGGCATTAAAAGCTCACGGGCAGCGCGGCGATTTACCTGTTATGGCGACACGCTTGAAGCAGACCATGCTCCTGATGGACCCGGCGTTCAATGAGGCCAATCTGGGCTACTCCCAGTTCAAGCCCTGGCTGGAGGAGCACAGCGACCTGGCGAAGTTATTTCTTAAAGATTTGCAGCTCTATGTCGCGCCGTTAGACTATATTGCCACAGGCTATCTGGAAGTCACACCTGAAGAAAACGAGCTGTCCGGCCAGCAAACCGTGGTAAAAACAGAGAGACCTGCCCCAGCCCGCCAGCCGCTCGAAGCACAATACCGCCAGGCGTTTACCCGCATGAAAATGACCAGTCTGGACCTCAGCATACGCCGGGATATCTTGCGCGATATCTACCGCGAGCTGAATGACCACCCCGGCGAGCAGACGACAGAAGAGCTGCTAGACATGCTCGAGGAGCGCTACGATGCTGCGGGTCTGATACGCAACAAATCTATGTTGCGCGAGACTTTACAGCTGGCTTTCCGCCAGGGCGCGTTCAACTATTTCGACCAGCCAGTCTCCCCTTACGCGCCAGTGAAATTGGCGCCTGGCATCGACAGCGAAGCCGGTTTTGTCGGCCGCGCGGAGGCGGATTTCGTTTTTGCGTTAGTCCGTTCTGGTACAGAGATCGATCTGGCTGAGTTAGCCTACCTGTTGCTCAACGACCGCAACCAGAGCGATTATATCCAATCCCTGCTGGATGACTTGAGTAAGCGCGGGATGATCATCACCCGGAATAAGCGCTATGTGCTACCCGGAAGCGGGAACATCCCCTTTGCCGATGATCCCGCGCTGCGAATCCTTTGTCGCGATATTGAGCAGGTAGTGGTACCGGATGGCATCCAGCCGGGGGTAGACTCTGCCCGAACGCTGGCCAAGAAAGCCATGGTTCAGCGCTCGCAAGACTTCGCCGCTTCCAGCAATACCTATCTGCTTGCCTGCCGGTTGGAATGGGATGCTATCGAGGTAGGTGAGCCAGGAGCCACGCTGGAAGATCTGCGCTGGTACATGGCTTCCTATGCCTCGGCGATCGCCGGTAAGCTTTCACAGGTAAACCGCGATTATGGCGGAGCCCGGCCTTACTACCTGGCCTTTTTTGCCCTGGTGCAGGAAGATGATCCCCTGTGGGGTCGCATGCGTGGGTTGATTAACCCGATGCTGGCGTATTACTGGTCCAACACCGGACGCGAGCTGGATATCAACGTCAGCGCCTGGAACCTAAGCATGTCTTCGCCGGCGCAAATCGCAGTGTATGCCGCCACGCATCCAAGCGCCGAGCTGCGCCGGTTATGGTATAAAGTCACCACCGACCTGGCGCAGATCAATCCCAGCGTGCTGAGGCGCATAGCCAACCAGCTGATGCTCAGCCGTGCTGAATTCCCAGAAAACGCCCGCGTAGCCGAACAGATTGAGGCCATCCTGGACGAGGTAAGCCAGGTATAGAACGAACTATATAACACAATCCAATCCCGCAAGCATTGAGAAGGATCAAAATACCATGGCAGCGATTACCCTTCGCTGGGTCGAAGATAAGATGATGGTCGCCAGCGATACGAACGGCCATTCGATCGTCATCGGCCGTTCGCCTGACCCCCAACACACATGGATTGGCGTTAAGCCTTCCGATCTGCTCCTGATGGCAGTAGCGTCCTGTTCGGCGCATGATGTGGTCGAAATCCTGACCAAACAGCGCGAGCCTCTACACGACTTGAAGGTGATCTGTTCCGGAGACCAGATGAGCGACCCGCCTCACACGTTCACCCGCATCCACCTGAGATACCTGGTGAGCGGTGCAGTCAACCCCAAAAAGCTCGAGCGAGCTATCCACCTGTCGGAGGAAAAATACTGCTCGGTGATCAGCACCTTGCGGCCCGGCGTCCCGATTACTAACGAATACCAGATAACTCCATAACGCTATGCAGCTCACCCAGCAATTCAAGGAAGCCCTGGATTACGCGCTCGAGCTGCATCGTGGTCAGCAACGCAAAGGATCCGACACACCTTATATGGCTCATCTGCTGGCAGTAGCCTCCCTGGTGCTGGAAGATGGAGGCGACGAAGAGCAGGCCATCGCAGCGCTGCTACATGATGCGCCTGAGGATCAGGGGGGACTGGAAACACTGGCAGCCATCCGCCAGCGCTTCGGCGATCGAGTAGCAGATATCGTCCATGGTTGCACCGATACCTATGAAACGCCAAAGCCACCCTGGCGCCAGCGAAAAGAAGCCTATCTGGAGCATCTGCAATCTGCTACCGAAGAAGTGTGCCGGGTTTCGCTCGCCGACAAGCTGCACAACGCCCGTTCGCTTATGACTGACCTGCTCCGCTCCGGGGAGGATGTCTGGGATAGATTTAATGGAGGTAAAGCCGGCACTCTGTGGTATTATCACAGCCTGCTGGAAGTGTTTCGCTATCGATGCAATTCACCACTGGTCGCAGAGCTGGGCTTTGTGCTGCAAAGGATCGATTCGCTGCTCGCTGACTCATAGCCATTCGGTTTTTGGTTCAAATCAAATTCATCAGTTTCCATAAGTTTCTTAAACATCTGGCAAGGACAGGGTATAATTAGACAATTATGGATGAAAATCCCTCATACCAGCCTGAGCCAATCTATCCGCAACTGCCAACGCCGACCAATGAAGTAGAACAGTTGCCAGAACCTACCGAGATGACGCCCGAGCAGAAGCGGGCTGTGATCGGCGTCGTGATTGCATTCATCATCCTGCTGGTTTTGATCATCGCGACCACGGTCTTCCTGTTACAACCTACGACGAATACCGCCAAAATTCGCGACGTTTTTATCATATTCATGGCATTGCAATCCATTTTGACGGGTATGACCCTGGTGATCTTGATGATCCAGCTTGCCAGGTTGACCAACCTGTTACAAAATGAGATCAAGCCAATCCTTGACTCGACCAATGAAACAATGAACAACCTGCGCGGCACCACGAATTTCTTGAGTGAAAACCTGGTCGAGCCAGTGATCAAGTTGAACGAGTACACGGCAGGCTTGAGCACGTTTTTTCAGGCTTTGGGCCTGGTGAGGAAACCGAGAAAATAACCCCTATAGGAGAGTATAAGATGTCTGATAACAATGATTTTGGCGCATTTTTCGCCGGCCTGATCGTCGGCGGTTTGGTTGGAGCGGCGACCGCCCTGCTCCTGGCACCACAGTCGGGCGAAGAGACGCGTCTGTGGATTCATGATCGGGGTATTGAATTGAAGGACCGGGCGGTAGAATACGGCGCGGACGCACGCGCCCGCGCTGCAGCAGCGCTGGATGATGCCCGCGCCCGCGCCGACCAGGCATTGGAAGAGGTACGCTATCGAACCGACGAGCTGGCACGGATCACCCGTGAGAAGGTTTCTGGGACCAGGCCAGAACCGCCTGCAGAAGTAGAAGAACCGCCGGCGGCCGTTTAATTCAAAACGAACTAAAACCCCAAGTTAACCGTTCTATGCGGTCTCCAATGGTCGTATAGAACGGTATTTAACGTAACTGCTCAGACATGAAGTCCGTTGAACTTTAACATTGCCAAAATCGCAAAAGCCAGTGACAATAGATGCATGGAACCTCTGAAGCTGCCAAGTGAAGAAGAAATTCGAACCGCTGTCCAGCAAGGCGAAGATGCTACGATCACATTGATCAGCAGTTTGTTGCAAATCATAGTGGTACAGGCGGCCCGGATTCAGGCGTTGGAGGACCAGCTTGCGAAAAACAGCCGCAACTCGGGCAAACCACCTTCGAGTGATGGCTTGAAAAAGCCCTCCAAGAACCGCAGTTTGCGCCAGTCGAGCGGGAAGAAAAGTGGGGCACAACCTGGGCATCCCGGACACCGGCTGGAGATGAGCCGCCAAGTGGATCGAGTTGAAAAACATCTTGTGCAGCAGTGTGAGCATTGTCAAGCTGCGCTGGACGGCGTTGAGGTGCTCGGCATCGAAAAGCGACAGGAGTACGAGTTACCGGTGCTGCGTTTGCGGGTCACCGAACATCAGGCAGAAGTAAAAGTATGCCCGGACTGTGGACAGGTGACGCGAGCCCCCTTTCCGGCTGGGATTACCCAATTGACGCAGTATGGCGCAGGCTTCAAAGCTTTGTTGACCTATCTCAATCAGAAGCACTTCATTCCACTGGAACGCGTGAGCGAGTTCTGTGAAGATGTTTTTGAGCATCGCATCGGCGAAGGAACCATCGTTGCGGCGAATGATCAAGTCGCACAAGCGGTTACGCCGGTCAATGGACGCATCCAGCAGTATCTGATCGAGACGGACGAAACGGTGCATTTCGATGAAACCGGGCTGCGGGTGACCAAAAAGCTCCACTGGATCCATTCGGCAAGTACAAAGCGAGCGACCTTCTACCATGTTGACCCCAAACGCGGACAGGAAGGGATCGATCGAGCCGGGATTTTGCCAGAGCGGACCAGCAACAGCATGCACGATGACTGGTCGTCTTACTACAAATACGAGCAAGCCCGCCATGCTTCGTGTAACGCCCATCACTTACGAGAGCTGGACTTCCTGCAAGAACAATATCCCCAGCCGTGGGAAGGGGAGATGGTCAAATGCCTGATCGCCATCAAGAAAGCCGTCGAAGAAGCGGTTGCTCGAGGTCTAAGCACTCTGCCCAGCAAGCAAATTGCAGTTTTTGAAGCCCGATACGATGCGTTGGTTGAGCAAGGATTGGCCCTAAATCCGGCTCCAGAAAGACCGCCTGGGAAACGCGGCAAAATCAAGCAATCGCCCCCCAAGAACCTGTTGGATCGATTGCTGAACAGGCCGGTGGTACTGGCTTTTATGTACGATTTTAAGGTGCCGTTTGACAACAATCTGGCCGAACGCGATATTCGCATGGTCAAGTTGAAGCAGAAGATCTCCGGTTGCTTTCGCTCATCCGATGGAGCGAAGGTCTTCTGTCTAATCCGTGGCTATCTATCTACCGCTCAAAAGAACGGCGTTAGTGCTCTGACGGCTTTGAAATTAGCAATGTGCGGTTCACCATTTGCCCCAGACTT
>MGNS01000145.1:0-304 GCA_001795165.1 Chloroflexi bacterium RBG_16_57_11
GGATTGTAATCAAGATATTCACCCCAAAAATTACCTTCGGCAAACAACAGATCCTGGCAGCCCTCTATCGCAGAATCTCCATCGTAGAAGATAACGTTACCGCCAAATGGAAATGGAGCGTCGGGTTCGATCGGTGTAAATTCGAGGCTGAAGGTCACCTGCTGGCTCTCATTTGAAGGGCTCTGGCTGGAGGTAAAGCTTGCGCTGGCGTCCGTTTGGATCCAGAAAACTAAGGTCTGGTTCAAGTCTGCCCCATTGGCATCCGTTGCCTGCAGGTGGATTTGCCCTTCTCCGATATCGGTTG
>MGNS01000145.1:335-3696 GCA_001795165.1 Chloroflexi bacterium RBG_16_57_11
AATTGGTCCTGAGGTTCAGGCCAGGTGGCTGCATCGCCAACACCCAATGGGTTCCGGTGAAGTCATACGGCCCATCGCCGCCGGTCACTGCCACGGTGCGGGTATATTCCACGCCGACCGGCCCGTTCAGGTCCACATCCCGGTCGTAATCCAGGTAAACATAGGCAAAACCTATGTTTACTCCGGTCATATCTTCTGAGAGGGAGGTTGTTACCGGATTGGGGGTGGTCGTTCGATAACCGGGATTATAGTAACGGATACAGTAGCTCTGACCTTCCGGCAGGTTGTCAAAGGTATACGTTTGGACGGAATAAGTTAGAAGGAACGAATCATCAACTGTGCCATCGCAGCCTTGATCGAGCTGAATCGTCTCCCCGAAATAAGTGTAATAATCATCTCCATCCAAAATTCCGTTCTGGTTATCGTCATAGAATAGTTGGCCGCTGATGCTGTAGGTGACGTCCTCCTGGGCATATGCCGCGGTGGTGATCCCTCCCACCAGCGCCGCCAGCAGGGCGAATACCAGCAAGAAATTCAGTTTGGTTTTCATTGCGAACTCCTTCGTTCAGATTGTGAATGTTTACAAATGGATGGTCCAAAGACCTGCAATGGTTTCTTTCAGATCATTCAACTTCATTCCTTTCCCGGAGGCTGTCTCCGATTTGATTGCCCTGTGCGTTCCTTGGTCTATGCCGCCAGATGGTGAACAGCTTATGTTTTCGTTGGTTGTTCATTCTTTTCTCTGGAAGCTGAGATGCTAAACCTTGCCTGATGAATGATCTGCGTCAGGTCCTGGCTGGACAGGCCTTCCGCCTGCTGCCCGGACCACAGCAGCGCCCGGTTGCTTTCCGGGTCAATGCCGATCAGCAGCAGCCCGGGGATTTCTTTGGACAACGCGTAGAGCAGCTCGGGCGGGACAGCATCCAGCTCAAAGATCGTTACGTCCGGATGCAGGCTGCACAGCTCCTGCGGGTCGATGGTCGGCGCGCGGCCGATGACCTCGCATTCGGGGTCTAAGCCAAGGCTGGCTTCGATCCCCATCAGCGCCACACTGTTTCCAAAGAAAATCACCCTCTGTACTTTTCCCATATTGTGTACATTAGCAAATCTGGATAACTATGTCACTGTCGTTTGCGTCATTAAAAAAACGACAGTCTTGCACTCGGCAGACTGTCGTTTCTGACAGGTGTTGTTAAGACACGGAGACGGGGTGACGCGGTGAAGATGACGCGGAGACACGGCGACGCGGTGAGTTTCCGTGTCCCCCATTCTCCGTGTCTTTCTATCTCCGCGTCAGTCCGGTGGTTTTATCCCCAGCTTGCCGGCATAGGCCAGCACCTGGTTGCGGTTATACAGGTGCAGCCGGTTCATGATCTGTGTCATATGGAAGCGCACGGTGCGCTCACTTAGATAGAGCTGCTCGCCCACCTCTTTGTAGGTGAGCCCCGAGGCGACCAATTGCAGCACCTCCACCTGGCGATCGGTCAGGCCGTCTGCCTCCAGCCGTTCAATGATGGCCGGCTTCTTCGGCTCGGGACGATCTGTTGGAGGCCTTTGTTCTGCTGCATCGCTCAGCCTGGCGAATTCGTCTAATAAAAGGGCAGCCAAGCCGGGTGAAAAGGGCGGGATGCCCTGCTCTGCCCCATGTAGCGCTTCAATAAAAGCATCTCCACTCATGCTCTTCAATAAATAGCCACAGGCCCCGCTCTTGACCGCCTCGAACAAATCCTGGTCTTCGGTGGATGTCGTCAGCATCGCGATCCGGATCTCCGGCTGCGCGGCTTTGATCATGCGAGTGGCGGATAAGCCGTCACAGCGCGGCATGCGGATGTCCATCAAGATCAGGTCGGGGGATAGCTGCTGGGCCATCGCCACCGCCTCCAGGCCATCATTGGCGATGCCCACCACCTCGATGCCGTGCACCTTTAGCAGGTTACTGATCCCTTCGATGACAAGGCGATGATCATCCACGAGTAAGACACGGAGACGCGGGGAGGCGGAGATGGGGGGACGCGGTGAGTTATCCATATGAAGCCTCCTCTTCGCAGATGGATCTAATCGTCCACTGATCAGGATGGTTGATCATATTAACCAGTTTGCCTAAGATGCGTTCGTACTCCTGTTCGAGTGCAGCGGATTTTGCCGGGTCGAGATATCCGCAACGGACAGCCATCTCGATCCAGACCTGGGTCTCGGCAGCTTCCACCTCGGCGTCACTGAGCTTGCTGACAAAGGCAGCAGAATAACGTCGCTTACGCCACGCTTCGGCAATATTGGCGCAAACTGAGCGTAAACTTCTCCGCACCTGGACCGTCAATGAATACCTCTCCTCTACTGGGAACCCCTTTTTCATTTCAAAAATCCCTATCGCTGCCTCCAGCGCCATTTGATATGCATCCAGCTCCCGAAAATGCCGTATATTGTTTCCCATCACTCCCTCTCTCCGTGTCTCCGCTCTTTCTTTCCCCGTGTCTCCCATTCTCCGTGTCTTTCTATCTCCCTGTCACCGCGTCTCCGCGTCCCTCTTTATGGGTATTTCCAGCGCCACCCGTGTCCCTGCCCCGAGAGTGGAGTGTACCTGCAAGCGGCCTTCTAACTGGGCAGCGCGCTCCTGCATGAATTGCAGGCCATAGTGAGAACCGCCAGATTTCGCCACTTGATCTGGATCAAAGCCATGACCATCATCCTGAATCGACAGGCAAAGATTCCCATCTTCCATCCCAAAGGTCACCCGTACCTGGTGCGCTCGGCCGTGTTTACGAGCGTTCGACACTGCTTCCTGAAGGATCCGGAAGATTTGAAGCTGCGCTTCTGGGGCAATGGCGTCCTCGCCCAGCCCCGAACCAACGCTCAGAAACGTCTGGATCCCATAACTGCTGGTGAAAGCATCCAGGTACTGCTTCACGACGGTAAAAAAGGGCTGCTGCAGGGAAGCTGTGCTGTGCAGGTTCAAAATAACCTCGCGCAGATCGGCATGCGCTTCGCGCACCACGCTGCCCAGGCGGTCGAGCTGGGCTGCGGCATTTACACCCTGCCCATCCCGGGAGAGTTTCGCAGCGGTTTCTACCTGGAAACTCGTATAGCTTAACACTTGCCCCAGGCTGTCGTGCAGCTCGCGGGCCATGCGCTCGCGCTCGTTCTGGGTAGCCAGCACGCGCTGCTGCTCAAGGATTTGCACCTGGGCTTGCTTTTGTTCGGTCACATCATGCAACAGCAGCAGGTGGCCCACTTCGAGCCCACGGAAGTCTTTGAGCTGAGAGATCGCCAGCGTGTAATAACGAAGCTCCGGCCCAGACCCCAGGTTGAACTCGATTTCAGTACCGTCCAGGTTCGCCTGGGGTTCATCTGGATAAGCAGGCAG
>MGNS01000145.1:3793-5379 GCA_001795165.1 Chloroflexi bacterium RBG_16_57_11
CCGCGTGCAATTGCTCGATGACCATCTGGCGGGCCAGTGGGATCGGGTTGAAAATACGGAAGCCGAATAGTGCAATGGCATAGACCAGGTACGGCAAAGCAAATACAGGGATGTTATAGATCTGGGCATCTATCGAGGGTGATTCCCCCAGGAAGACAACCCTCATTGCGATCTGGCTGGCCGCCATCAGGATCACCGGCCAGCGGTGGCGCGGTGAACGGAAGAATAGCCAGGCAAAGACGATCAGATTGGCGAGCGTTAATGCAAGGAAATAAATGACAAAAATACTGCTGACCGGGTTGAGTCTCACCGAGACCGTTTCACCCACTGTGAAGTCGGGCTCTGGCCGGAAAAAGTAACCGACGGTAAAGAAATAGAATATGCCAAACAGAGGAATAATAGATAACAGGATCAGGTTGCGACGGGTCAGCCAGCGCCCAGGCCAGGCATATTCCAGGATAAAGCAGGCGATAGCGGTGGAGGCTGGCAGCCACCCTGAGGCCACAAACCTGAACCAGAAGATCTTGGTCGCCGGATTGACAGCCAGGTAAGTCAAGAGCACGCCGGCTGCTGTCAGCATGCTGAACAGGCAACCAATCATAAACGGCAGCGCACCCGGCACACTGCGCCGGCGCCAGGCGTACAACGCCAGCACGGTCAACAATATGATCGTAAATGCAGACGGCCATATGGAGGGAGTAAAGGCGTAGTCCCAGGTCATAAATGCCTACCCAGCCCAAGAGCGGATTTGTCTATAAATAAAGCTTGCGCAACTTGATTGTATATGAATCCAAGATTAACGTCAATCAAGACGGCACAATGGGTGCATTTCAGTTTTTTGGCGAGTTATACGCGGCTCGCCAGCGTTCGTGAAAGCGTTTGCTCAAAATTGCCCCGCGGATGGGTAGCAGTCTTTCTGCCCCTGCTCGGCTCCAGCGCATACCCGCTCCCGTAAACCGGCTCTTGAACTGCTTACCTCCGCTTTCTACCATCCCACTGCCGATGACCCAGCCTTCTTCACGCATTTCCAGGTAATTCATCCTTCGCTTGTTATTCTCAAAGTAGCCTGCTTCAGTTAGCAGACTCTCCTTGACCTCGCCGTGCTCTGCTGCCGCTTCGGTCAGGGTCTGTGCGATGCGCTCGGCGTGCCCCTGAAACAAAACTGTCTCTTGTTCTTTTAGCCAGCGCTTGGCAGCCGGGGTGCCTTCGCCATGTAACAGATTGGCTGCCCGCGCCAGGTGTTCCTTGCCGTGGAACCAATCCACCACCTGGTGGCTATCATAGAAGTACTCTTGCACTTGGTTCCAAATCCAGGCTGCGCCATCGCCCACGACCTGCGTTTCCCATGCCTGCGTCCAATGCCGCCGCTGTGCTTCGCTGCATAACTTGCGCCCGAATTCTTCCGGTCCCCCCAAGTGAGACGTGTAACTGTTGTGGCGAGCATGGCCTAATTCGTTCCACTCCCCAGTTTGGGGGTCGAGGCTGGGTAGCCATACCACGTCAAACAAGCAGCCCACCTTCACTTCCTTCCACTCTTCACCCCGAATGTAAATCAGGATGCCATCCATCGCCGCTCCCATCCGACC
>MGNS01000146.1:0-3010 GCA_001795165.1 Chloroflexi bacterium RBG_16_57_11
ACCAACGCTGAGCACGTATATGCCTTTGTCCTGGGCCACGGTGTGCCGCACCTGCATGTCCATCTCATTCCGCGCTATCCCGGCACGCCGCGCGAGTATTGGGGGGTACGGATCGACGAATGGCCGCAGGCGCCGCGCGGCGACGCACAGCAAGTGAGCGCGTTGTGCGATCAGCTGCGGGCTTTTTTACGCCAGGAGGCAGCCGCATGAGCGCGATTTTTGCCCAGGAGATGGTGGTGCTGTTTGCCATCCTGACCATCGGAACCGCGATCGGCCAGCTATCCTTTCGGGGGTTCTCGCTGGGCGCAGCCGGGGTGCTGTTCACCGCCATGGTGTTCGGACACTTTGGCCTGACCATCCCGCGTGGGGTGATGGAGCTGGGTCTGCTGCTGTTTGTGTATGCGGTGGGCTTGCAAGCCGGACCGCGTTTCTTTCGCACTTTTCGCCGGCATGGTATCCAGTTTGTGATTATTGCCCTGGCGATTGCCGGCGCCGGGGCGGTGGCGGCGGCCGTAGTGGGTGTGTGGCTAGAACTGCCTTACAACCTGGTCGCCGGGCTGTTTTCCGGGGCATTGACCTGCACGCCGGCTTTAGCGGCTGCCATTGATACAGTCGAAAGGCTGGCCTCCGGCGGCAGCGGCCTGGTTTCGGTGGGTTATGGCATCGCCTACCCGGTCAGCATGATCGGTTTGGTGCTGCTGATCCAGACCTTGCCACGCCTGGCGCGGCGGGAAGTAAAAGTCGAGGAGCAACGCTGGCTGGTGGAGAAGGAAAGCGAGACGCCCAGCCTGCAGGCGCGGCAATACCGTATCACCAACCCAAACGTCGAAGGCAAGAGCGTCAGCGAGCTGAACCCGCACCGCATTTCAACGGCCAACATCTCGCGTATTAAGCATGGCGAGCAGGTGTTTGCGGCCACGCCGGACCGTGACCTGCACGTGGGTGATGTCGTGATGGTGGTCGGCCCGGGGGAAGAGCTGGAAAAGATGAAGATCTTGTTGGGCGAGGAAACCCAGGAGCGCATGGACGTTAACGCGAATGTACTCAGCGTGGATGTGGATGTGACCGAAGCCTCGCTAACCGGTCAGATGCTGGCAGAGATGCGGTTGTTGGAGCGCTATACGGTGGTCATCACCCGCATCCGTCGCCAGGGGGTAGAGTTCACACCGACCGGCAGAGCCACCCTGGAGATGGGCGACCACATCCGCGTTGTGGGGGACAAGACTGCGGTGCAAGAGTTCGTACGGCTGGTGCATGGACGTCCGCACAAGGCGGAGGAGACCAATATGCTGCCCTTCCTGGCCGGGTTGCTTTTCGGGATCCTGCTTGGCGCGATCCCGATTACCCTGCCCAGCGGCGTGCAGGTCAGGCTGGGCAGTGCAGGTGGGGCTTTTCTGGTCAGCCTGTTGGTGGGTCACTTTGGAGGCATCGGCCCACTGCGCCTGTATGTACCGGCGGCCGCGCGCATCCTTTCCCGCGAGCTGGGTCTGATGCTCTTCCTGGCCGGAGCGGGCATCAGCGCGGGGGCGAATTTTGTAGAAACCTTGCAGGAGCATGGTCTCAGCCTTGTTCTGGGCGGCGCACTGATCACCATCGCGGCGGTGCTGGCGGGGCTGGCCGTAATGCACCTGTTCTATCGCATGAATCTGCTGGCTACGATGGGCGCGCTGAGCGCCGGCATGACCAACCCGCCCGGGCTGGGCGCGGCTAACGCGCAGACGGAGGCCGACCTGCCCACGCTGTACTATGCCAGCGTATTTCCGGTGGCGCTGATCTTCAAGATTTTACTGGCGCAGGTGCTCGTGGTGGTCATGTGGCGGCTGTTATGAGTTTTTATGATGGAGACCAAAGCGGAAAATCCGGTTGGCTTATTAACGGATCAGGAGTACACACCGCTGATTACGGCTTTCTTTGAGCTGTGCCACCTGAAGCAGCTTTACCGGCAGGGCTGGCTGCGAGGCGGCGTGCCGCGCGAACGCTGTGAGAGTATTGCCGAGCATAGCTTTGGCGTGGCGATGCTGGCGCTGTGGCTGGCGCATGCTCGACCCGAGCTGGATGCAGATAAAGTGGTGCGCATGGCTTTGTTGCATGATCTGGGCGAAGTGTACGCCGGCGATATCATCTCCAGCGATGGAGTGAGCGAAGGTGAAAAACACCGGCGTGAATCGGAAGCAGTGCGAAAAATCCTGTCCAGGCTGCCGGATGGGCAGGGAACTATTCAACTGTGGGATGAGTTTGAGGCGGGCGTCTCACCGGAGGCGCGCTTCTTGCGCCAGATCGACCGGCTGGAGATGGGCTTGCAGGCTGCGGTGCACCAACGGCAAGGCTTGATCGCAGGCAACGAATTTTTCGATTCAGCCCGCCAGGCGCTGGTCGAGCCAGATTTATTTGCGCTGCTGGATGAAATCCAACCGGCTGCACAGCAGAGCCAACGGATGAAAGAAAAGGGAGATGATCAAAGCGTTAGTTTTTGATTTCGACGGGCTGATCCTGGAGACCGAGACGCCAATCTTCCAATCCTGGCAAGAGCTCTATCAGGAACATGGTCTTGAGCTGGGTTTGGACCAATGGCTGGCGAACGTCGGCACCGCGGAAGAAACGTTCGATCCAATGGAAGATTTGGAGCAAAAGCTGGGGCGATCGCTCGGCCGGGTGAGCATCCTATCGCACCGGCGGCGACGGGAGCTCGAGCTGATCCAGAGCCAGCCTGTCCTTCCCGGGGTGCGCGACTACCTGGAAAGCGCCAGGAAGAGGCGGCTGAGAGTCGGCCTGGCGTCCAGTTCGCCCTGTGGGTGGGTGGTTGGGCACCTGGAGCGGCTGGGCTTGATCGGTTATTTCGAGGCGATTGCGGCCAGCGACGATGTGGCGCGCACCAAGCCGGACCCGGCTTTGTACCGGACTGTGGTGGAATGGCTGGAGGTCGCGCCGCACGAAGCCGTGGCCTTCGAGGATTCCCTGAACGGGCTGATCGCCGCCAAACGAGCCGGGCTGTATTGCGTGGTGATCCCCA
>MGNS01000146.1:3035-5697 GCA_001795165.1 Chloroflexi bacterium RBG_16_57_11
AGTGCCTGTAGGGGCGGATGGAATCCGCCCGAGGGAATCCGCCCCAATGACATCAGCGGTGCGCGATCTGGGCGCACGCCGTGCGCCCCTACCCACCGAAAACCCGCTATGATTACCGATCGTGCCTGTAGGGGCGGATGGAATCCGCCCTAATGGAATCCAAGAATCTATCCGAGCTGGACCGGCTGGCCGCTGCGGGCCGATTCATAGGCCGCCAGGGTAGCTTCTAACGCCCGGTAGCCGTCCAGGCCGGTTACGCGTGGCTGGCGGCCCGTGCGAATCGCCTCCACGAACTCTGCCAGCATGAGGAAATTGATATCCGAGCCCCAGAACTGCCAGGTGGGGCGCTGGTCGGCGTGGCTGTACAAGGTGAGGTTTTGCTTGAAGGCATCCACGAGCACAGCGCCGCGCTCGGTGACCATTTCGAAGGTCAGCCCGCCCCAGGTGGGCCAGTATGGCGGCCGGCTCCAGCTGGCGTCGATGGTGGCAAAGACGCCCCTACGGAAAGTGATCATCTCCAATGCGCCGGTCTCGACCTGTACCTCATCGGCGTGAAAGATGCGGTTGGATTGGGCGTAAACCTGTCGTACCTCGTCGCTCAGGTACCAGCGCATGATGTCCACCAGGTGGACGGTGTGGTCCATGATCGCCCCGCCGCCTGCCAGCTCGGGATCCACAAACCACAGGCGGTGCTTGGTGGGCAGCTCACCCTGGTTGGTGGCGTTGAAGCAATACACCCGGCCCAGGTCGCCGGCATCCAGGCGGGCTTTGACTTCCTGGAGTGGCGGGCTGAAGCGCATCGGGAAGGCAGTCATGAACAGCACCGCGCCCTTTTCGCAAGCCTCCAGCTCAGCTCGAGCGTCTGCAAGCGTGGTGGCGATGGGCTTTTCACACAGCACGTTGACGCCTCGCGAGGCTGCCATCTCGACCAGCGGGCGGTGCTTGCTGTTTTCGGTGCAAATAATCACCCCGTCGGGTTTGGCCTCGATTAGGGCTTCGTAAGTTGGGTAGAAATGGGTGGCGAAAGCCCCCGCGAAGCGTTGGCCACGGGCACTGTCTTCGTCTGCAACGCCGATCAATTCAACGCCGGGCAAAGCCCGCAGGTTCTGGATGTAGGCTTCTGCATGGTGGTGTGCGAAGCTCAGGATGCCGAATATCATTTCAGCACCTCCGAGAGCGGCGCCAGAGCAACGGGTTGACCGGTAGCAGCCGAGCGGATGGCCGCCTCGGCGATCTGGACCGCCGCCAGGCCATCTTCAGCGGACACGCGGGCGGGTGTCCCCGCGCTCAGCGCCTGGTAGAACTCCTTGATTTGCGTGGTGTAGGGGCTTTCGCTGACCGGGCTGGATGGAAGGCCGACATCCGGCGAATCCCCGGTTGGCTTTCCGATCAGATTGCGGATCGGCGCGGTCTCGTCCGAATCAAACTCGATCAGCCCGGCGTCTCCGGCGATCTCGAGGTGCGTGCGAAAGGTGGGCGGTGGGTAGGCCCAGGCTCCGGCGATATGGCTGAGCGCGCCATTGGCATGCTTCAGGATGGCCAGGCCGAAATCGAGGCTTGCATCCGGCCGGCCGGTGGTCACCTTTTTGGCAAACACGCTCTCTACATCGCCGGCGATCCAGCGGGCGTAATCGAAGTCGTGGATCATCAGGTCCATCAGGATGCCGCCGGATTTGGCTTCGTCGAGGAACCAGTTGCCCACCGGTTTCTTCGGGCGGTAGCTGCCGCGGCTCAGGCGGATCACACCCGGCTTACCGATCTTCCCGCTCTCCACCGCAGCTTTGGCCAGGGCATATTCCGGGAAGAAGCGCACCACGTGGGCGACGAGCAGGCGCACCCCGGCACTCCGGAAGGCGCGCAGCATTTCCTGGGCTTGTTCGACCGTGCGCGCCAGCGGTTTTTCACAGATAACGTGTTTCCCCGCGGCGGCAGACTGAAGGACCATCTCGTGATGCAAGTGGGTGGGCGCGCACAAGTCGATGACATCCACCTGGTCGAGCAGGGACTCCAGGTCAGGATAGACCTTTACCCCATACTGTTCGGCCAATGGGTGCGCCTCGCCGGTTGTCTCGGCGACGAAACCGGAGATGTGCGCCTCGGTGTCTGCCCAGGCAGCCGCATGGGTGGCGCCCATGAAGCCAACTCCAACGATGCCCACTTTCATAAAATCGCTCCTTATTTGGTTGAAATCCAATTTGCGTGGCGGGCGCATGCCATGCGCCCCTACGACTTTCGCCTTAGGGGCAGGCGCCCGAGGCGGGGGTAGTCTGGTCAGACGCGCCCGGAGGCGCCTGCGATCCTTATTTGACTGCGCCAGCAGTGATGCTGCGGATCATCTGCTGTGAGAAGATCAGGTAAAAGAGCAGGATGGGGATCATCGCCAGGGTGAGCGAGGAAAGCACCGCGTTCCAATCGCTGATGAACTGGCCCAGGAATTGCTGCACACCCAGGGTAATCGTGGCGGTCTTGCTGCTGGGGGCCAGGATCAAAGGGAACCACAGGTCGTTCCAGATCGGGATCATGGTGAAGATGCCAATGGCGCCCAGGGCGGGCCGCACCAGCGGAAGGACCAGCCCATAAATCTGGTACTCGCTGGCGCCATCCAGGCGGGCAGCTTCCTTGAGGTCACGCGGCACCTGGCGCATGAAGGTCGTTAGAATAA
>MGNS01000146.1:5861-8417 GCA_001795165.1 Chloroflexi bacterium RBG_16_57_11
AATATTCCGAGAGGGCGAAGGATGCCATCGAGCCAATCAACAGTGTGAGCACGAGTGCTGAAATGGTCACGAGCATGCTGTTGACGAAATAGGTATCGAAGTTGGAGCGCGACAGCACCGTATCGTAACCGATCAGGCTGAAAGTCTCGCTATTGGGAAGCGCGAAGGGGTCGCCAAAAATCGCCTTCTTGATCTTGAACGAATTGATCACGATCAAGACAATCGGGAAAAGCGCCAGGATGGTGAAAAAGATCAAGACAATATGGGGGATCAGCCGCTCAATCGATCGGCGCAATCGATACAGCCGGGAGGGATGGGTCGGCTCGATGGGTTTGGGATGTGCGTTGCTGGTCATTGGGACACCTCACAACTCATACGTCTGGACACGCCGCTGCCACAGGAACAGGTAAATCAGCACGCCGGTCAGGATGATCAGGAACATCATCGCCGCCACCGTCGCTCCCATGGTGGGGTTGCCAAGCTGCAATTGCTGGCCGAAGAAGGTGCGATAGAACAGGGTGCCCATGATGTCGGTCGAAAACTCCGGCCCGGCCAGGGCGCCTTTCATAGTGTAAATCAGGTCGAAGGCATTGAAATTGCCGACAAAGGTGAGGATGATCACAATACCCAGCGTGGGCAGCACCAGCGGAAACTTGACCCGCCAGAAGATCTGCCAGCCGTTGGCGCCATCGGCGTGTGCGGCTTCGATCAGCTCTTCGGGGATGCCGATCAGGGCTGTGTAGAACAGGATCATCGGGATGCCGATGAACTGCCAGACCGAGATGAGCGAGACGGTCACCAGAGCCGTGGACGGGAGCCCCAGCCAGGGCTTGTACAGAGCGCCCAGGCCGATGGCCTGCAAGATCGATTCCGCCACCCCCCACAACGGGTTGAGGATCAATTGCCAGATGAAGCCGATGATGACCACCGAAAGGACAGTTGGCATGAACAAGGTGGTGCGGTAGAAGCGCCGCCCCCAGCCCCCCGAAGCCAGCAGCGCCGCCAGGAGCAGGCCAATCGAGTTCTGCACCAGCATGTGCACGATAAAGAAAACAATATTGTTCTTAAACGCATTCCAGAAGAAGGGGGCGAAATTCTTGTCGGTGAACAGGGTGACGTAGTTACCTAGCCCGACGAAGGTCTCGACTTTCTGGTCATCGATGGAAAAAAAACTCAGCCGCAATGAGTTTGCCAGCGGGTAAACCATGAACAAGGTATAAATGATGACGGCTGGGGCCAGGAAGACCACAATATAGGTGGGGAAGGGCTTGCGGTGTTGTGTGGACTGCATAGCGTCTCCTCCAGACGAGATATATAGTGAAGCCTGGCGGTAATTATACGCCGCCAGGCTTCAATCTACCAGATAATCTGAGGCTTATTGGCCGGGTTTGTACCATGAATCCAGGCCGGCCTGGATCTCCTGTCCGGCCTGTTCGGGGGTCATCGAGCCGTTAATCACGGCGGCGCTGACCCGCCACAGCTCGTTCTCCAGGTTCGGCTCGCCGCGCGAGAGGATCTGGTACGAGTTGCGGATGGTCTCTTCGCAGTCGGCACGCCAGCTCATAAACTCCTGGGCCAGCGGGTCCTGGAGGGTGATGGCCTCGTTCGACAGGCTGAAGAAGCCAGGCAGGGCGTTGCTGTACAGCTCGGCGAACTCGCTGCTGGCGACCCACTCGAGGAAGGTCTTGGCCGCTTCGGGGTTCTTGGTGGCGGCGTTCATACCCAGGGCGATGTCGGTGTGGTCGCTGATGTAGCAGGTGTCACCGGCATTGACCACCGGGGGCTTGAAGATGCCCATCGGGAAGGTGGCGTCCTTCTCGAAGACGCTGATCTCCCAGGAGCCGGTGGGGTAGATGGCAGCCTGGCCGGAGGTGAACAGAACCTGCGAGTCAGGGTACTTGACGGCTTCGAAACCGGAGGGCATGTAAGGCGCCCACTTGACCAGCTCGGCCCATGTGTCGATGTAGGGCTGGTCGGTGTACTTGCCGGTGCCGGCGAGCAGGGCCTGGCGGCCTTCCTCGCCCTTCCAGTAGTTGGGGCCGATGTTCTGGAAGCCCATCGTGGCGGCTTCCCACATGTCGGAGGTGCCCATGGCGATCGGAGTGTAGGAGCCCTCGGCCTGGATCTTGTCCAGCGCAGCGTAGAACTCCTCAATCGTCTCGGGCTCTTTCTCGATGCCGGCCGCGGTGAAGGCGTCCTGGTTGTAGAAGAAGCCGTGGATCACGGAGGCCATCGGAACGCAGAAGACGTTCGAGCCGTCATCGGTGATCCAGGCGCTCTTGGCGACATCGCTAAAGTTGGCCATGCCAGCCAGGTCGTTGAGCGGTGCCAGATAACCTTTGTCAAACAGCGCCAGAGAAGCGTCGAAGGGACGGCAGGTGATCAGGTCGCCGGCGGTACCGCCTTCCAGCTTGGTGTTCAGCACGCCGTTGTATTCCGCCGGGGCGGTGGGGGCGAACTCGACCTGGATGTTGGGATACTTGGCTTCGAAGGCAGGGATGATCGTATCCTGCCAGATCTGCAGATCGTCGTTACGCCAGCTTTCGATGGTCAGGG
>MGNS01000146.1:8610-13557 GCA_001795165.1 Chloroflexi bacterium RBG_16_57_11
GGCGATCACGACGAGCAGGGACAAAACAGTGAATTTCCGCATTTTCTTCTCCTTATTCCTTGATCGTTAAAGTCGGTGGGACAGAATTTTGCAAACAGTTGTTACTAGCGAGCATCAAACCTGGAACGCATCACCTCCTTTACATTTCACGAAGCCGACCTGCTTGCAGCGATGAAGCATGGTGTATGCGCCGGGTAAGCAGGAGTATAAACCATTTTGTCAAACTGTCATTGACGAAAGGCCGGAGAAAGATTAGAATCACTTAGTAAATCCAGTGCACTAACTTAGCACACACCTATTATACAATCAAATGATGAAAAAATCCACCCAAGAATCTACCAAGTTGCACAACAGCCAGCTGGTGCTGCGCACCATCTATCGCCAGGGAGAGATCAGCCGGGTGGATATTGCCCGCCAGACGGGGCTGACCCGCACCACCGTGTCCGACGTGGTCGGTCGCTTTCTTCATGAGGGCCTGGTGGTAGAGACCGGCGTCTCGCCCTCGCGCGGCGGAAAGCGGGCCATCTTGCTGCGCGTGGACGACGAGGCGCGCCACCTGGTGGGCATCGACCTGGCGAACAGCGCTTTTCGCGGCGCGGTGGTCAACCTGCGCGGCAAAATCGTGCAGCGGGTGAGCCTGCCCATCCAGGAAAGGGATGGCGAGGCAGCCCTGGGGCTGGTCTTTACGCTAATCGACCAGCTTTTACAATTGACCGACCGCCCGATTCTTGGGATTGGCATTGGCACGCCTGGCTTGATGGACCCCGTGAATCGGGTGGTGCGCTATGCGGTCAACCTGGATTGGTACAACCTGCCGCTGGGGGCTTTGCTGGAAGAGCGCTACCGGAAGCCCATCTATATCGCGAATGATAGCCAGGCGGCGGCGCTGGCCGAATTTACCTTTGGCCGGCAGGCTGATGCCAATAACCTGGTGGTGATCAAGGCCGGGCGCGGGGTAGGCGCCGGGATCGTTCTCAACGGCGAGCTGTTCTACGGCGACAGCCACAGCGCCGGCGAGATCGGGCATGTGCGTATGGTGCCGGGCGGCGAGCGTTGCCGCTGCGGTAACACCGGCTGCCTGGAGACGCTGGTCAGCACACGCACTCTGCGGCGGAGGGCCCGGGAAATCGCCGCCCGACAGCCGGAATCGTATCTCAACCGGCTGGCAGCCTCGCCTGAGGAGATCGACAGCGAGGTGATTCTTCAAGCCTACCAGGCCGGCGATCCATTCGTTGAAGAACTGGTTGCAGAAACGGGAGATTATCTCGGAAAAGCTGCAGCGCAAATGGCCGGCGCGCTCAACATCGATCAAATCATCCTGGCGGGTCGATTGGCGCGCTTTGGCGATGGCATTATTGCACCGATGCAAAAGCGGGTCAGGCAGGATATCCTGCCGGCGCTGGCGGAACATACCCGGGTGAGGCCTTCTTTGTTCGGTGATGATGTGGTCATCCTGGGCGCGGCCAGCCTGATCCTGAGACATGAAGCCGGCTTGATCTAAGACCCATTTGGCAAAAACCACAGGAGTGAACTGATGACATTGGCCGATATCCGCTCCCAGGCCCGACCCAAACACCCTCCCACTCTGGATGCAGATTTCATCCCTGCGGCGTTATACAACCGTGCATTCCTGGAAGAGATCCACAGCAGCGGGGTGGGCGAGGAGCTGGTCTTTGGCCTGGAGCGCGCCGATGGCTCGCTGTCGCGGGTGGAGACGAAGGTTTTCACCCGCGATCACCCGTGGGCGATCCATAATTATGAATACAGCGAGCGGATGCTGAAATTCCTGCTCTGGCAGCGTGGCGGCTGGAAGGTTTACGTCGGCGGGCCCGCCGACCTCGCAGACCGGCTGCAAAAGAGCTACACTCCCGGCGGCGAGCGCAGCTTCGACCACCACTTCATGGGCGATGAGGTTTACCAGAAACCCTTCAGCGTCGTGCACTGCAAGCCTGAAGAGGTGCCGGCGGCCAAGGAGAGCCAGCAGTCGCTGGGCCGCCACCTGGAGGGTTGCCGGATCGGCTTCGACCTGGGCGCTTCGGACCTAAAGGTCTCGGCGGTGATCGACGGCGAGGCGGTGTTTACTCACGAGATGGAGTGGGACCCGCGCAGCCAGGCCGACCCGGCTTACCATTACGAGAAGATTATGGCTTTGCTCAAGCTGGCGGCGAGTAAGCTGCCGCGGCTGGACGCCATCGGCGGCAGCTCGGCGGGGGTGATCATCAACAACCAGCCGATGGTGGCCTCGCTGTTTCGCGGCATCCCCAAAGAGCGTTATGACCAGGTGCACAGCCTGTTTTTGCGCGTCCGTGACGAGATGGGCGTGCCGCTGGAGATCGTCAACGACGGAGAGGTGTCGGCGCTGGCGGGCTCGATGTCGATGGAGGTGAACGCGGTGCTGGGCATCGCCATGGGCTCCAGCCTGGCGGCGGGGTACGTCACACCGCATGGAAACATCACTAACTGGCTGGACGAGCTGGCCTTTGCGCCGATCGATTACAACCCCCAGGCGCCGGCCGACGAATGGTCGGGGGACCGCGGCGTGGGCGCCTTGTACATGTCGCAGCAGTGCGTATTCCGCCTGGCGCCCCGGGTGAGCATCGAGATCCCGCAGGAGCTTTCGCTGGCGGGTAAGCTTAAATTCGTCCAGGAGCGACTGGAAGCCGGGGAAACCGGCGCTGCCCAGATCTGGCAGACCATCGGGGCCTACCTGGGGTACGCCATCGCCCATTACGCCAGCATTTACGAGCTCGAGCACGTCCTGATCCTGGGGCGGGTGACTTCCGGGTCGGGCGGGCTGCTCATCCTGCAGGAGGCTGAGCGCGTACTCCAGGCGGATTTCCCCGCGCTGAGGGAGCGCATCGCCATCCGGCTACCCGACGAGCTGAGCCGGCGCCTGGGGCAGTCGATCGCGGCCGCCAGTTTGCCTGAGATTTAGCGCCTGGACAAAATCAGGTGCAACGCACTTCCAAAGTGCGTTGCACCTAGAGCACCTGGACTGCAGAGAGGAAAGAAAATGAAGTTTAAACGCGACAAGGCTCAACTATTCGTCCCAGACGGCCTGCCGGCGGAGCAGGCCTTGAGACGCACCACCCACATGGCCATCGCCGCCCACCAGGACGATATCGAGATCATGGCCATCGAAGGCATCCTGGCCTGCTTCCAGCAGCCGGACAGGTGGTTCAGCGGCGTGGTGGTCACGGACGGGGCCGGATCGCCGCGGGATGACCTGTACAAGGATTATACCGACGAGCAGATGCGCGCAATCCGGGTGGTGGAGCAGAAGAAGGCCGCCATCGTCGGGGAGTACGCCGCGCAGGCGCTGCTGGATTACCCCAGCGCGGTGATTAAAAACTCAACACAGAAAGACCCGGTGGAGGATTTGCAGGCGCTGCTGCGCCTGGCTCGACCTCAGGTGGTGTACACTCACAACCTGGCGGACAAACACCCCACCCACGTGGCGGTGGCGCTGCGGGCCATCGAAGCCATGCGTGGCTTGCCCGACGCCGAGCGCCCCGGGCGGCTGCTGGGCTGCGAAGTGTGGCGCGACCTGGGCTGGATGCTGGACGAGGACAAGGTGGTGTTCGACACCACTGCCCACGAGAGCCTGCAGGCGGCGCTGCTGGGCGTGTTCGATTCGCAGATCGCCGGCGGCAAACGCTACGATTTAGCCACCCTGGGCCGGCGCAAGGCCAACGCCACCTACTTCGCCTCGCATGCGGTGGATGTGATGCAGGGCATGGCGACGGGCATGGAGCTGACCCCGCTGATCCAGGATCCGTCGCTGGATGTGCAGGAGTATGTCCAATCGTTCATCCGCCGCTTTGCCGAGGATGTAGGCCGGATTATCACGAGTGTAGGTTGAGCAGAAGAATCTACGGAGAAAAACTAATCTGCCGGCCAGCAGGTGCATTGCACTTTTGGAAGTGCAATGCACCTAATAATTTAGGGCAGCAGGCGATAGGGTCGTGAGCGCGGCCAGACGTTTTCGAAAGTAAAAGCCTCGGCGTAGGCCACGCCGCATTGGTAGCCGCGCGCTTTGGCCTGCGTTTCGATCATGTCAAAAAAGTCCACGTTGTCGTGATCTCTCAGCCAGCGGATCTGGGTCTGGAAGTTGGAGAGCATTTGAACCTTGGTCCCCCAGGTAGCGCTGATGTCGACGAAATCGGTGGGGATGAAGTTGGCGCCGGTGATGGTATCCAGGTAGGCGAGCGGCTGCACGCCCGGGTGGTAGGGGGTCTCGGTGTGGATATTCTTCAGACCGGAGGTAAACGAAGCGTCGAACACCAAGCGGCTGACGACCCGGTGATCCGGGTGGTAGTCCACCGGGGTGTGGGTGATAATCAGGTCGGGTTTTGCCACCCGGATCAGCTCGGCGAAAACCAGGCGAGTCTCGATATCCTCGAATATCAGCTCATCGCTGAAGCCCAGCCAGTAGAAATCCGCCCCGATGACCTCGGCCGATTTACGCGCCTCGGCGCGCCGGATCTCGGCCAGCTCTTTGGGCGGGATGACCTGGTGGCCGGCCGAGCCATCCGTAGCAACGGCCATGGAGACTTTCACGCCCAGCCAGGCGAATTTCGCCAGCGTCCCCGCGCACAGCCATTCGAGATCGTCGGGGTGAGCGCCGATTGCCAGGACGCTCTGGGGGAGGTTGTCAGCTATCATGTCCGCGCAAATTGGAAATCATCACTGGTTGCCTCGTAGCCGGGGTTCAAGAGCATCGCGCAGGCCGTCGCCCAGGAAGTTGAATGCAAACATGGTGATCGCCAGTGCCAGCGCCGGGAAGATGGCCTGGTTGGGGTAGGTGCGGATCGAGCGGGCGCCATCGGCGATCATCGCCCCCCAGGACGGCGTGGGTGGGTTGATCCCCAGGCCGATGAACGACAAAAATGCTTCCAAAGCGATATATCCGGGGATGGCCAGCGTCTCGATGACAACTAGCGGGCC
>MGNS01000146.1:13583-18309 GCA_001795165.1 Chloroflexi bacterium RBG_16_57_11
TGCCGAAACATGATGCGATTATCCGAGATGCCCAGGGCATGGGCCGCCTCGATAAATTCTTTCTCGCGCACCGACAACACCTGCCCGCGTGTGACGCGCGCCATCGTCTCCCAGGCGGTTAACCCAATGCCGATAATGATGAAAAGCATCCCGCCCATCTTGGCGTCCAATTGGCTGAGGGCGAAGCGCAGCGTGCCTGGTTCGGGATCGGCGAAGGACGAGCGGAAGAAGGCCATCAGCAGAATGATAAACAGCAGGCCGGGAAATGCATACAGCACATCCACAAAGCGCATCATCAGGTTGTCCACCCGCCCACCGAAGTACCCGGAAATGCTGCCATAAATCACCCCTACAAACAGGCTGATCAACGGACCGATGATGGCGATGGACAGCGAGATGCGAGATCCATAAACAATCCGGCTAAAGATATCCCGCCCGACATAATCCGCGCCGAGTGGATACTTATCCGAAACTTTCATATAGGGGATCATCGATGGGAAGAGTTTTCCCATGTAGAGGGGCACTTTATTTTGATCGGGCAAGGTTTGCTTGTCGTAGGGCATAATGGCGATCAGGTTGGCGAAGATGGCGACCAAAGCAAGAAGGATCACGATCACGCCGCCGATGACGGCTGCCCGGTTGCGCAGCAGCCGGCGGAAAGCATCTTGCCACAGGTTCTCGCGCTTGTAGGTGAGTGGAGATCGGCTAGCTGTGAGCCCGGCCGGTTTGGTTTCAGTTTGGGCAGTCATCAGTGCTCCTTAGTCATAGCGGATGCGCGGGTCCAGGTAGGCGTACAAGATGTCGACCACCAGGTTGGCGACGACCAGGAAAAACGCGTACAGTAACACTGTTCCCATGATCACCGGGTAATCGCGATTGGTGATGCTGGTGACGAAATAGCGTCCCATGCCCGGAATACCGAAGATCAGCTCGGTGACAAACGTGCCGGTCACCAGCGCGGCAAACATCGGTCCTAACACAGTCACCACCGGGATGAGCGAATTCTTCAACGCATGTCGGGTGATCACCAGCCGTTCCTCCAGTCCTTTGGAACGTGCGGTGCGGATGTAATCTTCCCGCACCACCTGGAGCAGCGTGGCGCGGGTCAGACGGGCAATGACCGCCGAGCTGCCCAGCCCGAGCACGATAGCGGGCATGATGGCGTATTTAAAATATTCCCAGCCAAAGCTTTGCGGCAAAAAACCGAGTCGATACGGCGGGGTGGCGCCCCAGCCGGATGGTGGCAGTAGCTTCAGCTCTACTCCGAAAATCCATACCATTAGCGGTCCTAGTACGATCACCGGGATCGACACCCCAATGATCGCAAGGCCCATCCCCATGTAGTCGAACATCGTGTTCTGCTTGAGCGCCGCCAGGATCCCCAGCGGGATGCCCAGCAGGATCGCCACCATCATCGCCATAATCCCAAGCTGGAAGGACACCGGAAGCTGCTGGCGGAAGATGTCATTCACCGTCCGGGTTTTGGAAGAGATGGTTGGGCCGAAGTTCATCCACAAGAAATACAGCGGACCGATGTGCACATTGATCAAATAATCACTTTCGATCGAGCCGTCTGGCGGCTGGGTTGTCAGATGGGGTATCATAACATCGTTCAGGAAACGAGCGTACTGCTTCCAGTAGGGTTCGTCCAGGTGGTAACGGCGCTCCAGGTTGGCTTTGATCTCGGGTGGCAGCGGCTTTTCCCGATCGAACGGTCCGCCGGGGACGGCGTGCTCCAAGACAAAAGTAATCGCCGAAACGACCAGTAGCACCATTATGAGAGCGATTAATCGCCGGGTAATGTAGCGTCCCATCAGGCGGCTCCGATCATACGAGGTGACAGGCGACGAAATGCTGCGGAGAAACTTCCCGGAAGTCCGGGCGCTGCTCGGCGCAGACCTGAACCGCTAGCGGACAGCGCGTCCGGAATCGGCAGCCCGAAGGCGGGTTAACTGGTGAAGGGACCTCGCCTTTGAGAATAATCCGCTTACGCTGGCGCTCCACGATGGCATCCGGCACCGGCACGGCTGAAAGCAGCGCCTGGGTGTAAGGATGCAGCGGGTGGAGATACAGTTCGTCCTGGGTGGTCAGTTCGACGATCGTCCCCAGGTACATCACCGCCACGCGCTGGCTGATGTGGCGTATCATGGACAGGTCGTGGGCGATGAATAGATAAGTCAGCCCAAATTCGGCTTGCAAATCCTCCAGCAGGTTGACCACCTGGGCCTGGATCGACACATCCAGCGCCGAAATCGGTTCGTCGCAGACCACCAACTCGGGATTAACCGCCAAGGCCCGCGCCACGCCGATGCGCTGGCGCTGCCCGCCTGAAAATTCGTGTGGGTAGCGGTTGGCGTAGGCTGGGTCCAGGCCGACGCGATTAAGGAGTGCGTCCACACGCTCCCGGAGCTCATTGCCGCGCGCCAGGCCGTGGACATAAACCACTTCACCAATAATCTCGCCGACGGTCATACGCGGGTTCAAGCTGGCGTATGGATCCTGGAAGATGATCTGCATCGAGCGGCGCATACGGCGAAGCTCTACCCCCTGGAGGTGAACCAAATCGACGCCCTTATAATAAACATGTCCGGAGGTTGGGCGTTGAAGCTGGAGGATCGCTCGCCCGGTGGTCGATTTCCCGCACCCGGATTCTCCAACCAGGCCCAGCGTTTCGCCTTTTTTGATGTTGAAAGAGATGTTATCGACGGCGTGCACCTCGCCGACCTTTTTTTGAAAGATTACACCGCGCGTGATGGGGAAATGCTTTACCAGGCGCTCAACAACCAGGAATTCTTGATTGGAGCTCATGGGCGGTCCTTTCCGGTTTCGAGGTCCACCCAACAGGCTACCAAGTGCTCCGGGGCGACCAGCCGTAGCGGAGGCCGCTCATGCTGGCAGCGCTCGATGACGAACTGGCAACGGGCGGCGAACGGGCAGGCGTTGGGCTTTTCCAGCAGCACCGGCGGCAGACCGTCGATGGAGGCCAACCGGCGGTGGCCAAGCGCATCCACGCGCGGCAGGCTGGCGAGCAGGGCGATTGTGTAGGGATGTTGCGGGTGGGTGTAGAGTTCTACGACCGGCACCTCTTCCACGATCAACCCGCCGTACATCACCAAAACCCGGTCGGCCAGCCCGGCGATAATCCCCAGGTCGTGGGTAATCCAGATTATTGACATCCCCAGCTCATCGCGGAGCCGCTTGACCAGCTCGACAATTTGAGCCTGGATGGTGACATCCAGTGCGGTGGTTGGCTCGTCGGCGATCAGGAGCTCTGGGGTGCAGATCAGCGCCATGGCGATCATTACCCGCTGACGCATGCCGCCGGAAAACTGGTGTGGATAATCGTTCATCCGCTCGGCGGCATTCGGGATCCCGACCAGCTCGAGCATTTGGATTGCCCGCTGGCGCGCCTGTTTTTTATTCAAATTCTGGTGGATTTCGAGCGGCTCGGTGAGCTGGCGCCCGATGGTCAACACCGGGTTGAAGGAGGTCATCGGATCTTGAAAGACGATGCTGATCTGCGAACCGAGGACCTGGCGAATTTCGCGGCTACTCAACCGCAGTAGATCGCGCCCGGCGAACTCCGCTTTCCCGCCAACCACCTGGCCCGGCGGTGTTGGGATCAGGTGCAGGATCGACAGGACCGTGACGCTCTTGCCACAGCCGCTTTCGCCGACAATCCCGAGCGTCTCGCCGGCGCGCAGCTTGAAAGAAACGCCGTTGACTGCGTGGACAAAGCCTTGATTGGTGTGGAAAATCGTTTCCAGGTCGCTTACATGCAGTAGGTCGGCCATCTGATGATCATTCGCCATCTTGATGCGAGTCTCCACGCTCGATACGGAGTGATCTGGAAGCATATCTTTTCACTCGGTGCCAAGAATCCGACGCCTGGCTTTTGCCAGCGTTTCTCGGATTGACTGCAGCCCTGCGGCTTCATCGCGATTGCGGATCGCTTCGATGATTTCGTGGTGGCTGGTGTGCCAGGTGCGGTAGATGCTGTTGTTTTTGAAATCCAGGTAAATCAATCGCTGCGCCTGCATCAGTAAATTGCGATAATACTCGAACAAGCGGCTATTGCCCGCAATGCGGGCGATTTCCAGGTGAAAGTTTTCGTTGGCCTGCATGGTGACATCCAGGCCAGGCGGGCTATCTACTTCAACCGGGACCTTGGAAAAGCTTTCAAGGGCGGCAACGTTGGCCTCGGTGATTTTGCCGAGCGCCAGGCAGAACAGGGTTGTTTCGAAGAACTCGCGCGCCTCGAAGATTTCCTGCACGTCGCGGATTGAAACGGGAGCGACGGTAAAACCGCGGTTGGGTGTGTAGTGGACAAGGCCATCGGTATGTAAAGCGCCTAATGCCTCGCGGATGGGAGTTTTGCTGACTTCGAAGCGTTCGGCAAGCTCAAACTCGCTTAGTGATGAACCGGGCGGCAGCTTACAGGTGACAATTTCGCGTTTGATGTCCTGATAGACCTTTTGTCGCAGGCTCATCCGTTCTTTATGGGTATGGACTGGACCAGTTGAGTCAAACATACGCCTTTCTCCTTCAACATCCCCTGAAAGCCTCCTGATCAACGGTCTGAGGCTGCTGATTGATCGAATGCGCCATTCGGTTTTTGAATTGAATCACCCATTTCAACTATTGACTCGGTGGATAAAGTTATTATATAATTAAAATAATAATAAGACAATAATAAAATCCACAAAAAATAATTTCATTATATTCA
>MGNS01000146.1:18315-18655 GCA_001795165.1 Chloroflexi bacterium RBG_16_57_11
AGGGGGATAAAACCCTCTCTTTTTCCCCGCCAACCCATCGATCAGACCCACAAAGGAGGTGCCGGAACCCCAATAATCCAAGCGAGCGGTAAAAGTCGTAGGGGCGCATGCCATGCGCCCGCCACGCAAATCGGATTTCAACCAAATAAGGATAAAAAATCTCCTGCGTCCCGAGTGCGAAACGAACCTGTTTCATCAGTCCCGAACATTTGAATATACTTTATAAGGAGGAGCCACCCATGTCTCGAAAGCCGACATTCGTCGTCTGTAGCGTCGTGATGATCCTGGCGTTTGTGCTCACAGCCTGCCAGCCGCCGGCGACCCCGGTGGTCGAAAAGGT
>MGNS01000146.1:18662-23379 GCA_001795165.1 Chloroflexi bacterium RBG_16_57_11
ACCGTCGTGGTCGAAAAAGAAGGCCAGACAGTCATCGAAACGGTTGTGGTCGAGAAGACCGTCGAAGTCCCCGTCGAGGTGACGCCCGAGCCGGTGGTCAGCGGCCAAAAGGTTCTGCTCCTATCCAGCGGCAGCCCCGGCGATATCCCCACCATCGATCCGCCGTATGTCACTCAGGCGATCGAGATCCAGATCGTCGGCCAGACGATGATGGGTCTGGTGCGTCAGAACGAAGAGACCGCCGAGCTTGAAAAAGGAGTGGCGGCCTCTTACGAACTGTCGGAGGACGGCCTGACGTACACCGTCAAGCTACTCGAAAACGTCCCGTGGGTTAAATGGGACGCTAACCTGAACCAGGTGGTCGAAGTCAAGGACTGCGATGGCAACACCCGTATGGTCACCGCCGATGACTTCAAATACGGCATCTTGCGCACATTGAACCCGGCTACCGCTGCCGATTATGCCTATATCCTGACGCCCTACCTGCTGGGCGCAGCCGAATATAACAGCGCCGAGACGACCGATCCAGCCGAGTTGGAAGCCCTGGCCGCCGCGGTGGGCGTCGAAGTCTTAGACCCTCTCACAATCAAATACACCTTTAAAGAACCCGGTATTTACAATCTCAACCTGATCGGTCTGTGGCCGGCTTACGCTCAACCGAAATGGCTGATCGAAGGCGATGACTGCACCGAAGCCCGCGGCGATCGCTGGATTGAGCAGGGCTTCTACCAGGGATATGGCCCGTTCACGCTCAAGGAATGGGTACACGATTACTACATGACCCTGGTCAAGAACCCATTCTGGCCGGGCACGGCCGAAGTACCAGTGTCGATGATCGATGAGGTGCGCCTGACTTTCCTGGAGTCGAGCACAGCCTTCGCCGAATACGAAGCCGGCAACCTCGATGTCTCCGGTATCCCATCTGGTGACATGGACCGCGTCATGGCGGATCCGACGTACGCTGACCAGATCCTGGATGTATACGAGCAGGGCACCGAGTTTTACGCCTTCAACTACCTGCTGCCGCCAACCGACGATGTGCGCGTCCGTAAAGCGCTTTCCTTAGCTATCGATCGCGAGGCGATCGTTACGAATGTCAACAAGAGCGGCATCGTCGCCAACGTCTTCACCAACCCGGGCGTGGCCGGGGCGCCCAAACCCGAACTGTACCCCGACCTGGGAGTGAAATACGATCCGGCGGCTGCCAAGGCGCTGATGGACGAGTACCTGGCGGAGAAGGGCCTCACAGCCGACCAGCTCAAGATCACGTTGCTGTTTAACACGACCGAAATGAATAAGGCGCGCGCCGAGGCCATCCAGGCGATGTGGAAGGAGAACCTGGGCGTGACCGTTGAGCTGATCAACCAGGAACGCGCCGTTTTCCTGGACATGCGCGAAGAGGGCAAGGAGAATATCTACCGGTCCTCCTGGGTCCAGGATTATCCGGACGCCAACAACTTCCTGTTCGATACCTTTGGTCCAGGCGGCGGTTACTCTACCGTCGTAGACTGGACGGAGGGCGAAGCCTACGAGCAGTATGTCGAACTGCTCATGATGGCCGCAAACGAGACCGATGCGCAGAAGCGTATCGACCTTTACGCCCAGGCCGAGAAGATCTTCATCGAAGAGCAGTCCATCGTCGCCCCACTGTACTGGTACGCCAGCCCGGTCCTGATTAAACCGTACGTGATCGACACCATCTCGGTGATCGGTTATGACCATTGGGAGAAGTGGGATATCCAGAAGTAGAATTGATTAACCACAGAGACACAGGGCGCACAGAGATTGATATGCATGGCTGTATGTCTTTGTGCCTCTGTGGTTTTCATCTCCAATTCTTGAGATTCTGGCGGACCGAGTGGTCATCTCGACCGAACACCCGGCTGTAAATTTGCGGATCTAATTCATCTCCGGCAAAAACCGTAGGCCGACCTCCGCCTCTTTTTCAAACTCCACCCGTAAACGGTAAACGCCGGTGGCCTGCTGCTCCCAGTCGAGCGGGAGGCCGTTCAATTCTGCCCGTCTGGGCGGGCGCGGTAAGGCCAGATCGACGATCCCTTGAGCGCGGCCAGGGCGGCTCAGACGGAAAGCCAGCTCGCGAGGTGCTGGGTCCCATTGCCAGCTATCTACTTCCAATCCTTGCGAGATGTGCAGATCGCTCCCCAGGTACTGCGGCTGGTCTGGGGATTGTCGGCGCATGGCCAGCAGGATGGCGCTGTGGGGCGGGCAGGCCGGGAAGGCCCAGCCCGTTTCGTTCAGCAGACGTGTCTGGCCGCGCCAGAACTCACGAGCCCAATAAGCCGCCTGCGGGTCGAGGCTGAAATCGCCGGGCAGGAGAGTTAAATCTTTCGGGGCATCCTCCCAGTTGAACAGAGCCAGCAGATGCCAGGGACCCGCAGCGCCCTGCAGATCCAGCCGCAGGCGGCGCGGAGTGGGCGACTCGAGCCAGTCCGGCAGGCGCGGCCGCCGGCCGATGGGCGGCAGCAGCGCCCGGAAGATGCGAAGACGCTCCTCGGGCAGGGCTGGAAGGTGGTCGGAGACGAAAAGCGAGCCACCGGTCAGAGCGATGACCGTGGCGACGGTCTGCACCTCAGACAGGGTCAGGTGGGTGCCGGGGCGGGCCAGCAGGCAGTCCGGGTCATTGATCCACCAGCGGCGGTTCAGCGGTGCGCGCGTCAGGCTGTTATGGCAGGCGTTGCGGGCAGAGGGGAGGTTCGGCTCGGATGCGATGAAGGTTTCGATGCCACGGTAGGCCGGCACCCAACGGCGGGCGGTGTCGGCGCTGACCCGCATGGCGTCCACCAGGCCGACTGCCGGGCCAAGCGGGCAGGCGCAGCCCAGCAGAAACGCACCCTTCCCGGCGGCCTGGCGCAGGGTGGAAAGGCCGAGGCGCAGGATCTGGGCGCGGGTGAGCGTGGGATCCTTGTGTTTCCCCGGCAGTGCGGCGGCGTACAGGAAATCCAGCTTCAGGTAGGAAAAGCCCCACTCATGGACGGCGGCCTGGATCACCCGGCGGGCATAATCCAGGGCTTCGGGGTGAGTCAGGTCAAGGGCGGTGGTGAAGCTATCCCAGAGCAGGCCGGCATTGACCAGGCAGTTGAAGCGCCCGCGCAGTAGCCAGCCGGGGTGCTCGGCTGCCAGGCGCGAGCGTGGATGGACGATGAACGGCGCCAGCCACAGGCCTGGGGTGAGGCCCGCCTGGCGGATCTCGGCTGCCAGCGGGGCCAGGCCGTGGGGAAAGCCTGGGTTGAAGGCCAGCCAGTCGCCGATCTGCGCCTCGAAGCCGTCATCGATCTGGACAACAGATAAGGGTAGATCGTCTTTGAGCAAGGTCAGCGCACCCAGGTTGTCGCGGATATCCCCTTCGGTCAGCGCCCCTGTGTAGGTCTCGGACGAGAACTGGTACCATGAACACCAACCGGTGGGGATGGCCGTCCTGGACGAATCGGCTAACCCGGCCTGCCGCCCCACGGCTTCCAGGTAAGGCCCAAGTGGGTCGGGGTCATCAATATCAAGGAAATACAGGCAGGCCCAATCTGTTTTGATCTTCACTCCAGGGTCCAGGCGCGCCCCATCGCCGTTGGCCCACAGGCTCAAGGCGAGACCACCTGGCTGCAAGCGAGCCTCCAGCGAGCCAAAGTGCTGCTCCTGGGAGAGGAAACCTGCCAGCAAAGCGCGCCGTGAGCTGCGGTCGCCCAGCACGCCGAACATGTCGCTGGAAAATTGGCCGCTTCGGCCGGGCATGGGCGTGCCGGCGTTAACATCGGTGGGGGCACGGATTGGTCCCAGGCGGGTGCGGTGGAAGCGATCCCTGGGAGCATAAGCCCCGGCGTAGGACCAGGTCTGCCAGCCGTTGGAGAAGAAGGCGGCGTCCTGGAGATGGATGCCCCTGATCTGCGGCTGTGTGCCGGAGATTGGATCGCAGTCCAGCAGGGTCAGGCGATCCAGGGATACCGGCTGCGGGCCGGTGTTCTCGATCCTCAAGCGCCAGAAGAGCGCCGGGTCATTATCGGGTAAGGCAAAATCCAACGAGCAGCGCAAGCCGCACAGGTCGGGAGCAAGTTGTAGGCGTAAACGCTGAAGCGGGCCGTGCGGCGAGGGCTGCCGCTCGATAGACCCGATCTCGCAGCCCTGCCAGCTTTCGAGAGCGGACTGCCTTGCACTCTCGGAGCGGTAGGCGACCTGCATGCGGACAGCCTCCAGGGTCGGGCCAGCGGCGGAGCGCGGGGACAGGCTCCAACAGGCCTGCTCGAGGTCGAGGGCAAGCTGAACGTATTGACTCTCAATCCTATGGGTCATAGCTCAAATAAGGGGTGACCAGCGTGTGAAAGCGGCGGATTTACTGCTATGAAATCAGCCAGTCGGGCACCCAAAACTCACCGTAGCCTTGCCACTTCAGCCAGATCGAAGCCGCCAGCAGGAAAACCCCCAGCCCGATGACCAGATAGTCCGGCCAGTGGTAGTGGAGCTGCTGGATCCAGGTGCGGCGATGCAGGCCGAAACAGCGCAGGTCCATGGCATTGGTGATGTCTTCGCCGCTCAAGATGGCGTTCATGGTCACCGGGACGACCAGTGGGGCCATCTTTCGAATCTGGCTGATCAGGCCGCCCTCCAGCTTCTCCACTTCGTAGCCGCGCGCTCTTTGGGCGTCCAGGGTGATCTGGAAATCCCGGCTCAGGGTGGGCACAAAGCGGAAGGCCAGGTCCCCAGGTCCAGC
>MGNS01000147.1:0-1303 GCA_001795165.1 Chloroflexi bacterium RBG_16_57_11
GAGACCGTGGGCGTAGAAATCTACGAGACGGAACTCCAATTGTCCACTGCAATCGAGGCCGCGATTGCCGCGCGCGTTGCGACGGCCCGCAAGACGGATGAGCAGGGCGTTTCGGTCCCGCTGTTCGCGGATTTGCCTGATCTGATCTTCCAGGAACTCATTCGAGGCGTCATCCGCTCAGCCCTCGCCGACAAGGATACGCCTGAAATTACGGCGGCGCGGAAAGCCGTCGAAGACGCGAGGAAGGCTTCGGAGGCATTGTTTGAGAGCGCGCTTCCCGCGTCTCCGAAGAATCGAAAGAAAACGAAGTGATACAATTTGGTTGGGGCGCGGGCGTCGATCCCCCGAGGCGCGGAACGTGAGAACCTCCCACTGCCTCGCGCCTGCGCCCCGCCAAATGTTAAACTGAAGGTGCCGTTTATTTCAGTGGTGGCTCAAGGCGTCACCTCCGGGAACCGCCGCTGGCGCGTTTGGATGGAGCGCAGAACCAGCGACGGTTCCTCTGGATATGTGTGCGCCCCTCCAAAGTTTTGCTTGACTTGTACTACGGGCGTGTCGTACAATGTTGCGGAGTGAAGGAAACTGCCAAGACTAGGCGATTGCAGGTTCGAATGACACCGGAGTTTTACGCCTTGTTGCGCAAATTCGCGGCGGCTTCGGGTCTAGGCTTAAGCGACTTTGCGCGCGAGGTACTGTTCGAGTCTATGATGCAGCGAGAGAAGCTACGCAAAGCCATTGTGAAGGTTGTGAAGGAGGCGGTGTGAACAGGCGAAAGTTGCTTGCTCTGATTGGGATGGCTCCTGCTAGCTATGCTGGATCAAAGCCTGATCGTCCGAGGTGTTCCACCCTGCCCAGTCCCGACAGCGTGTTGATCACCGAATCTCAGCCTGGGGCGCAGTGGATCTCAATCGGGGGGGATGTGGTGGTACATCCGACTTTAGCAATTGCTGAGCCCGGCTCATCATTAGCCAATATGTTAGTATTGCAGCAATCCGCCGCCGCGCGGAAGGGCGCAAATGAAACTCACTAGGCGTAGCTTGCTGGCGCTGATTGGGCTGGCACCCGCCGCGTCTACTCTACAACCACAGCGATGCATCAGTACTATTCTGCCGATAGCTGGTGGCGGAACGGGAGCTACCGTCGCTGGCAGTTTTTGGGACGGGACTAGCGTGAGCGCGACCTGGTATCCACCCGTGGGTGTTGTAAACAGGCGGAACGGAACGATGCAGGAATGGGATAACATCGAGGGATTTTTAACCTAATGAGATTAGATGAGCAAGCCGCCTTCCTTTCTGGCGCGTAC
>MGNS01000147.1:1365-2998 GCA_001795165.1 Chloroflexi bacterium RBG_16_57_11
AGAAACTGCACTTGTTGGATCGAATTGGCGATCGCTGCGGGTTGCTTGCTGTCGCCTCCACTCACCGCACAGACGAAGCTGGATATCGAGACGCAGACGAAAGCGGCTAGCAATTCAGCTATTCGGCTGGTGGCATATCGCAATGGGCGACTCGCATGGATCACCATCGGCCCCGGCATCACAATCACGGAGATCGGCAACACGATTACGATTACCGTAGCCAATCCATCACCACCGCCGCCCGCGCCGGATGTGTTCGTGCTTGCTTCAGACCAGAAAACCTTTCAAATCAAATCCGGCGCAACCGTGTGGCTTGTTTTCTCAAGCGGGGGTTTGCAGGCCGCGCCTGGAGATTACACGATTACCGGGGCAACCCTGGACTTCGCGAGTCCGGTTTCAGCCGGCTCGATTGTCCAAATTCACTATCGATAAAGGAGCTTTGCATGGCATCACCATTTGAAAGCCCACTGGGGCCACCGAAACTATCGGTCGATCCGGTGAAACCACCGGCCTGGGAGCCGACATATCTTCCGGCGTACACCGAAGGTCCGGGAGGCTGGCGGCAGAGGATCAATGAGCAGTACTACGCTACTGCACAGACCGCGTATGCATTGATTCGCATCTTCCAGGCGAATCCGGTATTTACGCCGGAGAAAGATGAGACAATCGAGATTTTGATCCAGGAGCGCAAGGTGCCTTATGGTGGTGTGTATGAGCCGAATTTCTATCAGATCTTCCTAGTGTGGTCATCTGATCGTAAAGGAATTCTCGCGGATTGCAATGCAGGGTTACTGGCGAGCTTCTGGACGCGCAGCGGCAAGGAGCATCCCGAGGTAGCGCTCTTGCACGCGCAGGAATCCGTTCGAAATTCGATGCGTCCTGGAGGGTAGAACATGCTATTTCCAGCAGGTTTACTAAGCATTATTTTCATGCTCTTGATTGTGGGAGTCGCCCTATGGGTATTGGGGCAACTCCCCGGAGTGGACGAAAGCATCAAGCGAGTGATCCGCATCCTGATCATAGCCGTAGTCGCAATCTGGCTGATTTACTGGCTGTTCGGGATGGTGAGTGGCGGGGCGTTTCCAATCGGAATCATCAGTGTGCCATGAACCCTGAGACGATCATGCTTGCAATTATCGCCGTGGCAAACGCCACCAGCGAGGCTCTGAAATTCGCGCAAACTGAGCAGGGCATGAAACTGATCGATCAATCACTGAAAGACCGGGCTGCATGGGACAAGGGGATTGCAGAACTCGGAGGCTGGTTCAAAAATCTGTTCTCGGGTGAGCTATTCAGGGCCGAGTTGAAACGACCGGATGCGAGATAACATGGTCTACAACCCCTACCTGTTATTCAGTGAGTGCACCGCTGGTTTTCATTCGTTGCGGATGCTGAATGGCGGCGTGGAATGCACGCAGTGTGGACAATACACGCTGATTTATCAGACTTCCACCGTTTACACGGACGGTACGTTGTCTCTGACCATCAGGCAGGACGCGTGTGTATCTACTGGAACAAGAGATGACTGAATTCTGGCAGTTCCTGTTAACGCCGTGGGGAAATGTGGTATTGCTCGTGTTGGGATTTGCCTGGCTGTTGTTGCCATTGACAGGTATATTTCATCGTCTTTTCG
>MGNS01000147.1:3009-11475 GCA_001795165.1 Chloroflexi bacterium RBG_16_57_11
AGGCAATCCCGCTAAACTATGGACTGATCTGCCCACACTGCGGCAGGCGGTTCCGACTACGGCTGGAGCCGGGATAAAGCGATGACTCCACAAGAGACAGCCAAGACCCTCCATAGTTGCTGCTGGGCTCTCTGCGGGCTCGCAGGAGCGACTTTCCTGGGCGTCAGTGCCCTGGAGGTCCACCGGACAGGACAAGCCCTACAGCGGCTCCCTGAGCGCGTGGACGCGGCCATACACAGAGAGGTAGCGACCGCTCGGGTGGACGTGCTGGAATGGGCGGATACGTCCTTGCTGCCGCTAGTCGACGGCCACGCCACGGGCATCCGGCGCGATCTCGTAGGGCAGGTGGAAGGTTTTCGGGTGGATCTCAGGCAGGATGTGAATGTCTTGGACGCCCGTGCCGGTCAGGCTATCGCTCTGGCGAATTTTCAGGTCTCGGGGCTACGGGCAGATCTCAGAACGCAGATCAACGCCCAGGCCAACAAACTCAATGATCACATCGGCGAGGTTGAAATCCGTCTGCGGCCGCTCTTGGGGAATGCTAACGAGTCCCTGATCAGATTTCCGGGGTTGATCGAGGAAACATCCCGCAGCCTTGCGGAGGTCCGTGAAGCTACTGTCCGGCTAGAGCGCGAGACTACGGCTCTTGTCCGCAATGTCCGGGCGAGTTCGATTAATTTTCGAGAGGCAACCATCCGCGCGAAGGCTAGACCACCTTGGTGGTTGAGATGGCTTCCTGGGAAATAGCCGGACCGAGTACGCAATATGATGACCGGGATGATTTCCGAACAAATAGTTGCTGCGTTTTCCGCAATCCCTGGAGTTCACACGGTTGTCTTGAACGATCAGAAGGACAATTGCTTTTCCGCCTTGGCAATTTATTCGACGAATAACAACTCGACATTCGCCGAAGAGGCTCGCGCGATACGAAAGCAGGTATACGCGCTTGAGGCGAAGTTCTTGGAAGCCTATCCCATGATGTTTATCTTCGGTTCGCGCCGTGGGGTATGCTGGCATTCTCCTAACCAGAAAGTTAATGTCATCCGGCAACCAGGTGATGACCCTGCCATAGCCGATAGGCATTGACGCGGGGCCGCTCATCGGTTATTGTTGAGAAAATGCCCGACCAAGTTACGGGACGCAATGAACTTTCTGGCTAGGCGGTTTCGGGACTATGCTATTTTTCCAGTCCAAACATGGCACACCGAACCAGGTCCTATACTTGCCATCGATCCGTGCAACGGTAGTACTAGTGTCGGCCACTACTCTTGTATGGGCGCAAACGACCTCCAGCCCCATTCCTGGGGACGGGTTAAATCTATACTATTTGATTGGGACTGGCTTATTGGGGGCCGTGGGAGCCCTGGCAGCGGGCGTGAAAATCCTATTCAGCGAGATCAAAGCGCTGAACGCCACTTTGCTAACCCAGGCCGCGAATCACGACAAAGAAACCTGGGCGAGAGTCATCCCTCTGTTGGACGCGAATCGGAACATTTGCGCGAGGCTGGATCTTTTGACAGAGGCGGTCGAGCGGATCGTGCCAGGTTCCTCACGGAAATCGACCAAATAGTTTCGGACTCCATCCGGCGATCCACGTCATCGATGAACTCCCTGGAAACTGCCGTCTGGAACTGTCTAACTGAATGGTGGATAGTGAAGGATATTTCTGATGAGGATAAGGATTAGCGACGGTGTGCTGCTGGTGCTTGCCATTATCCCGCTTGTGAATTTGGCCGTGCTGTGGATAATGATGTGGAAGCAGCGAGCGACCGATGAGAAACTCGCCGAATTACGGAAGATTATCGATGATCGCGCCAAGCTTTTCTATGAGATGGAACGCGCTATGAAAAAGGCGAGCGATTAACGGCCGCGCTTGGTTTGGCCCTCAATCACGGCCCATCCATTCGCCGTTTTCTCAATCTTCCCAGCCACTTTTAGTCTGTGCAATTGAGCCACTAGAGAGGCCCGCGCTACACCGCAAGCATCTTGCAGTTTGTTTACCGTCCATTCTGTTCCGGGTTGCAACCCCAGGTGCATAAGTATTGCACTGCCGATGGAACCGTCTCTTGAACGTGGAGATGCGCCAAAGGATGAACAGAAGATAGATCTTATTTGCGATACCTCCTGCTGATTCTGGCGAATGGTTTCGAGAAGTTTTGTGATCCGTTTCTCCGCTTCGTCGCGGGCTTTGTCAAGTTCTTCATAGTTCATAGCTTTTCTTTCCATCTAATAACTGCCGATTCCAAAAACTTTCTAACCGTTTCCCGCTGCTTGATATTCAGATCGGCTATCTGCTCATCGGTCAATGCATTCAGGAAAGTGCCAACTCTGGCAATAGCGCGGATGATAGCGTCCCTTTTGGGAACGTTGTCATCGTCTATGACGCCCCATGCTTCCTGAAAAGATAGAGCCACGTCGCGTCCGTCGATCTCGACATCAATCTCCTGGCTGAACTCTACCCACTTCACTCTGCATCCCTTTCTGTGTGCAACCCATTGTCGTAGTGCGGGTCCCTGATTTCGTACCAGGTGTCCCCCACCGTTATGTAGCAGCGCCCGCAAGCACCACAGACGGTATCTGCGAACTCACACCTGCACTGCACAATCGTCGCGTGACATGAGCATGGCAATATTCTGTATCGATCCTGGCGAGGCTTGCGCACGCAGCACGAATCGTTACAGCAAACTGTCAGCGGGCCGTCGGTGGTGTAAACCACCTCGAAAAGCTGTTTAGCCTTAATCACATACTGCACTACCCGCTCAGGCATAAGCGACGGCCATGTGGATTGGAGTGGATCACGAGTCAGAAGCAAAGGTTCTCGTCGGCGATACTCGCGCATCCATCGCACGTCGGCCAGTGTCCGTTTGCTGCTCCACGGCGGCTCAATGTTTAAAACTCGCTTTTTTCTGGCCGTACTCATGGTTTCAGTACCAAAAGCAGTCAAAACAGTAGAAGATAGCGGTGGCAATCACGACGATCACAAACGCAATCAAAAGGTCACAGATCATCGTCTTTTCTCCTCATAGCAGGTGGTCAAGAAACTTCAAACGCGATGACTTGTCTAACTCGCGGCGTAGTTCGTTGTCATCGAAGAATTCGATTGCTGTCCCGATGCCGACTGGACCATCACCTATTCGCATCTTGGTTTCCTTACCGTACATCATCAATCCACCGTGGATGCCGATCTCGGAGCACAGTTCGTCATCATTCGTTCCGTCCGTTCGGATGCTCGGCTCCGGATATGTTTGGGCAAGCCGCTCCTGCATCCGCTTGTTTGCGGATATCATTCTGGCTACAGCTTCGGCAAGGCGTTCCAGCAGGTAGTCAAGCCGGTCAATTACGGGATCTTCAAGAGTAGTGGTTTGGGTCATATATCAGTCCGCCTCGCAATAGCTTTTTCGATGAATTCAGAGAACGGTAGAAATTGAACATCCACAGCTACATCTAAAGCATCTGCGACGCGAAGTATGGTCTGGATAGTTGGGGGGGGCTGATTGGGGTCCTCTAGCCGAAAAATCCACGACCGAGTGGTTTGCATGCAGACGGCTAGATCCGTTTGAGTTAGATGCCTTTGCTCCCTGAGTGCTGCGATTTGAGCGGCGATTCCCGTCCTTATGGATTCCTCCACGAATGCTCTTCTGTATGCGCGATTTTCAAAGTTCTTCCTCAGTGCGTTTCGCGTCTTAGACATCGACGATCTCCTTCTTCCCTACTCTCCAGCCTTCGTCGAAGTCTGCGACGCGATAAGGAACTGATTTTGTGGCGTAGTCCCGAATGTCAGACCACTCTATGTTTGAATCGGCCCAGGAGATCGCAGCACAAACGCATCCGCCGTACATCTCTCCGATGGTATCTTTTCGCGTATCCCGCCAGTACTCATCACGGGAATCCGCAATCAATTGCAATGGTATCAACCACGTGAACCCGTCCGGCATGTCAACGGCGAGAACTTTGTCAGTCGGCGTTCTGGGATAACCCAGGTCCTTCATTTTGTAGTTATGTTTCATTGTGGTCTCTTTTCCAAATTGACCGCCACTCTCTGAAGGCCTCTGATGTCTGCATGACCTTGCATATCTCGATGCAAGTCCCGTCCCGGAAGGTAGCGCGATAGTCCACTGTAGTAGTCCCGAAGTGCAGGTCCCCATCGTAGTTCTGGTCTACAAATCGGTCACTGCCATCTTTTTTTTTGATCATTCCGAAGAGGCGTAGGATTGAATCTTTCGGCGAATCCTTGTATTCCAATTCCGCTTCCGGCGTCAGCTCCGTCTCATAATCGTGTTTGATCAGTCTACCTTCCGCTGAGATAGAGAATATCATCATCTGGCAAAATTCCTGAGTGTCATTCGATTGGAATGTCTGGCCCTGTAGGCCAAGCTCAGGTAGATCGCATTTCACATAATCAAACATGCCCATGTTCAAAGTCCCTTCAGCCACACCAGCCACTCCGCAAGCTTCTGGCTAGTGACGTTCTCGTCCACTTCGTAATAAGTCCCGTACTCTCGATACATGTACGTCGTCCGATTCTTGCTCCCTGCAAAGATGACGTTCACTTCCCGCCGCTTTCTCCGAAAGAATGTCTGCCATGATAACCGCAGGCTGCGCTCAGGTCCGACAACTGCGTCGGCCATACCAAAGTTAGCTCCCATCAAAAGCGCCGCTGCTCCGATGGTGTTCATCGCTCGCCGGTAGGCGAACATCGAGGCTTTGTCTCCGTCTGTCATATTAAAGTCTCTCTGACATCCAACGGCTCACGAGCTTTGCCATACAGTCGCAGCCACAGATGTCTACCACTGCTGCTCCCTTGGTTGGCGTTGCAGCAGACCACGGCTGAATGGTAAGCCGGCCCTCGTGCGTTACAGCCAGCCACCATCGGTTAGTCTCGCGCTTCTGCACCTTGCAGATGTCGCAGGTGTAGGTTCGTTCTCCGCGCTCACTCACGGGCGTGGCCATCTCTGCGCCTCCGCAAAACTCTCCCAGAAGTCCTCGTCATCTTCTAAGGTGAAGTCAGGTTCGCCGTCTGAGTTGTTGTATTTGTCGCTATCGATGTCGCTTTCCATTGAGTTTCACCTTCCTTCATGCGTCTCTCTCCAGCTCCTCCCAGATGAAGTCATCTTCGTCTTCTATGTTCGTGGATGCAGTATGTTCACACACTGTTATCCAAAATTTGAGCTTATCGATGGCTTTCTGATGTCTCTTAATGGCCTTCCGCGCGGAGTAGATGGTTGATGCATATCGAAAGCCCTGCACCTTCGAGGCCAGTGCTCTTGGGGTACACTGTTCGCAATAACCCTCGTGGGAGAGTATCTGAAATCTGATATCTGGTTCGCAGTTATCACACGCCCAGCGTAAGCATCTGAGGCATAGATTGCGACAACGGATACAGACCGATGCGTCACAACCGGCACACTTTTCAAGCGTGGCTTTTCTGTTGCACCCGTCACACCTGCCGTGCTCGTGCGGCGGTTCCGGCGAATCGATCACTGGTCTAGCCATGTGATTGTCCACGTTTCTCGATCATAGCGTCCCTCCAATTCAGCCTTCACCGCACGGAGAACCGCCGAAGCTTGTTCCAACGGAATTCCGTACAGCAGAATGTGTACGGTGTCATCTCCCCGGATATCCACTGAGCAACGATCTGGAAGGATGGCTTCCAGGCCTAGCTGACGCTCAAGGTTTTCAATCATAGCTCCTCTCGCAACACTTGCAAAGTCTGCCACACTTCCCGATCAATTTGGATCGATACATACCGTATCCGCTCGTCATCTAACTCAACGCCGGAAATCGCTACCTCTCGTAGTTGCTCGATGAGATAGCCCACGTCGGGCTGGTATGCTACGGCATAATCAAAAACCGCGCCTAAGCGCTTGCCATTTGGGGTATCAGATTTTGGAAGATCAGACTGCGGTGACAAAAGCTCCGAAAGAACCAGCCAATAGTCAGTAGTCTCTGTGTCGGTGTCGCCCATGCAGTCGGCTTCGTGCATATCCTCGACGGGCAAGGCAGGCTGTTGGATTTCCCAATGCTCGGTGCCATCCCAGTCGGCAACAGCGCCGTGCGGTATGGTGCAGTCGGCCAGGCGCTTGCGGATGGCTTGCAACTCTGTCATTGCTTGCTCCTCTTGACCCATTCGATATCAGGAAACCTACGCCGAAACCTTTTCCGTTCCTTTTCCTCAAGCGCGCGTATCTTCTTTATTAAGGCTTGTTTGCTCATGTCCTTTTTCGATACCCGGAACATGCCTACGCAAAATGGATTACCCGCCCATATATTCCACGAGCGCTTGGTTTCATGCAGCCAGGCATAATCAGCTATTTGCTCATCGGAACTCAGGAGTTTGACTTTCATTGTTCTGTGCCATCCCAGTCAGCCACTGCGCCGTGCGGTATCGGGCAGTCATCAAGGCGCTTGCGGATGTCTTGCAGCGAAGTACTCATCGCTTTGCTCCCAGCCATCTCTGTCTGAAACTGTACCCCATGCAGCCTATCTGGATACGGAACCAGCGTTGTGATGTCAGCTAGGGTAAGCGGTAGTGCCGCTTCAGCATCCCTGCTCCATCCGTTGCCTGTCCAGTAATAGGTTAGTACCTTTTTAAGCAGATACAGACAGTCCATCATTTCGTCCACCCGTTCGGTTTATGGCTTTCCCCAGATATACAAGGCGATGATCCCGAGTTCGATAAGGCAGATTAACCCCAAAATAATCGCCATGAACGATATCGTTCGGAGAGGTTGTTCCGCTCTCGACAATCGTTGCTTAAGCATCTGATTCTCCTTGGCCGTGCGGGCGCATTGGTCGAGCAACTCGTTCATCGTGCTCTGTGAAGTAGCCAGACCCTCCCAGTAGGCTTCGTCAACTTCTGTCCATTCGCTCATTTCATCCTCTCAATCGGACGTCAGCGCCCGCCATATTTCGTCGGCCGAGAATCTCTTTGACTGTCCCTTGTAATGCACCTCAAGGAAGGTCAATGCCGTGCGGTCGTCTGCCAGATAGACATGCAGCCCTTGCGGGTCGTAACTTATTTTCGCCAGGCATACGCTCGGATCGACGATTGCTGGGATTTCAAGGCATGCCAGCAGCGCTTGCCTCGTCGTCATATTTTCTCCAGCTATCGCATAGCTGGCGTACTTGATGTGCTCCTGCTCACCTAGCCATTCCGCGCGCTGATCGAACGAAAGATGGGTGTCCAGATATCCGCCATATCTATTGCCGCGCTCGTAGCCGTCCTTGTTGAACACGGTTACACCGAGACCGTGTTCCACGTGGATAAGTCCGCGTGGCGTGATTTTCGAAACAGTAGCAGGGGTGTATTCACAGTTCCCGTAGCCACTGCCGCTATAGGCGATGTATACCTTATCGCCAACGGCCCACGTCTTCATTGCCACAACCTCTCGATCAGCGCGTACCCGGCAACCAGCCCGCACCAAACCAGCAGGAGCCCGATCACGATCCGCTCGCCCGCTCGGTTCGGCGTTGTCTTGCCCCAGGTTACAGACATAGATCCTCCTTAGTCATCTGGCGACAGAAGCCTATCTGCACTGCCGGGAACAACGATAGTCGTAGGGAATTTCTCTCTGAGCAGCAGGTCAAGGTCCTCATCGCTGATGCCGAATTCGTCCGTAGGTGGCACTTCCTTCGGCTCCGCGCGCGTGAATGGTCCATACTGGTTCTCTAACACCTCGCGGGCCTGCTGGAGGGTCAATACAAACGCCTGGATGGATGCCTCAAGGTCTCGTATGTACGCATCATCCCTGGGCACTCTGATGATCACCGCTGGGAAAAGCGGATGATAGCTGACGATCTCAGTCCACTGCCGCTCTGCCACCCATAATTGCCCTTGGAGTTGCGGCCAATGCTCACGATCCAGTTTACCCGTTAACATATGCCCGACGTGCGTCTGTGGGGCTGGACATTTGATTTCAAGTATTCCGTCGGCTCCAATCAGCCGATCTGGACTCGCGCCGGCCCAGCCGTCATCGGTAGTGAAGAACCCACCTGGGTCTGTTTCGACGCCGGCCAGAAATTCATATGCAGAGACGGCAGCGTCCTGGAGTTCAGTTCCGCGAACCATCCACGCGCTTGCAGGCTCTTCTTCGAGTGGCGCGCCGATAATCCATTCCGCAAGTAGGCGATGGGCATACGTTGCAGCCTGAGCCGAGAGCTTGCCGGTAGGGGTGAGTATGCGCTTGAATTCGCTGGCCGTGGGGATGCCGAGGCGCAGCCTAAACCATTGCTCGGAATTCTGCTCAACCTTGTGGTGGATCATTTCTCGCTCCTCCCAACTACGGCGTTAACCCGCAGTTGGCGACTCCACTCGTCCTCGCGAAGTTCGCGGGCCTTTGCCTGCAACCGCGTTACCGACTCCGCATAATCACACTTGCGGAGATCGGATATCGTTTTGATCTTCCGCCAACGTAGAAAGCCATCTGTCACTTGACTCAGATCTGTGGTCGGGCTAGCCGCCGCGAT
>MGNS01000147.1:11497-12777 GCA_001795165.1 Chloroflexi bacterium RBG_16_57_11
TGATGCTCTGTGATGTAGCCTTGGTGTTGAGAATTGCCGTCCTTGTCCTCGTCCTTTACAACGATATTCCACGCCATGCATTCGAGCACTCGCCGAAGGTAGGATACTGTTGATACGACACCCTGTATATCGGTCTTATTGGCCGTGCCTTTTGCCCCAGCATTGTCAAGCGGGCCGGTAAGTTGATAGTCCTCAATCGAATGACCACCCACATGCATGATGCTCAACCCTATTGTAATATCGTCCTTTCCAGAACGAGGGACTGGGGAATTGAAAGTCATCGAGAAACCGTGCCTCGTATAGATCGGGCGAATGGCGGCGTCAATCGTTTCGTAAAGAGCGTAGCGGCTGCCGGTATGTTTGTTTTCAGCGTCCCGGACGACTGGGACCATTTCAGCTTGCGCGTCCCTAAAGGCGGCGGCAAACGAACGCTTCGCAGCGGCGGCATCGAGAGACATCTTCAGGGCTATCAACCTCTCGATGGTATCCACATTGACATTGTTGCTGGCGGCGGCCTGGATGGCTGCGAGAAGTTGATCACCAGCGGACGGAACTATGGCAATGCCGTCGGCCATGACTGCCGGGACTAGTTCATGATTTATCATTTTCGAGTCAACCCCCATGTCCCATTTGCGTTCGCCGCCTGGCAAATTTCGCCGTGGAACGGACGAAACCAGCCCCGCGCATGTGAGACTTTTGACAGATCTCCGTCTACCGGGATGGCCAGTTTCAGAAGTTTGAAGCGCAGCCTCGCGGACTCGTCGGTGAATGACCTACGCTCGCCAGTTGACGAGGCAATCTCTATCCAGGTCGGTTCAGACATCGCGCCTCCCCATCAGCGCCAGCAGTGCCTCGCGGGTGTGCTCGACCTTGAATTCTACCGCCACGTTTAAGTCCCTCCGCTCGCTCCGCCGCCCTCGGCGAGTTGCTCGGTTTTCTTCGGTCGCCCGCGCTTCGCAGCTTTCTTCGCTACCTCGGTAGACCGCCGCCTGCTGTGGCCGAGACCCCGAAGCGCGTTTCTCAAGTCCTTGTCTTCGGCTTCGAACTTCAGCCGGAGGGCTTCCCGTTGTTCTAAGTACATGTGAATCGCCTTGGCTTGGTTTTTCTGGACCGCAGCGAGCGCCGCAGTAAGCCGATCCACATCGGTCTGCAAGTCTATATCTTCCATGTTTCGTACTTCTTGTTCCATTGCGTCCTTTCTCCTCACGTAACCACCCGGATCATCGCTCAATGCGCCCCTAAGCCGAAAGGGGAGGGGCCGGCTCCCCGGATGGTTGCCT
>MGNS01000147.1:12808-21474 GCA_001795165.1 Chloroflexi bacterium RBG_16_57_11
GCGCCCGTCCAGCATCCGTCATGCAGTGCTTTCCGTCAGGGGACGTCTCAACCAGCCCGTCTTTCCGCAACATGTGAAGTATGTTGTATTGGGCAGCTATATTGTTCACAGTTGCCTTTCCGCACGTAGCCCACAATTCGGCGTGATTAAGCGGTATGGATAGTGCTGCCAAAAGCGTATCCCGTTGCGACGATCTTTTACCGAACGACCGGCGCCAGCCAACTCCCGCTACCCACAGCTTTTCGACTGCCGCCTGTACGGCATTCAACTCTGCCAGAAGCACCTTCTCGCGTTCCTTGAGTTCGGAAAGCCGAGCTGCTACCTCAGTCGCCAGGTCGGACACATCGTAATAATCGGTCATCTCATCCTCTTCAGCCGCAAAGCGTTTTGCTCCGGTGTTGACAGCGGGCTTACGCGCGTATCGTGCGACGGCAGGAGCCATCCGTCATCCATCCAGGAGCGGCTGAGCGCTCCGCAGTGAGCGCACCAAGTCACGTAATCCAATTGAGGCCGCTCACTATGCCGTGGAAACAATGGCTGGTTCACTAACACCGTATAGTTCGATCCGTGCTGACATTCCTCTTTCAATACCCGCCGTTTCATTTCTCTTTCCCATGCACCGGGATGTCAAGGTCCCCGGTCAATACGTGGACAAGTAAAACTGGACAATCTTCGTCAACGGCTTACGTCGGCGATCCGCTTCCCGCATCCAGTGATAAAGACGTATTCGGGAGATAAACATCGTCTCAATATCGTCATCTAGAACTGGACAGTCTGGAAGCGCCGTTAACTGATCGGACGCCCGCTGCGCTTCGTGCTCCGCTATTTCAACATGGCGGAGACAATCCCTAACCAGCCGTTGCGCGAGCAGACGTTCTGCGATCATCGCCATTTTCTCGTTCGCCACAATTTGAATGTACTACAGGCCGGATCGACTGTCAAGAGAAATTTTAAATAATTCTTGACACCGCAGAAAAGCTGTGCACATAATCGATCTGTGAAGATTCCGGTGCAGATGCGCAAAACGAATTTCTACATCCCAGCTCAAATCGACCGCGCCGTGAGCATGATCGCGGCGCGGCTCGACCGGCCGAAAGGCCGGACCCTAGCGCTGCTGCTGCTGCGTTTAAAGGAAATACGCGACATCGTCAAGGACCTCAATGGCAACTCATAACCCCATAACTATCATGGCCGAGGATGGCCCGAAGATGATAAAGCCGTCCATCACCACTAAGTACTTCGCCATCCACCACCCGTTACAGTCAGGGTTTCGCAGTTGGGCCATCACGCACATTAGGACTGGCTACTACCTCCCGGCATGGTACTCCACAAAGCGCACAGCCTTAGCTGTTGCGGAAGCGTTGGAAGCGCAACAGCATACCCCTGATTGGGGCAGGTGGAACTGTGGGTCCCTTGGAAGAAGGCCGTCTAAAGGCATCATTGCGGCTATGCAAATGGCGTTTGCAAAAGCGATGCTGTTGCCGAAGACAGGACGAACATGAGAATCGTGGTCTTCGGCAACCCAGCCCCTCAGGGGTCCAAACGCTTCCTCGGCCGGGCCAATAGTGGAAAGGGCATCATGGTTGAGTCCAGCAAGGCCGTGAAGCCTTGGCGCGAGGCAGTGAAGTATGCCGCGATAAACGTCATGGACAAGCTTCTCCTGGCTGAACTCTACCCACTTCACTCTGCATCCCTTTCTGTGTGCAACCCATTGAAAACCCGCTTGATAGGGCCGGTATCGATGCGAATCATTTTCACCTTGCCGCGTCCTAAGAGTGCGCCGAAGTCTCGACTTTACCCGGATCGCAAGCCGGACCTCTCCAAGCTCATCCGGTCAACCGAAGACGCGCTGGTTGATGCGGGCGTAATTGAGGATGATGCGCGGATTGTACAATTCTATGCCGTCAAGGCATACCCTAAGTCTGGTGGGGAGACACTGAATCGTCCTGGGGCAGTGATAATCGTAGAGGAAATTTGAGTTGAACTGGCTAACCACGCGATGCTGGGACGTTTAGATGTAAACCGTGCCTCGATTCAGAGTCCAAGATGGCCAGGTTGACTAGGCTTACTCCAGGCCAAACAGTCTGAGATCGCGGAGGCTTTCGATCCGACTGCTGAAAAGGACAAATGGCCTGCCCGGACTGCGGCGGGTACGGAAGCCTAGATCAATCGGACACCTGCCCTAATTGCGAAGGACTTGGGGATAATGAAGGAATGTACAAGCCAGAAGCTATCGCCCCGGTGAGACTGCGGGACATAGCGCCTAGAAAGTTCCGGCAGATATCACTTCACCGAGGCGAGGCATGCGTCAATTTGCGCGAGGACGGCTCTGTCAGCTTGGCCGGTCCTCCGTATACAACCGGCATTAAGTTGCTTTATTTGTGTAAGGATGGCCTGCGCGAGCGCATCGAGCGATTAAATGCAGACCTAAATGATTGCCTTGAGGCATCGGGAGCACTTGAGGATATGGCATTGGCCGACAACGAGAAGCCACACCCTGACCCTTTAGTCCGATTAACCGGCCTTCACCTCGGCGAGTACGGCGGGGGCGAATGGCTATATTATGACATCGGCTTACTCGCCTATCATGCCCTGGAAGCCATGCAGTTGGCCGTACTGGCATTTCAGCAGATCGTAACCGGTGAAAAGCTGGTGAACTCGCTCGACATCGGCGACTTCTACACCAATATTTCCAGTGCACTAGCAGAGAAGAATGGAGAGGGAGTACTGTCTGAACCTGGGGATATGCCATCTATCCAAGATGAGATCCAAGGCTTGATCAACTTAGTACAGTCTGCCCGCCGGATTGCTAAACGCCCACGCAAAGGTTTAACATGAGGCCCTACTACGATCATAAGGGAATAAAAATCTATCATGGGGATTGCCGGGACATCCTGCCACACCTTGGTATCGTGGACCTCATTCTGACGGACCCGCCTTTCAACGCTAATAAGAAATACGGATCTGGGACTAATGACCTCATGTCTTGGCCTGCTTATTGCGAATGGTTATGCCCAATCATCACGCAGATGGAGCAAATGTGCAGTGGCCCAGTGATGATCTTCGCATCGGTTAACGGGATGTTAGAATTATGTCGGATAAAGAGGCCAAAGCACATTTGCGTCTGGGATAAACCGTTATCTTTTGCTCCGCGTCTAGGCAATTCCACTTTCATGCCACATTGGGAACCATGCCTCATCTATGGAAACATCTATGGAAATCAACGTGGAGAGAGTGGGCGACAAACCTATCATATTTCGGATGTATGGCATAACAACCCAGCGGAACGAAATGGACACCCATGCCCAAAACCCTTGCCATTATTAAAGAGGATCATTAGAGATATTCCAGCCATATTGATTCTAGATCCATTTATGGGAAGCGGAACGACTCTAGTAGCGGCTAAGCAACTCAACAGCCGCGCCATTGGAATCGAAATCGAGGAACGCTATTGCGAGATTGCCGCCATACGGCTCTCGCAGGAAGTCCTGGACTTTGGAGACCAGCTGCCACCCCAATTGGAGCAGGCGGATCTATACGCGGACGAGGAACCGCTTCCAATTTCAGGGGAGCCGTGAGAAAATGAGGTTGTCTGGTTGGCCGACCAGATGTAAGACAGCCCGTGGGGGGCTGCCTGATTCAGCCCTCCCACATGCCTGATCAGGAGGCAAGCATTTGAAAATATCGAAGGTTCATCCATGTCCAGTCGGCGAGAAATCGCAGATAGACAAACTGTGGGACGAAGCATACCCCCTAGGTTTTTACAAAGTCTCAAACCACAGCTATAACGGAAATTGCTGGGAACCAGAGGCTATTTGCGGACTATGCCAGGGGACCTGCCACAAGCATGGTGCCAAGCGCGGAGGCTGCCTGGATTGCCGTCCGTGCCCTGCCTGCGAAGCGGGCGCAGCATGATACATTCTTACCCCTGGTACATCACCGATTGGCGGGAATCTGAAGCGGTTCTCACTATGACCATTGAGCAGCGCGGCCTCTATCGTGAACTTCTCGACATGTGCTGGAGGGAAGGTAGCTTACCCCCCGAAGAACGCACACTCAGGAAACTTGCGATGGCCGAGCAGGCCGAATTCGACAAGTGCTGGCCAGTAGTGAAAACCCAGTTTACAGAACGAGATGGCCGCTTATGGAATGCAAAGGTTGATGAGAAGAGGCCGGAAGTACTTAAGTCGAAAGAGGATAGATCTCGCGGAGGGAAGATTAGAGCAGAATCCGCGCCGAGAAAGAAGGGTCGATTCTTACCTGACCGCACCAGCTCAGCTGGTCGTGAGCTGCCAGCTTGTGACCAGCTGAGCACCAGCTCAGCTCCAGCTGAGCATCCAGCTGACGACCAGCCCCCTCCTTCTCCTTCTATGCAGCTGGCTCCTTCTCCCCTTCCGGGTGTTTCGGATTCCATAGTTCCTTCAAGACATAAGTTACATATCGAGAAATCAGAAAACGATTTCTCTCTTTCGTCCAATTCCGCAAACTCCGGGAAAAACGGACGGAAACCGAAAGGCGATTCAGACATGCCAGGGTATCTCGTTCAGGGCTTCGATGAATGGTGGGCAATCTATCCTCGAAAAGAAGCAAAGCCGCAAGCGAGGAAGGCTTACGCGAAATACCGAGTATCCGGGGTGGAGCATGAGAAAATTATGGCCGCTCAAAGTCGATGCAACCCGGATCTGCTTACCAGGGAAGTCGGGTTTCGACCGCAGCCGTCAAGTTGGTTACATCAAGAGCACTGGTTGGATGAAACATCTCCGGAGACCTTAAAGCGGCCAGAGGATCTTGACGAACTCGACCGTCTCAGGCCGCCGCCGCTCGCGCTGCCGGACCCAGGAGCAAAATATGCAAAGTGACATAAAGAAAATTACCATCTACCGGCCGTTCGCCAACGGATCGCAGTTTGCGGACTGGACAGGGAAGAACTGCGGAAACTGCAAGAAATCGACGCAAGGCACATTTGCCCATTGGATTTGCGACGTGGAGAAAGAAATATGGAAAACGTACTACGGAACAGGGAAGATGTCGGAGGAAATTGCGCGGCGCATGAACTACTTGCGCGACGATGGAAGCAATGCCGGTTTGGAATATGGCTGGCCGTGCGCTGAGATCGAACCGACTTCAGAATGGATCGAGCACGCAGTTCAGTACTGGAGAGAACTACATGCCAAGTGAAACCAATTACAAGGAACTCGTGCGTACGATCCACTTGGCACACTCGGAATCTTTTCCGGGCGTGGAATACATTGGGCCTATTCACACGATTAACATGCTTGTCAACGCGCGACGAGCGCAACAAGCCCAGGTAGCCCATGTTGAGGAGTTGGAAGCAGACCTGTACGAAGCAATGTCCGAGTGGATGAGAGCATGATGAGCAAATACGTCAGCCCGCTACAAACCGGTCTACCGCACAGCCTAGAGGCCGAGCGGATGATCCTGGGAGCCTTGCTAAACGGTTCCGCCGATCCGTCCATGGTAATTGCTGTGCTCTCGGAAGCAAGTTTTTTACCCGAGTATCATCGGCTGATTTTTCGTGCCGTAGGTGACCTGGCAGTATCCGGGGTTGTGGATCGCTCTTTGGTAGCTCAGGAGCTTCAGAAGCGCGGGCATCTTGAGTCTGTCGGCGGTCTTAAGCGGCTGGTCGAGCTGGACGAAGGGCTGCCCAATGTTCCTAATTGCGAAGGCTACCTACGAATCCTGATCGAGAAGCAGACTCTCCGCGAAACGATCCACGCCTGCAAAAGTCTGGCCTCCGAATGCCTGGTGACGGGAGAACCATCTGCTGACCTACTGGCGCGCGCTCAGCGGGCACTGGCCAACTTGTCGAAGGGCGAGAAAACAAACTGGGCCACACCGTCAGAAGTTATCGACCAGACCCCTGGTGGACTTCAGGGGCTTATCGCGCCCGTCAGCCAGACCGGCGCCATCACGTTTCCATGGCCAAGTGTGGCTCGGATGATACCGGGTCTGAAAGGCGGTGACTTGTGCGTGCTGGCGGGCCGCCCGTCGCACGGTAAAAGTTGCGCGGCTCTCCAGGTTGCCTGGCACTGTGCCCAGCATGGCGTACCGGTCGCGGTTAACTCGCTGGAGATGAGCCGCGAAGCGTTGATACTGCGCTTGCTGGCGGCAATCGGACGGATCGACCACGAGCACCTGCGCTCGGGCCACCTTGACCAGGGCGAACGGCTGCGGGTAGCTTCCGCCGCCGCTCAATTGGAAGAGATTCCGCTTTGGCTCAACGATGTCCGCGCCCACACGGTCAGCTCAGTCCAACTGAGTCTGCAACGCCTAGCAAACCGAGGCATAAAGCCAAAGTTGTTCATAATTGACCACTTGCAGCTTATGGATACGGTAGCAAGAGGCACCAGCCGCAACGAGAAAATAGGAGACATAACAGCAAGTCTGAAGCGCCTTGCAGGGTCCGAAGACATGACTATCCTGCTTATTTCTCAGCTAAATAGGGATTGTGAACGAGAGCGCCGGCCCCCACACCTGGCAGACTTGCGCGACTCTGGTTCGATCGAGCAGGACGCCGATCAAGTGATTTTCGTTTTTAGGCCCGAGAAGCTGAAGCCGGATCGCGCCGATCTCCGAGGCGAGGCTCAGTTTATCGTGGCGAAACAGAGGGATGGAAGAACGGGGGAAGAGTGGCTAGTATTTCTGCCCGAATTTCAGCGGTTCGAGTCTAAATATCAAGGGGACGACACGGAATGGCAAAATCAGCGGATCAGTTGATCATAGCCAGGGCGGCGCTACAGAAGGCGAAAGAACTAATCGATTCCGCATTATTGTTTCGGTCAAGTACGGAGACAGAAACTTGGAAAAACCATGCACAAGAATGGCTTTACGATTTACCGAGAATTCTAGGGGAACTATATTGGCCACCCAGACATGGGGAGAAACAAACACGTGAGGCCGGTTCACGATCCGATGAATGGCTGCGCCGTTTGGGGGCGCAGGACGCCATCATGGAAAACGTGTTGGAGTTGATTGAGGAACAACGAAGAGCATGAGCATTAATAACCTATTAGACGACTGCCTAAAAGTAGTCGAAAGGCTAAATCTTCATCCACAGAAACGGTCCCAACCTCGTTTTGAGGCATTACGGAGAATGTAGGGAACTGCCAACCGTGGCGAAAATGACTGGCAAGGTGCAATCGCCGGGGCCTTCCATGTATCTGGATACCCAGGAAACCGTCCTAGGGCCTGTTTCGAGAAATGTAGAAATACTGAAGTTGCTTTTTTGCTTGACCGTTGTTACATTACGGGCGTATACTCCACTCAGAGTTGCAGAACGTGTTCATTCCTCCGAAAGCGGGGCGGCTCCGCATGGCTGCCCCGCTCTTAGCCTCAGCCATGCAACGTAAATTCTCCTTCCGCCGCACTCGCAAGATACCAGGGAAGCTTCTATCCATCGCCAGATCCGGTTACGCTCGCGCCAACCAGGAAGCGGCGGCGATCATTCTCGCGGACCGGGGCAAATACGCGGGACTGCCGGTTGAGTGGGCCGAGTTGGTTTTGGGTGGAGCCCCTCCAGCGCAAACGCAAACTGAAGGGGCACGGGCGGATATTGGCGGGGTTCAGGAGGGCGTTAGGGGTGACCTGGCGGGCATGTAAATAAGGCCGATTCCGGCCCATTGCATTCCAGTGGCGCGTCTCCGCATTTGATCGCTATCCAATTCCTCGTGTCGTCTGTTGTTTGACTCATTTGTCTGTCTATGACCTCTACGCAACCTACCGGTCAGGCACCCGTGCGTCTTCCGGGATGTCCGAGTCGCGCATGACCTTGACGGCTTCTAAGAACTCGGCTTTATCGACATGCCCTAGTGCATATATGCAAGAGCCGTCTGGATCGTCTATCGGCGTTCCAAAAGGTATTTCTCGCAGTTTCACACGTACTCCAGGCGTCATGCGATCCTCCGAAAGATGCCGCGCCTCATGTACCTCCCATTAGGGTCACGCGGGCTCCACCGGCCCGGTAGTATCGGCGGGCGAAATGGGTCGCCCTTCACGCAGTATATTTGGCTACCTATTCTCACCGAATATATCGGTGCGGTATCATCCCCTCCAACATACGTGACCTCCACTTCGGTTCCGATTGGTACCTCCCCGTAAGTCATGATCGTTGAGTCCCGCAGTGTGGGCAGGGCCTGATGACCTTCTTCGGCCCGCCGAGCGTCTTCCGAAGGGCGGCGCTTGCCTTGCCGCCCTCACGGATCACATAATCGACGGGCAGATTCCCGCGACAAATTGGGCATTCAGGCATCGCTGTGCCCGGTCTGATTCGCGATCCCACCGTTGACCCGCACGAGCCACTCGGCGGCGTACTCCAGGTGCCGCCCGTATTCCTCGATTGCGGAAGGCGAGTAACCCTGCTGCTCTCCGACTACCCGGTAGTTCTTCACCCACCAGGCAAGCGTATTCCTCAGGCATCCCACGCTGATAGTTTCGGAATCAACGCACACTATGGCGTGCCTGCTTCCACAAATGCGCAAAAACTTGCCGACCGCCGTGAGGCACTCCGCCCCGCTGAGGTTCGCCTCTCTGAGGTTCGCCTCTCTGAGGTCCGCCTCTCTGAGGTCCGCCCCGCTGAAGTTCGCCTTTCTGAGGTCCGCCTTTCTGAGGTCCGCCTCTCTGAGGTCCGCCTCTCTGAGGTCCGCCCC
>MGNS01000147.1:21484-22346 GCA_001795165.1 Chloroflexi bacterium RBG_16_57_11
CACTGTGTAAACATCCCAATCGCAGGCCAGGTCCTCGTCAATCCTCCCGCCTCAGAAATCGAAGCTTCTGTCTATCCCACCGTCCTCCTCGACGATGGTTTACTTTTTTTCCCCAAGCGGGTGAACGCCGTCCCTTGGACGGCGTATTTGCCCCCGCCTATCGCATGGCCGCAACGGCAAGAGCACATATGTCTCATCGTGCCTCCAGAAATTCCGCCATCAACCAACAGGCGAGTGATATTATCGCTAATACATAGCAAATTAACGCCATTGTTTTGATCTCTGTCATCGATCTTTCCTCCCCGTGCAGTGCGCCAGCGCGCCGCGCGCGTTGCGGCACAGCTTCCCGCACTTCGGGCACTTCCGCTCGACCGGAGGCCGTCCACCCTTGTTTTTTTGTTCTGCTTTGTCGTTTTCCATCATGTTTTTGGTCATGCCAATGGAACTCATATTTCCTGTGTTTTTTCCCAGAACGCTTTCGCGTCCTTCGCGACTTCCCCGTCTGGACAGAGCGCGTCGATGAAGCTTGGCATTTGCATCTTCATGATTGCGCCTATCGCGGGCGGCAGGCTTTCGGTGTAATCGTACATGGCGAGTTGAAGCAGCATCACCACTCCCACGGCCACCTTTTGCGAGCCGGCGGCCTGGAGGAGCATCGGGTAGAATTTCTGCTGGATGTGATTATCGTCGTCCACCGTCAGCAGCCGCTGTAGCATTTCGTCTTGCGATGGCAAGTTGATTGTTTTGTTCCTTTTTGTTTTGCTCATCATAATGCCTCCTAGCGCGGCAGGTTTAGGAGCAGGAGGCGGTAGGGGCAATAAACACACTCCGTTTTTCCCAGTTTTTTGTGACGCGGGAGCAG
>MGNS01000147.1:22373-26855 GCA_001795165.1 Chloroflexi bacterium RBG_16_57_11
CATTCCACGCCGCATCACACGAAAACGGTGGTGCCGCGTTAATCTCCAATCGAGAGAATTTTGGATCATGTTCGCATCGGGCGGCAGGCCCGAACGATGCCTGAAATGATTGCTTCCACGAACGCTTCCAGGCATCGTCGCCCGCTCTCTCCCGTTCCGTGATATAGGCGTCATACCGCGACGCCCGTAGTTTCTGCATCGTCTGATTCACCCACGGGGTTGCAACCCAGCGTTGCGGTTCGCCATTCTGGCGAAAGATATCGTTAGCGCGCCGAATCTCATCGGCGGTATGGTTTTCGGTAGCCTCCACCTGCTCGGTCTCAGTGTTGTACAGGTCGTAGCTGAAGTATTTGTTGCTCATTTCCATGAGTCCAGAATATCAGTTGGCACAAACCGTTGCAAGAGAAATCGTACTACATTCTGTGGATAACCCTGTGGAAAACCTGTGGGAAAGTGAGGTTTCTGTGGAAACCGGCGAATCAAAACGCACCATGGCCGAGGATGCGCTAGCTCTGGGCGGCAACGGCCACAGCATCGTCATGATACTCTCCGAAACTTCCCTCGTTTCAGAAAGAGCCGCCCGTTCGGGTCGCTCGGTTCCCACTCCCCGAGCAATGGTACCGGGGAATATGGCGATTCCTTAACTTCGACGGCGGGCCGGTCGCCGACAAAAACGAAAGAGCGATAAAAGTTTCTCGGAGTTGTTACTACCACAGCGCCCGGAATGATTTCCACCTCCGTCCCAACGGGAATTTCCCCGTAAGTGGCCACGGATCTCGCGCGCTCTTTGTCACACTGCGCCGGAGCACAGCAAGGCTCTTCTAGGCATACATTACATCTCATTTCTACTCCTCCTTGGGTCCCGCGCGCGCGCTGCTGCACAGTGTCCCACATTTCAGGCGCGCGTGACCGGTGGCCGGCCTCCAGTATTTTGGTTTCCTCATTTTGATGATGTATCACTAGTCGGGGCGCATGGCAGCACATATACCAATGCTGCCAGCCGCAACACAGAACCCGTCATTCCTCATCCTCCGGCGTGGTTGAGATGCCGAGCCCACCCAGATAATCCACGGTTCGGCCCAAGACAGTAGCTAAGCCGCCGAACAACCACGTCTTGCCGTCTGCTGTTTGTCTGACCCGGAAACAGCCCCTCGAAGGCCCCGCAACATCGTACCCCATGGCGTAGGCAGTGTCCGCAAAGTCCGAGTCTGGCGTATGTTGCAGGATAGAGTGTTTTTCATCTTCCGTGATCCCTCCGCCGGGCCCGGACGGGAGCCACCGATTGGCCAGTTTTTCGGCAACCGCCAGATTGATGACGATTCCCTTGGCTGCATACTGCTTTTGAATTTTTTCTGCTGGACTTCTCATGAGTCCAGAATATCAGTTGGCACAAACCGTTGCAAGAGAAATCGTACTACATTCTGTGGATAACCCTGTGGAAAACCTGTGGGAAAGTGAGGTTTCTGTGGAAAACTGCGCGGTTGGCGTTACTCGTCCGGGAGCGCCGCAAATCTGGCAACCGGCGAAGATCTGCTCAGCCGCAATTCTTACCGTCATGATTCCGGCAGCCGCGAATGCTGCATCTCGCCGGTGATCGTAGTCCTTCCTGGACTCGTGGATTCGCCCATTTACCTCAATGACCAGCTTAAGCCCTTCCGAAAACAAGTCTGGGATGAATCCAAGCACTACCGGGTTACTGTGAAAAACGTATTCTGGATAGGCTCTGCATATTTCATCGCGCAATCGAGCTTCTGGTTTTGATGGACATGCTCGAAGGGAAGCCGCGAACAATTGCTTCGACCGGCGTGCATCGCGTTCCCGTTCGCGGGCAGCTTTTGCCAGAAGCCTACTTGCCTTTTTTCGAGCCGACATTGTCTAGGGACCCGTTGCTGCCTGGCGAGGCACCCCAAGGCGTCCGTGAAAAAATTCTGGTTAAAACTGGCGTATCAGGCAGGATAGAAGCACCTCGCTATATACGCCGCCAACTCAAATGGAATCTTTGCAATAGCCGCCAATGCTGCTTTGCGAGCTGTACTGCGTGACGAAAACCGCCTCGTCATGCTATCAGGGTTGCCGCCTTGCTTAACGCCATCGTTTACGGGATTATGTGGCAGTGTGATGTTGTGAGACTTGTTAAACCAAGATCCGCCTTCATTCTTCCTGGCGCCCATCTGCGCCACCGCCGCAGTCTGGAAGGAACGCCCCACCGCCCCTATTAATGCAGGCACATCACCCCAGAGATAAAAGCTGCCGTAGTGCCACGCGGCTTTACCAACCCATTTCTGGGCACCCTTGACGTTTTCCACAATCATCGGGATATCACGGCCGGCCGCCGCGCTGGCTTCACGCTGAATCCTAAAGCAGGCCTCAAAAAGGGAATTGTCCGGCGGCGGTAGCGCCTTAGCTCGCCCCCATGGCATGGATCGGTAACTGTAGGATTGACACGGCGGCGACGTTACAATGCACGCGGCGTTCCTGAATTGTGCCCCATCGAGTGTCAGCACATCTTGGATCACTAGCTCGCATCCCTCCGGCACCGGGCCGTGATAATTCTCATGCGCAAGGTCGAAGCCGATCACATGGTATCCCTCTGAGACGAACCCGCGCCCCCAGCCGAATGAGCCCGCGAAAAGCTCAATGCAGAGTGGGCTCACCATGTCTGTGAACCGCGTGACCCTTCCGAAAACTGAATCGAATTGTGGAGTGTGAGTGTAATAACACCCTCCTGCTATAAGGGCGGGGTGGCGGATGTTAGCAGCCATCCGCCGTTGATCCCCGTCACATGCGTCTCTATCCGAAAGGGCCGATGCTCGTCGACAGCACCGACACAAGAGCAGTGTAAACCTATTCGGCCGGCCTGTCAAGGGGAAAACACATGCGGCACTTATACGAAAGCTGTACTCGAAAGATTGCCGGGCGTCTCGTCCGTTTCGCCGAACGAGGAATGATGATATTGGCAGAGCAGGTATGTGAAAGCGTTCACCCGGCCTTGCCAGCCGGGTGAACGCCATTAAACGGAGAAACGGTAGAACCAGCATTCGGATTCTCGTCTGGAAACTGGCGCTGACCTTTCCACCGTAAGTGTAAACCTGTTAGGGCGGCCCGTCAACAACAAAAAACACCCGACAGTGTAGCCCCATGTTTCACGTGAAACACAAGGGAAAAAACATCCCGGCTCGAAACTAAAAGTTTCGGTCGCCGCAAGATTTATTTTCGCAGCGCCACTTTTTAATGTTTCCGGCGCGCAAGGTTATGGAGTCGAGTCGTTTTGGGCGGATATTTATCCAAGATCTTCTCTATTTGTGCAAATTCTTTGAGGAGAATAAATAATCTTCGCGTCTGGATCTAACGATTTGAATCAATTCTTGGTACATGAACACAGCAAGCATGCCAGTCGCCAAGACTACGGCGCCTACTGCCAGGACCAACATCGACACAGAGGCAATTTCCATCAGTACTTTCAAATACATCACACTCCAGTCAGGTCAGGTCCCCAACATTGTTCCACACAATCTTACCGTTAAGAACAGTACGCGTCTTCAGCGGTTTCGGAATAAGCCACTGCTTTCCAATGCGCGTCCCCATCATGAAGCCGCAGCGTAGCCAGTCGCATACGGTTGCCTCCTTAACCCTGAGCATCTGTGCCACCTCGGCTACCGTCATATATTCAATGGCGTCCTTGCCCTCTTCAATTGGTGGGGCAGTTTTCATTGTAGGATCACCTCCAGCGTGAATTTTACGAGGATACCTATGGCTACCAGCAAAGCCAACAGTATAACTAACCCCACCAATCCCGTAATAATTACACCCATAATCTCATGCACTCTCGTTACCTCCATGGCAAACAAACTCGTTGATCAATGCCGGTACCGATGCGTCGAAACCAACAACATCCAACGATCCGTGATCTTCCACATCGCACAGCGAGGTCATATTTGCCACCATGTTGATCACGATCAATTTAGCCGCAATTCCGCTTTTCTGCCGATATTCCACCAAGGCTTGGCATGTGTGCTTGTCGCCAGCCCACGTCTCCCCATCCGTGATTACCACGAACACGTCCACCGGATATCGGCTGTCTAGAGCGTGGGCAATGGCAGTGCTGCAATCGGTCCCGCCGAAATTCCGCCGCGCCTTCTTCATGGCGGCTTCTAGGGTATCTGATCTGGTGATACCAAGATCAATGAATTGCGTGGCAAAACCGCCGATAAAATGGTTCGGCTCGGTGCGGGCGATAAGCATTGCCATCGCTGCCGCCCCCATGTTTGGCGTAAGGTTCGGAATCCCAGCTACTTCACCGTGAGTCATCGACCCGGAAACGTCGATGCCCAGATAGAACCGCTTGCCGGCAGGAATGACCTGATCGAACGCCGCGTAGAACGCCTCATTGAGAGCATCTACAACCTGCTGGACGACGGGCCACTCAAGATTGCCGCGCAAGCCCTTGCCAGTTCGGTATGTAAGCAAAGCGTTCAGGAATTG
>MGNS01000147.1:26886-27807 GCA_001795165.1 Chloroflexi bacterium RBG_16_57_11
CTGCTCCGAATCCGCGAGCCGGTCACATATTGTCCTAGCGGCTTGCGAGAAGGGAACGAGAAGCCCCACCGACCCCATGCGACCCAGCGTCCTGATCATGGCTGTCGCAGGCATCCTTTCGAGTAGTGCTTCCCAGACTTCCGGCGACCGCTGCGTTTCTGTAGGGATCATTTCGCGGGTCAGTCCATAGGACCGGATCAATCGTGCCACATGATTCGGATCTGGATTAGCCTTGGCGCGTTCAAACGCCCCAACTAGAGAAGTAGGGTAGGATTCATCTTGCTTACCCATGATCCACCCGAATAGATTTAGGTGATTCTCCACTGTACCGTCCATCGGTTGTCCCGAAGGATTCGGATGCGCCAGCCGAAACACGTCCCGATGGCTCCAGCCGTTCCGCTGCTGATACTTCAGCACTTGATAGGCCAACGCATCCACCGGCTTCTCCGTATACCACGCGGCAACCGCCCGCCGAAGAGCAGGCCCCCATCCCCGCATGCTGTCGATGAACGCGCAGAATGTGAATAGATGCGTCCCGATGCGAGCTACGTGAGGAAGAGCAATAAAAGCCGCTTCCCGGACCTTTACGTCAGCATACGATGCGGCCAATGCCAGTGCATACAGCGCCGGATCGTTCTTGGGTGCCCTCCCCGACATGGAAATACCCCAGATCGTACTCACTGCCTTCAGACCATCATGCGCGATGCAGGCCCGGACGTTCGAGACGTTTTCCTTGGTTAGATCGTGCTCGTCCACATAGTACGTGCCACCTTCTGTCCCGAGAATAAGAAACCGTTCTAGCCGGGTCCAGGAGTCCGCTTTGAAAACGTATCCGCCCGCGTTATTCTGCCAAAGCTCCGCTTCCCTACCAGGAATCGGCTCACCTTGCGGAGTTTTCTTGACCGTCGCTTGGTCCAAGAG
>MGNS01000148.1:0-304 GCA_001795165.1 Chloroflexi bacterium RBG_16_57_11
GGGAGTTACAAAGTTAGCAAGTTGGAAGGTTGGAAGGTTTCAAGCTAATAGATTTATCGAAAAGGCGCGCAGGAATATAAGCCGCGTAGATTCGCGGTTCCGACCTTCAAACCTGGCAACCTGCTAACCTTCAAACCTTTCTAACATTTGAACGCTGTGCTCGATCACCTGCCAGAATTCGAGGGCGCGCCCGCGCGCCTGCGCCGCGATCACGGTCTCGGAAGGCAAGGAGGCCGCCAGGCAGGCGATCTCTCGCCCGGCGATGTCCTCGAACCACTGCGAATTGGCGATATACGGGTGCTGG
>MGNS01000148.1:442-1369 GCA_001795165.1 Chloroflexi bacterium RBG_16_57_11
TGCCTGTTCCGCCTGCCCCAGCGCCCAATATGTGTAGGCCAGGTCCGCCAGCGGCATGGCGGTCAGGATGAACTGGGCGTGCGACCGGGCGGCCTCCAGGCTGGTCTGCATGTTCTCCAGTGATTCTGCCAGCCGGTCTTCGACCAGGTCGATCTCTCCCAGCTGCATACGGGAGCCGACGATGGTCATAGCCGAGCTTAAATCGAGCGCTATTTCCAGGCTGCGATTGGCCCAGTTCCTGGCTTGAGCATAGAAACCCTGGTGCAAGAGCGCCCGTGAGCGGAGGAAGACCGCATACTCATTGACGTAGCGGATCTCCTCGCACACGCTCAAGCTCTCCTTTGCCATTGCTTCCGCCTCGGTGAACCGGCCAGCGCAGACCAGTGTGTGCGCCAGGTTTCCCAGGCAGCATTGTTCGTCGGTGCGATTGCCAGATTCCCGGTCGAAGGCCAATTCCTCTTTATGGCAATGCTCGGCCTCTTCGAACTGCCCCTTTTCCCGGAAGAGTCTCGCCTGCATATCCAGGCCGCGGCTCAATCCGAGCAGATCGCCAGCCCTTTGCGAGTAAGCCAGACCCTCCCTGGTTAAACTCAACGACCGGTCAAAATCCCCCTCAATCCAGGCAAAGAAACCCAATGATCTCAGCACATCCCCTAGCATGGCTTCATCGCCCAGCTCCTGGAACAGGGCCAGGTTCTCGCTGAGCAGCTGCCGGGACTGCTGAGGATAAGACCAATCCAGCATCTCGCTTCTGAAATACAACAGGCGGGCCTTCTCTGAATGGATATCATATCCATTCTGCTCTAGCTGTTCCAAGATAGCCCCGGCTTCTGCAAATAGCCGGTCGGCGGCGGCAAAATCGATATTGCAGTAGCCCTGCCAGGTCAGCGCCCTGGCGAGCAGGAGAGCAGCATCTGTTGAAAGACC
>MGNS01000148.1:1449-1920 GCA_001795165.1 Chloroflexi bacterium RBG_16_57_11
CCGCTCCAGTAGAAATAATAGGTGCACAGGCTCTCCAGCGCCTGGGCGAGCAGGTCCAGGCGGCCCTGGTCGAGGGCCCACTTCCAGGCTGCATCAACGTTCTGGATCTCAACCTTGATCTCGGAACGGGCTTCCCTCTCGCCTGGATGGCGCCAGTTTTTCTCATGTTCACGAAGCAGGCGGCAGTAATAGGCGCTGTGGTTTTCGCCGGCGCTCTTCCACAAGTAGGCTTCCTGCTCCAGGTGGTCGAGGGCGTACTGGCGGAGCAGCTCGTGGGCGCGGAAGCGCCCACCGATTTCTAACCCTAGCCAGCACTTATTCACCAGACTTAGCAGCGCCTGCAAGCCTATCCCGGCGGCGATCTCGGCCGCCCCCCGGCTGAACCCGCCCCGGAAAACGGATAGCCGCTGGATGGCTTCCTGTTCGGCGGGCGTGAGCTGCTCCCAGGAGGCGTAGAATACGGCGCGCAGG
>MGNS01000148.1:1947-4347 GCA_001795165.1 Chloroflexi bacterium RBG_16_57_11
TCGCGCAGGTCCGCCTCCAGAATGTCCAGGCTGTGCTCGATCTCCCTGGCGATCTCCTGCGGCATTAACGTCGGGATCCAGGCGGCGGCCAGCTCGACGGCCAGCGGCATGCCCTCCACCAGCCGGCAAATGCGCGCCACGGATTGCAGGTTGGCCTCCCCCAGATCGAGATCAGGCTTCAGTCGGCGCGCCGTCGCGGCGAATAAAGCCACCGACTCGTAGTTTTCGAGCTGGTCCGCCCGGCCTGACTCCGGGTAAGCCAGCCCCTCCAGGGGGAAGACCCATTCGCTTGCCAGGTCCAACCGCTCGCGGGAGGTGACCAGCAGGGTTACGCGCGGCGCTTTCTTCAGGATGCCGGCCAGCAGCTCCCTGCCTTCCAGCAGGTGCTCGAAGTTGTCCAGCACCAGCAGCACCTGCCGCTCTTTCAGGTAAGCAAGCAGCTGCTCCTGCGGATCGGACTTGCTATATAGCTCCAGCCCCAGGGCGGACAGGATGCTGGACGGCAGGACGTCAGCCGAGGCGACCCCCGCCAGGGCGTCGACGTACGCGCCGTGCGCGTGAGCGCCGGTCTGTCCTTCGGCGACTTTAAAAGCTAGCCGGCTCTTGCCGATCCCGCCGGGGCCGGCCAGGGTCAGCAGCCGGCAGTCCGGGTTGCCCAGCAGGCTGGCGATGGCAGCCAGCTCAGTTTCCCGGCCGATGAAGGGTGTGGCTTGAGGGGAAAGGAATGGCTGGAGGCGGGCAGGGGCTTGCAGGGGCTGGGTGACCAGTCGCAGCCGGTCGACCGATCGCTGTCCGCGGGCGACTCGCAAGAATAATTCGCGCTCTTCCGATGGGACAGCCAGAACATCCGCCAGCAGGGTGGCGATCTGTTGGGAGGGGCGGCGCTCGTCCCGCTCGATCTTCTTGATCGTCTCGGCCGCGCAACCCACCCGCCCGGCCAGCTCGGCCCGGGTGAGATTCAGCGCTTTTCTCCGCCGCAATATCCAATATCCAAATGAGTAAGTAAAGTCCACCGGGGTTCCCCTGAGTACCACAGATTGTACCTTAAAGGGGTACCAGTGGAGAATCGAATTCGGATTTAATGTATCTAAATTCGTTGAAATCTCGACCAAGGAGGTTATGGATGAATTAATAACAAGACACGGACGAGTCAGGATTCTTCTTTGGATAACGGCTAACTACGAGTTTCACTTGAGGAGGCATTGAGATGTCAGCAAGATTGTTGTGGAATACGAGGTATCTCTTAATTACAGCTCTGGTAATCCTTACTGCGGTAATCAGTTCGTTTTTCTGGGTAGGTACGTCCAGAGCAACTCCTGGATCGGCAGCCACTGTGCAATTGCTTAGTTCAGGATTTTTACCAGAGCCGGTCAGGGTAAAGGCTAAGGATGATTCTAAAGTAAACATGGATGTGACCCAGATTCAGACGTACAAGATTACCATAGCACCCGGCGGTTACACTGGCTGGCACCAGCATGCGGGGCCGCATCTGATTGTTGTTGCCTCTGGGATCCTGACGTATTACGAGGGAGATGATCCCACCTGCACCGGGGTGAATTATCCTGCAGGCAGCGCCATCCTGGATCCCGGTTTCGACACACACTTCGTGAGAAATGAAGGCAGTGTGGATGTCGTGACCTATGTGACTCAATTACTGGCTGAAGGTGGCGTTTTCCGGATTGACGTCCCTGCTCCGGGAAACTGCAGCTTCTAGGACACTAACTGGACGCTCAAACGCTACTTCCTCCCCGTGGAGTGAGCAGTAGGGACGATCGGGCGCAAAGCAACGAGACCTCCCCGGCGTGATTCACAGCATTCACACCGGGGAGGTCTGAATTTAACACAAAGAATTTAACGTTAAGGTGCCAGAGGGACAAAGGCACAAAGGAGTTCAACGTTCAAACGTTTTAACGTTCGAACGTTCGAACGTTTCTCCGGTATCGATCCGCTCCGGCCAGGAGTAGACGTTGTACCGGTCGCGGCGCGCATAGCCGATCAGTGTGATCCCCCATTTCTGCGCCAGTTCAATCGACAGCGAGCTGGGGGAGGTGCGCGAGATCATGATGGACGCCTGCATGCGGGCTGATTTCTGCAGCATCTCGGAACTGATCCGCCCGGTGGTCAGCAGGATCCGGCGCGAGATCGCAATGCCCTCTAACAAACACAGCCCGGCCAGCTTATCCAGCGAGTTATGGCGGCCGATGTCCTCCGCCATCGCCCAGATCTGCTGCCCATCCGAGAGGGCGGAAGTATGTACCCCTCCTACCTGGCGATAAAGATCCTGGGATTCAAATAGCTGTTCGATCAGAGTTCCAACCGTCTTCGGATGGATTACGAATCCATTCAAATGGACCGGATCCACTTGAGTGACGTCGGTCGCGGTAAACCCACCGGTGCAGC
>MGNS01000148.1:4416-4912 GCA_001795165.1 Chloroflexi bacterium RBG_16_57_11
GCGCGCACAGGCGGATGTCGGCGATCTGATCGGCGCTCTGGATCACTCCTTCATTGAAGAGAAAGCCAGCCGCCAGCGCCTCCAGCTGGTTCGGGGTGCACATGAAGGTCAACCAGACATCACCATTGACAGTAAGGGAGACCGGCGTTTCGGTGACGATGCCCGCGTCGACCACTTCCCAGCGGCCGGAACGGTACTGCCTGTATTGGATCGGCTTTTTATCGACCATGATTCTCGACCTCAAATTACCAATATTTTCCAAACACTATCCAATAGGGTTATATTCTACCTCGATTTTTCCTCATCCTGCCGGTGATCCTCATTACGTTTGTCAGATCACCTTGTGCTTTTTGTTACTTACCAAACAAGAATACTTCCGGGATACTTAATGTGAGATTAATAGATAATTTTTCACGCCTGAAACTTCCAGAGAAATCTGGCTGTGTCTTTTCCGGGCTTTTCGCTGATCAATCAGCTCTTTCAAAAAAATATATGG
>MGNS01000148.1:4955-5067 GCA_001795165.1 Chloroflexi bacterium RBG_16_57_11
CTTCTTTGATGAGGTCGTCCAGGCAACTCCCGGAGGGCATACCAACCTGGAGTTATGCCTGCAATGTGGAACCTGTGGTGGATCTTGCCCATCCGGATCGGATATGGATCAC
>MGNS01000149.1:0-2682 GCA_001795165.1 Chloroflexi bacterium RBG_16_57_11
TACTCCAACGCCGTCATGCTACATTATGCCATCAATCGGCCCCTGGGAGCGCTGCTAGGCGAAAGCGACCTGACTACCATGCTAACCTGGCTGCTAAGGTATTCACGCCTTGTAGAAGACCGCGTGCGCCTCCATTGGGCAGCCAGGTCTTTTCTGTGGGATGTCACCGTTCCAGCCGCAGCCGTCGCAGCCAAGGCCGAGCAATACCGCATGCCCCCCGACACCGGATCGATCATCGTCCACGACGAAGCCGAAGTCTGGAAATCCGTCAACCCAAACCTGGCAGCCGTAGACGCCCGTCACGACATGCAGGCCGTGCGCGCCATGATCGACGCCGGTTCCGGTTTCCCGCCCCACTGGCGCGGCGACGCCGGCGATATCTCCCTGGCCACCGCCCAGGCCATGGCCGGACCCACCGAGAGGCACCTGGTACGCCGTCAGAATTACTTCAAGTTCGTCATCTCAGACATTATCTACCATGCTTACCTCCGGGCTACCGAGATCGGCGCAGCCCCCCGCATCGCCAGGTCAGATTACGAAACTCTGTTTGTGTTCAGCATGCCCGACATCTCCCGCTTCGACAACGAGTCCCTGGCAAAGTCAAGTCGTGATCTCTCTCAAGCCTATTACAACCTGGGCGCCATCCTCTCCACCGCACCCGAAACTCTCCAGCGCCAGATGCTTCGTACCTTCTTCCAGTTCTCCGGAACCCCCGTGTCCGAAGACACCATCGACGCCATGATCGCCGAGATCAAGGAAAAGCCCCCCGTCCCCGCAGACATCGTCCAGCCCAACCCCACCGTCAAGGAGACCACCCCAGAATGATTAAGCTACTTGATCTCTTCTGTGGGGCAGGCGGCGCAGCCATGGGCTACCATCAGGCAGGCTTCAAAGACATCACCGGCGTGGATATCAAGCCACAGAAGCGCTACCCGTTTAAGTTCATCCAGTCAGACGCTTTAGAGTATTTAGCTGAGCACGGCACAGAGTACGACGTGATCCACGCATCACCACCCTGCCAGGCTTACAGCGTAACGGCAAATCTACCCTGGTCCCATGGAGGACCCGAGCTAATCGAGCCTTTGCGAGAATTGCTCCGGAGAACCGGAAAATATTACGTCATCGAGAATGTACCGCTTGCGCCCCTGGAATACCCGGTCATGCTTTGCGGTCTCATGTTCGATCTAAAGGTGATCCGTCACCGCAACTTCGAAACTTATCCCCGCATGCTTGCGCCAACTCACAGCCAACATCCAAAGTGGGTCAAGGCTAAAACGTTAAACTTGTACTCTGCTTTTTCTCGAGGTCTAACCATCATCACCCCAGCCGGGAACGGCTTCAGTAAGAAAGATGCAGCGATTGCCATGCAAATCGACTGGATGACCCGCGACGAATTAGCCCAGGCCATCCCGCCCGCCTACACCAAATACATCGGAATCCAAATCCTGTACGCCCTTCACCAATCCGCTCAATCCGATCCCAAAATCCGTTGTCAGGCAACCACCTCCATTCCCAGCGATGCGGGATCCAACATGCTTACAGCCATCCAGGGAGCTACCCAATGAGCTACATCGGCGGCAAGGCGCAATCCGGTACCTACCAGACCATTATCAACCAGGTACCCCCACACCGGGTATATATCGAGCCGTTCCTGGGAATGGGCGCAATCCTCCGCTACAAGAAACCGGCCTCCTGCAGCATCGCCATGGACCGGGACGAATCGGTCATCCTCCACTGGCTGAATCAACAAGAATCGTGTTCTTCACGATCACAGATACCAGGTGTCACCTTCATCTGTGGTGATGCGATATCCTACCTGGGATCCAACACCTTCACCAAAGATACGTACATCTACTTAGACCCGCCTTACCTGCTCGAAACCAGGAAATACCGCCAGTATTACCTATGGGAAATGACCAACGAACAACACGAACAGTTGCTCCAAATCATCCTGACTTTACCCTGCATGGTCTCACTATCCGGCTACTGGTCCGAGCTCTACAGCTGGTATCTCCAAGATTGGCGTTTCATCCAATATCAAACCAAGACTCGAAAAAATACACCTGTAACCGAAACCCTGTGGATGAACTATCCGGACCCCATCGCCTTGCATGACTACCGCTACCTGGGAGCCAATTACCGCCAGCGTGAGCGCATCACCCGCAAGATCAAACGCTGGCAGAATAAGCTAACCCACATGCCCCGCCTCGAACGTCAGGCTTTACTCGCTGCACTGGAAAAAACAAGTCACGTCAGCATCGCCACCGCCAGCGATGCGGTCACCGCTACCGATGGTGGTACCACCATAACCGGCGAGCCAGCGGTGACCGCACCATCGCAACCGGCGATACTGGCCATCACCGCCACTTCTGACGTTCCAGCCTGGTCGACCATCTACATAAACGACGATGCAAGATCCGAATTAACCTCTTTAAAATCCGTTCAATCCGATCCCAAAATCCGTTGTCAGGCCACCCCCATTCTCAGCGATGCGGGATCCAATATCCTTGTTTAATCTGGAGCACCTGACACTTGACACTTGACACTGGAGCACCCAACACATGACACTTGACACCTTTAAAACCTCTATCCTCTTTAGCGCCATCTCCGACGGCACAGCCCACCGCTACCACGCCCGCTTCGTACGCGCCGGCTACGTCAAAAAAGCTGACGGCACAGAAA
>MGNS01000149.1:2783-5853 GCA_001795165.1 Chloroflexi bacterium RBG_16_57_11
TTGAAAAATTGGCAGGCAAAACCGAGAACATCGGCTACGATCTCGCAACAGAAGCCATTGTAGGCGATCTGGTCTTCAACGAAACCCCCTCCGGCAGCCTGGCCTGTCAAATTATCGATGAGCTCCTGGAGGATGACAACCCCGCCGACATCGGCCTATCTATATCCTTCTATCCTGTTTGGGATAAAAGAAAAATTACAGACATCCGTCACGTGGAAAGCGTTGACCTGGTATTCCAACCCGCTGCAGACGGGAGGATACTAGCAGCGTTAAGTGTAGGGGCAGGTCTGCGACCTGCCCGATTCGAACCGAAAGGAGAAACACCTAATACCATGACCGAAATTTCTGCACCCACCACCGTAGGGGCGGACGGTGTCCGCCCTGACCACGCAGCGGACCAGATCAACGCTTGGTCCACCGCCGTAGCTCAAACCGCCGCCGCGCAGGTCATCGCCGGCAGCAACCTGCCCGAGCCCTCCAAGGCCCGCCTCTCCGCCCAAACCTGGAATACTCCCCAGGAATTACAAACCGCCATCGAAGCCGAGCGCAAGTACCTGGCTGACCTGTCGGCCAACAACGTCATCCAAATCGGCGGTACCGCCCCCCGCTCCGCGCAGATCTCCAACATGCGCACCAGCCTGGACCGCATCGAGCAAGCCCTAGAAGCCCTGCTTTCCGGGCAGCGCCCAGCCGAAGGCATCGCCCCATTGACCGGTATCCGCGAGCTGTACCACATGCTCTCCGGAGACTACGAAATGTCAGGCATGTTCCAGGCAGATCGTATCCAGTTTGGCTCGGTCAACTCCTCCACCATGGCCAGCATGGTCGCCAACGTTCTCAATAAGCGCGTGGCTCAAGAATTCATCAACTATCCCATGTGGTGGGCGCCCATCGTCAACGAAGAAGACTTCCAGACCCTGCAGAACATCCAATGGACCCTGTTAGGAGGCGTCGGCGAGCTCCCCACCGTGGCAGAAGGCGCTACCTACACCGAGCTCACCTGGGATGACAGCAAGGAAACCGGCACGTTCTACAAGAAAGGCGGCTACCTGGGGCTAACCCTGGAAGCCATCGACAAGGACGACACCGGCCGTTTGCGCGGTGCTCCGCGTGCCCTGGCTCAAGCTGCCTGGCTGACCTTGTCTAAGTCCATTTCTTACATCTTCACCCAGGCCTCCGGCGCAGGCCCCAACCTCACCGACGGAACCGCTCTGTTCCACTCTACCCGCGGCAATGTTGGCACTTCTGCTCTCACCATGACCACCTGGAATGCAGCTCGCATCGCCATGCGCAAATTCACCGAGCTCAATAGCAGTGAGCGCCTGGGCGGCCTGGTCGTCCCTAAGTTCCTGCTGGTTCCCCCGGATCTGGAAATCACCGCTACCCAGGTCATCGCCACCGAGTTTGACTACACCTACGCTCTGTCAAATGGTGTAGCCGCTCCAGTCAACATCAATGCCGAAGGCGAAGGCTTCTCAGCTCGCATGGCAGCCGCCCGCCAGCGCGTTATCGTCGTGGACATGTGGACCGACACCAACGATTGGGCAGCCATCTGTGACCCGCGTTTGTACCCCACCATCGGCGTGGGCTATCGCTACGGACGACAGCCCGAAGTGTTCAGCGTGGCATCCCCCACCGCGGGGTTAATGTTCACAAACGACACCATGCCGGTTAAAGTTCGCTTCTTCTACGCCGTCGCCCCCATCGACTGGCGCGGCATGTACAAAGCGAACGTCGCCTAAACCGTTCAGGTGCGTTGCACGTTCAACGTGCAATGCACCTGGTACCCTCGCTTCACACACTCAATGTGATTTGGGCATAGCTGGTTAGGCGGTCACTGTAGAGAATAAGTTACCGGCGGCGCAACACCGGGATAGTGATCCGAAGCCGTAACCCCCCTACACGGTCACATGGGTGGAAGGCCCTATATTACTTGACACTTGACACTTGATTCTTGACACTTAATCACAGGAGCACACCTATGAACGTCTTCCAGCAAACCTTCAACCTCGGCCCCACCCTGGCCGCCAACCACACCTTCAATTTCACCCTGCCCTTCGATGCACAGCTCATCCATGTCAGCGCGTGCAACTCTACCGCCAATGTCGGCACCCTCAAGATCGGCTCCACCTCCGATGATGATTATTACCTGGCAGCCGAAAACTTTGGAGCCAGCGGCACACCCGTAGTAGTCAGCACACCTGCCGGCTTCGATGGCGTAGGCGCTGGCGGAGCATATCCTCACATCTTGAAGAGCAGCGTTGTATCAGTCCTGGTCACAGACCACGCCTCCCACATGGCAAATGTCTGTGTGATCCTGACCTGGACCTTCGGGTAGGGGCAGGTCTGTGACCTGCCCTCTCACAGGTCTATGACCTGCCCTTCTATTGGGCCTTCGCAGGTCAACCGTCCGACCGGTTGTTTATACCGGCGTCGGGCGGCCTTCTCCTCTTTGAGGGGGTTGGCTGCTCCCCCCAGCCAGCCCCCGAATAAGGGGGCAAGCTTCGCCCACCGCCCGGGGCTGGCTGCTCTCCCCAGCCAGCCCCAACCGAATTTATGAGCAACCTTACTCCTTCTACTCTCGTCTCCGCCTGGATCGCCCTGGCATATCAGGAACAAGGCGCACGCCAACGCATGGATCAAGTCGAAGCCAACCCAAACGCCACCGAAAAAGAAAAGTCAGACGCCCATCTACACTACAAAAATATCACCGTCGCCATGTGGGAAATAGACTTCATCTTATACAAAGAGCATCATGTCAACGTCCTGGCAATCGACCTTGGCTTCCCTAATCCCACCATCCGCAAAGAAGATATGATACCTTCGCCTAATTCCTAATTTCCTAATTCCTAAAGGTTCTCATCATGGCCCGTATCCAAGCTTACACAAATAACTACATCGGCCCAGGCGTAACCCGCACCGTCGTCACCGGACCAGGCGGCATCCATACAATCATCGCTACTTGCAACTCCACCACCCCGGCACTCGTCGCATTCTACGACCAGACCAGCGCCGCAGCCCCCACTTTGTTAGGTCTCTATGTCAGCACCTACGCCCCCATTTGCTTTAA
>MGNS01000149.1:5908-12528 GCA_001795165.1 Chloroflexi bacterium RBG_16_57_11
GTCGCCGCCGGCGCTGCCTGCTTCGTCGTCACTGAAGAATGACGTCATTTCCTAATTTCCGCCGTACCCGGCGGACCTAATTTCCTAATTTCCTAACAGGATTTCTCCCATGGCCCTCACACTAGCTACCCTCCGCCAGGATTGCCGCGATCTCATCGGCGATACCTCCATAGTCGCCCCCATCTTCACTACTCAGCAGATCGACTCGTGGATCAATGCCGCCATCCGGGATCTGAATAACCACTTTCCCCGCACCATCATCAACACGCTTTCCACCACGGCCGGTACCCATGTTTACGATCTCGAGCTCACCTTCATCGACATGATCAAGGTCGAATATCCTACCTCCGACGATCCTCCGAGTTATCTCAATTACCGCTCTTCGAAGCTGGTCACCTTCTGGAACGTCGAAGGTTATTACGACATCCTTCGCCCACAGGATGCCGATAGCCTGAACCCGCCACAGATCGTCATCAGTGAAAGCCCAGCCGCCTTAGAAACCATCACCTACACCGCCTGTGTCGAGCATAACGCGCTATCCGGTTCCAGCGACGAGACTACTATCCCCGATCGCTTTACCCATCTGATCTGCCTGTTTGTGCGCTATAAAGCCTGGCAAGAGCTCAGCTCATCCGAAGGCATGGACCCAGATCCTATCAAGCTGCTGGCTGCTACCCAGGAAGTCAATTCCTACCGTGCTGAGCGCGCCTATTACAAAGCGCTCGACCAGGCCAAGAAAGCTCAGACTGCCTCCGAAGTCGTCGAGTGGAAAATGCCCGGCGGTAATCGCATCTATTAGCTTTTAGCACTCAGAAAGAGCAGACGACATGGACCTATACATTCACCCGGCCCTTCCGCAGCCCCAACCGGATACCAGCGGTATGTATGCCGGACGGGCGATCCCCGGCCTGCAACCGGACACCGCCCGGCTCTATTTGTTAATTGCCCCGCACCCGGCGGTGGATCGCTTGATGGATGCCCTGGCGGTGCGCCTGGCGCTGGCGGCCGATGCTGCCAGCACGCTGTGCGAAGGCGTACTTTGCCGAAGTCGAAGCGCGCCCGGCGTCTACCTGCATATCCTGGATAGCGGGAACCGCTTCGACCTGCACGGCATCGCCCGCGGCCTGGCCGGTAGCCTGGCTGACGGCAGCCTTCAGGTGGAAGCTGTCCTGCGGCGCATCCTCGTGGCTCGCGCCTTCACCTGCTACCAGGCAGAAGCGCTGCTCGCCGGGGTCGTAGGGTGTAGCGGCGGGTCTGCATGCGCCAAGCCCGATCGCATCAATCGGCCCAGACCCACCCTTACCGCCGCTGGGGCCGAACTCTTCCACCTCGATCAGCCCGGACCCGCCCCGGCCGCTCCGATCCTGGCGCCAGGGTTGCTCGCCCCGTTCGCCGATGAAAACGTGCCGCTTGGCGAGCGGCTGAGCCTGCTCGGGCGCTGCATCCAGCACCTGAAACGCCTGGCGTATAGCGCCCCGGTGCTGGTCAGCGCCGCGCCGCCCGCCAGTCCGGAGACAGCTAGCGCGGAGGCCGCAGAGTTCCTCTCCCGCCTGGAAACCGCCGCCGACCAGGTCTGGCGCTTCGAGGCAGAAATTGCACAGGCCGGCGCGGTTCATCGGGGTCGCCGGGCTGCATCCGTTCTAACCGGCCAGCTGCGCATGTTTTAACCTGCGGTTTTAACCACTGGTTTTAATCGCTAGCTTTTGCCGCCGCACAGGATTTAACCGCTATGGGTCGAACCGTTCCTTCCATTACCCAGGCCTTCCTGCAAGAGCAGGATGCCTTTACCCGCTTTCGCCGCGCCCTGCGTCGCACCGACCAGCTCGCCCTGGATGATCTGTTCGCCTCCGCCCGCCAGCATCTGGCAGCCGTGGCCTACGCCTCCCATGCCTTGCCCTTCGAGACGCTGCTGCTGGCCATGCTGCTGGAGGAGCACAAAGAGGTGATGCGCCTGCGGGAACGACTGGAGCAATTCGAAAAACAGACATGAGCGATGACCCCAACTCAATCACCGGCTGGCTGCTGGATCTGTACGCCGACCCGGAGGGTGAGCTGGCGCTGTGGCTGGTGGAGGAGGACAATTGCTGTAGGGATAGGCCTGCATGCACCAATCCTCTCCAGTATGCCGGCGCCCAGACCCGCCCGTACGCCCGGCCCAGATTGCGCCTGCGCCAATCCTTTCCGATTACGTTCTACGCCGCCGGGCCAAACTCACGCCTGCGCCTCTTATGGCAACACCTGGCCACCACAGCACAGACCGTCCCCCTGACCCTGTCCCGCCAGGAGCGCCGCGACCTGTTCCAACCCGAGCCGGTCACCGTCCTGGCGGTGGAGGTGCAAAAGCCTGGGCTTCTGCCCGAGGTGTTCCATCAGGCGGTGGCGGCTTTCCCCGATCTGACCTATTATGACGCCGACCTGCTGCTCACCGCCCGCCATGCCGCCGTCTATGGCACCTTCCCGCTGGCAAAACTGCGCCTTACGATCGAGGCCGGTATAAACAACCGGGCCGGTATAAACAACCGGGCCGGCAACCAGGCCGGCGGACCGGCCATGGTGCGCACCCTGGAGGTGTTGGATTCGCCCTGGGATGTGGACGCCCCGCCGCCACCGCTGCGCGTGATGCGCCTGTCCCCCGATTGCGACCCGCGCCGGGGAAAGCCCGCCTGGCTGGATGTGGCGGTAGGAACGGGCATGGATGTGCTAAACCCGGTCGCCAATATCGGCACGGAGCCGCCCCGACATTTCCACCCGTCCTTCAAATCTGCCTCTGCGCCTGGCTTCACCAGCACCTGTCGCCTGTCGCTGCAGCCGGAGCGCGCCCTGCTGATCGGGCTAAGGGCGCTGCTATGGCGCTACGACCCCGATCTGCTGCTCACCGCCTGGGGCGATACCTGGCTGCTGCCCCACCTGCTCGACCTCGCGGAGAAGCTGGACCTCCCGCTGCCACTCAACCGCGGGGCCTATGGCGACGTAGGGGCGGGTCTGCACCTGCCAGATCTGCCAAACGGGGAAAGTCCAGACCCGCCCCTACACCCACTACACCCACAACACCTGCCAGATCCGCCAAACGGGGAAAGTCCAGACCCGCCCCGGATACCCTGCGACGCGCGCCAGCCCATCCTACGCCGGCCGGAGCGCTCTTACCACGCTTACGGGCAGGTGATCTACCGCGGGCAGCAGGTGTTGCTCTCCGGGCGCTGGCACATCGATATGTTCAACGCGATGATGTTTCATGACTATGCGCTAGATGGCATCCTCGAATCGGCCCGCGTCAGCACCATGCCCGTGCAACAGGCGGCGCGCCTCTCACCCGGCACTGGCATCTCGACCATGCAGATCGTCACCGCCCTCCGACAGGGGGTGATGACTCCGTGGCGCAAGCAGCAAGCCGAGATCCCCAAGACCGCCCTCGATCTGCTCCACGCCGACCAGGGCGGGCTGGTGTACCAGCCGATCATCGGTCTGCATCGCGACGTGGCGGAGATCGATTTCATCTCGATGTACCCCAGCATCATGGCGCGTTTCAACATCTCGCCGGAGACGACCGGCGTCGCCGGTAGCGAAACCGACGTTGCCCCGACACCCCAACCCTCATTTAACATAGTCGAGGCTTCACTCGCCGCGCCACACACTGCATGCAATGTAGTTGCGACTTCAGTCGCCGCCTCGCCAGACACCCCAGACGAGCTGGTCGGTAACGTAGTTGCGACTCCAGTTGCCGAGCGACAGGTTGCGTGGGTCCCTGAGCTCAACCTGTGGGTGGATCAATCAACGCCGGGCCTAGTGCCGCAGACGCTTCAGCCGCTCTTGGAGAAGCGCATCGCTCTGAAACAGCGCATTGCCGACCTGCCGCGTTGGGATCCGCGCAAGAAGTTGTACAAGGCGCGCGCTGCGGCGCATAAGTGGCTGCTGGTGACCTGTTTTGGTTACCTGGGGTACAAGAACGCCCGCTTCGGGCGCATCGAGGCGCACCAGGCGGTGACCGCTTATAGCCGCGAATGCCTGCTGAGCGCTAAAGAGGCCGCCGAGGACCTGGGCTACACCGTGCTGCACATGTATGTCGACGGGCTGTGGGTGTGCAAGGACACCGCGGAGGCGGGTTTGAACGCGGGCGAGCGTAGGGGCGGGTCTGGGCCGATATGGGCGACAAAACATGGTAAATGCAGACCCGCCTCTACATACGACACCCCAACCGGCCTGTCCGTGGAGGCAGTGCAGCCGCTGCTGGATAAGATCGCCCGGCGCACCGGGCTGCCCATCGCCCTGGAGGGCATCTACCGCTGGGTGGCGTTCCTGCCATCGCGGTCGGATGAGCGCGTCCCGGTAGCCAACCGCTACTTCGGCGTCTTCCAGGACGGTTCAATTAAGCTACGCGGTCTGGAAGCGCGCCGCGGCGACACCCCGCCGTTTATCGCCGCGGTGCAGATGGGCCTCCTGGAGCGACTGGCGAGGTCCGTACCCAAAACCGCTGGCCTTGGAAGGAATATGCAGACCGGGATCAACGATCCCGGCTACAATGGCAAGCCTCTAGCTGAGACCGCTGGTCTCGGGAGGATCATGCAGGCCGGGATCAACGATCCCGGCTACAGCAGGAGGGAAGATGAGCTACTACAGGCGCTCCCCGAAACCCTGGCTTACCTGCGCCAGGAGCTGCGGCGGTTGCGCTCCCGAGGCATCCCGCTGGAAGAATTGCTGGTGACCCAAAAGCTGAGCCGCACGCTGGACCAGTATCGCTCGCCCTCCCCGGCCGCGGTCGCCGCCACACAGCTGGCCGCGATCGGAAGATCCACCCGCCCGGGACAGTCCGTGCGCTTTCTGTTCCTGCGCGGCGAGCATAGCAAGGGGGAGGACGTACAGGCCTGGGATTGTTCCCCCACGCCGTCTCCCGAGCGGCTGGATATCGAGCGCTACACGGTGCTTTTTATGCGCGCCTGCGCTGCGGTGTTGCAGCCATTTGGCCTGACCGAAGACGAATTGCGTTTCCGCCTGATCCGATAAGGATAAGGAATTCGTCACCTTTCAAAAATGTAAGTTCACCGACGGCGCCGGTTGCTATAATTTAAACAGGACTCTTCTAAGTGCTGGGGCTGTGTGGTTCATAATGTAGAGAACCTGCCCTCATGGCTGGATAGCCTTTCTTAGTGTATGGTGCCCCTGAGGCGGTAGATGAAAAAGTCAATTTCCAAGTTTGTGCCCCGATTGTGGCGGACTGGCCTGGCCCTGTTCTTCGGTTTGCTATTGGCAAGCTGCTGGCTTTCCCTGGCTCGAAATTCTACGGCTTGGGTGCATGCGGCGCCGTTGGCGGCGCCATTGGCGGCGCCCATTGAGCCGCCAGAAGGTTATCCCAAATTTAACCAATCTCACATGACGGTCACGCCCGATCTGGTTTCTACCGGAGGAGCGACGCTCGAGTATCGCATCGAGATCGTGAACACCGGCGCATACACCGGCAATAATGTGATCCTGACGGACGCCCTTCCAGTAAGCACAACTTACAAATCTAGCGAGGCCAGCGTTAGCCCCCAGCCCACCTTTACGGATGGCGTGTTGTTCTGGAATGGTACAGTCGGTTTCGACTCTACCGTAGTGATCACCCTGGCTGTAGATGTGCACCCCGCGTTCGAAGGTCTTGTGACGAATACAGCTGAGATCAGTCACACGGCACTGACCGGCCCTGTTCTCATCTCCGCCGACGCCATGGTCACCGATGATCCATTCTTTGAAATCGAGAAGACCTCTGTTCCAGCTATCCCAGGATCGAATAAGCCTCTGACCTACACCATCTCGATCACCAACCGCGGCCAGCCCGCGACGAACCTGCCGATAGATGTAACCGATGAGCTGCCTGCTGACACCACCTTCCGTAGCGCTGGACAGGGCGGCACTTACCACCTGGGGACGAACTCCGTAACGTGGGAGCGTTCAGTGAACCTCGGAACCGGCGAATCCGAGCAGTTTGTCTTTAGTGTCCAGGTGGGGGATGTCCTTAGTGGCACGGTGCTATACAATACGAATTATCAGGTCGAAAACCCCCTCAGCGAAATTGCAGCGGGTGATATCTATTCGGTGACGGTGCTCGACCCAATTCTGTTCCTGTATAAAGAGACCGTTCCTTTCCCACCTGGCTCCAACCAAAATGTGGTTTACAAGCTCACAGTGCTGAATAAAGGCTCGCTGGCTACAAACCTGCAAATCGACGACACGATACCGGCCGGTGTCACCTATGTCAGCGGCGGTACTCGGGTGGGGAACACGGTGCGATGGACCTTGCCCAGCCTGGATACCGGCGAGTCGGCAGAGGTCAGCTTCACAGTTTACATTGGCGATGTGGCCGAAGTGCCGGTTTTGAATAATAATTACCAGGTTTGCAGCGCCGAAGGCGTTTGCCAGTCTGGTATACCCCTGACCAGCATTGTTAAAGGGCCGACCTTCGAAGCGTACGCTTTCCTGGATCCGATCGCCAAGAAGCCCGGGGGAGGCACCGGGCCAGTTACGCCGACCCTGACCATTAAGAACCTGGGGCCTGGCTACGCGCTCGACGCTACGGCGATGATCTATTTCGATCGCATCAGCGTCTCGCTCACTGATATGCTGGTCATTCCCGATGTCGGTTCACTTTC
>MGNS01000150.1:0-1880 GCA_001795165.1 Chloroflexi bacterium RBG_16_57_11
GTTCCTCCTGATGATGAGTTGTGGTAAACCCAATTATCAGGCAACCATGGCCTTTTGCTATGGAATTGTTAAAAGTGCAAAACTACTGAGAATCATTGAGTGGCCAAAGGAATGGGCAAAATTGGACTTTACTATTAATTTAGCAGAAATCATTCAGCATGTCGTTGTGTATAATTAATAAAGGATTGGCGAATTTTTGGAATTTTGACTAGCATTTAGATACTGAACGAGATTGATTCACACAGGATGCTTGCAATGGCTAAAAATGGATTGATCCAAATGAACGTGAGTCTTGAAGTGGTAGCTGAGGCGCTAAAAAAATACGCTCCTGAAGTTCACCTAACGACAAAGGATCATTTCGTTGAAACTGCAACCGTGCTGAATCCTGGTCAGGCTGCGTTTGAACCCGAGATCCTTTATGTCGGAAAAACTTCGGAACTCGAAAGAATTTCCACCGTTCACTCGCTGATCAATTTATTATGCGTATACGACGGCCCCATACCCGAAGAATATGTTGAGGTCCCAGGACTGAATTTAATCACCGTGAGCAATCAAGTTGACATCGCCACTCTTCTCCAAGAGGTAAGAAATCTGTTATTCATACACCGTCAATTTATTCAGGCCTCACTTAAGTTATACAGTGCGCTCGTTTCAGGTAGAGGATTTCAGCACATCCTGGATATAGCCTATGAAATCTTGGGAAACCCTCTGTTTGCTGTTGATGCAGCTTTGAAACTATTGGGTTATGCGAAGAAAGTGGAAGTAAATGATACAACGTGGCAAGGAATTATTGTAAAAGGTTATGTTCCTCCAGATCTTGCAAAGGCCTTAGATTCTCTAGAAGAAATAAAGAAACTTGCTGAGAATGATGTTCCACAAATCACTAACCATCCTCTGGAACACAAAAGATTAGAAAGCAGAATTGCGACTAATAATAAAGTATTTGGTTACATGGCCATGATTGAATACGACAAGCCTATCGAAGCAAAAGACACAGATATTTTTCGGCTCTTGGGTGGTGTGTTAGCTTGCGAAATGCAAAAGGAGAGTTTCTTTAGCCAGGGAAAGGGATTCGCGTTTGATTTCTTAATTGCCGATTTACTTAACGGCAAAACAACAAATTCTACGGTTATCCAGGAAAGGATAGCAGCGCTTGCCTGGAAGTTTAATGAGAATTTGTATCTCCTAACAGTTCGAGATGTGAATGATTCTGCAGGAAATCCAGCGCTTTTTTACTTAAAAATCCTGTTGGAAAAAATGATCAGTGAGAGCAAATCGGTTCTCTACAATAACAGGATTATTCAATTAATTGGTCGTGGAAAGAAAAAACCCTTGGCGAGAGCCGAGCTAAATGGCATTATAGACACCTTGAAAGAAAATCACCTAGTTGGAGGCATCAGCCGCTGCTTCCACAATCTTGCGGATATTCAAGATTATTATTATCAATCGTCCGCGGCCATCGAGCTGGGCCTACGTTTGGAAAAAGAAGGTGTAATTTTTTACTATGAGGATTACGCTTTCTTCCACCTAATGGAACTCGCCGGCAGTCAACGAGACTTGAAAAGCTTTTGCGATCCAGGGATTTTTCATCTGATCGACTATGACATCAAAAACAATACAAGCTTTACCCGCAGCCTGTATGAATATCTTATGAGTGGCAACAATCCAAAAGAATCTGCCTATAGATTAGGTGTTCATAGAAATACGATGGATTACCGCATCCGAAAAATCAAGGAGGTTTTGAATATCGATATCAATGATCCGAAAGTAACCTGGTCACTTTTCCTTTCCTTCAAAATATTGGAGTTGGTTGGGAATATGAATTTCCTGATTAACTAACAGGTTTTATGTTTCTAATGAGGTCAAAGCGCTGATCGAAA
>MGNS01000150.1:1901-10316 GCA_001795165.1 Chloroflexi bacterium RBG_16_57_11
GACATCAAACCATCAACATTCTAACGGGATTTGGAGGCCCGGTAGACCCAGAAAGAGTTTTTTAAGCGGATACAAAAGTACCAGACCAATTAGCTCATATAGCCAAATAGCTTGTGATCGTCGAAACCTCGATTTGCCAGCAATACCCCTTTGCTGTCTGTTGGAACCTGTTGCGTGGCGTCTTTCAGCGGTCACCAGATGCGTTATGGTATCATACCCGCATGATCTGGCGTCATGCCATCCTTCTGACGCTGTGCCTGGCGCTGTGCGCCGTGGCAGCTAGCTATTTTACAAATCACTCGCAACCCACCCCAACCCCCTGGAGCTACGCCGACCTGCGCTTGTTGGACCCGGTCGACGCCGACCAGCCCACCCGGGATCTGCTGGCGGTTTACACCCGCATAGCCGGGGATGCGCTGGAAATCCGCCTGGATCTGCTGGAGCACGCCGCTATCCCGGACTATGACCTGTACCTGGCGTTAGACACCGGGCTCGGCGGGGGAGGTAGCCTGCCGATCGAGGCCCAGACCAGCCTGGATTGGGACACCCTGCTAGTCATCCCGGCCTTTGGCGAGATGCAGACCCTGGACAGCCAGATGCAGCCGGTGCCCGGATCAGGCTTGCGTGTGGTGCGCGACCCGGTCCTGGACCAGACAGTGATCGGCATGGGCCAGGTCGCCGGGAATGGCCTCTCCCCAGACGTGCAAATATTCGTTACGCCCGCCGGCAAAAATCAACTGGCAGACCAATCGGATCCGGTCCGGGCAGGCAATCCCCCGCCGCCCCCGGCGCGCGTATTGTTGGCCTTTTGGAATGCTTACCCGGCCTATACCCCAGCCACCACCTTGCGTCGCTGGAACGGGGCGCATACCGGCCCGCTGGGCGGCAGCCACGGGCTGCTGCACCTGCTGCGCGCTGCTCGCTCCGAAGGGGCGCCGCTGGCGCTGCTGGATTTGAAATACCCGACCTGGCTTTCGGCGCTGGACTTCATCGGCGGTCTGGATCTGGCGCAGCAAATGGAGCAGGAGGGACTGCTGATCATCCCCGAATACCTGCCCGACCTCGGACATCTGGGAAACACCACGGCACGGTCCCTCAAAGAGCCGTCGGAATCCTTTCAACGAGTAGGGAGGAATTTTGGATTGCATCCCAATCCTGCCCGCTTCACTCAGCAGGATTATTTCCCTGCTTCGACGGAATTCCCGCTACTGCTTGCCGATCTGACCCGAGAAATGGAGCAGCTCGACCCAATTAAGCCGGTTCTGGCCTCCCGCTGGCGGGACCAGCGTGTGATTCCGATCCGGCGATTTGCCGGGCAGGAGAACCAGGCGCAAAGCGATGGGCCGTCCCTGGAAGCCCGGAAGGCGCTCAGCCAGGCGGCCATGGCCGCAGCAGGTCCTGGCGGGGAGGCGGCTGTGCTGGTTTTGGGTGGGGAATTGCCAGAGAGCGCCTGGGGTGCCCCGGCCGCAGCCAACGCCACACTACATTACTTGAAATCCCGCCCCTGGATCCGCCTGCTAAGCCTTCAGGATTTGCTGGCTCTTCAAACGGCAAACGATCCAGGTCTCTTCAACCCGCCAACAGAGCAAGCATCCGATCTCCCGGCGCAGGACAGCCAGGAGATACTTGAGGCGCTGAGCCAGGCGCCGGACAACTCGTTCCGCCTGGCGGCCTGGGAGGCTTTCCAGGCTGAATATGCGCCGGTTTACCCGGCACCGGAGGAGCTACCTGCACTGCGGGCCAATTATCGCGGCCAGGTCTGGTCACTGCTGGCGGCGGCCGGTTGGGCCGAACAGCCTGCCGCAATCGCCACATGCGAAACGGACCCGGATCGCGATGGGCACTCGGAATGCATCCTGGCCTCCGAGCAACTTTACGCTCAGTTCGAGATCGACAGCGGGACGTTGTCCCATCTCTTCCTGCGCGACAAATCCGGAGGCGTACCTGCACAGGCTCACCAGATCATCGGCCCTTCATCCCAAATCATCAGCGGTTTAAGTGATCCAAAGGGCTGGAAGATCAACGACGGCCTGGCAGCCGATCCGGCGGTTATCCCGGGTGCGTTTGCAGAAGCCGGGATGGGCTACCAACCGGTGATCACCGGGAACACGCTGACCTTCACCTCTGCCGATCGTACCAGACAAAAAACATATCAGCTGACCGAGGCTGGTCTGCGCATGGCTTACCGGACCGGGCAATCCAAATCGCTACAAATTCCGCTGCTGCTGGATCCCTGGAGGCGCTTTACACCCGGATGGAGCGCAGGGTACCACCTGGACCCGCTGCCGTCAGGCTGGAGAGCCTGGCTGGAAAGTCCCGGCATAAGCCCGCTGCAGGTAGAGCTTCGATCCAACGTGCCTCTCTCGGCGAAGATGTACAACGAGGCGTCCGCTTTGATCACCAGGCCGGAAGACCCAAACCAGGATTATCCTTCCAGCTTCTTCCTGCCTTTCCCACTGTCGGAAATAAAGCTGAGCACTGCGCCAGGACAGGATACAATTGTGGAAATAAAGATCCTGGATTGAGAAAAAGGAGTTATAGCCATCGATGCCGCAGGGCGCTTTCGAGGAACTATACGAACAGCTGCAAAGACTCTATCAGGAGGGCGACTACCCCGAGGCGCTCCGGCTGGCCACGGGCGCATTAGAGCAATATCCGGACCAGCGCACTTCACTGGATTACTGGCGCATGACGATGGCGGCGCGCACCGGGGACACGGCTCTTACCCTGCAGGTTTTGAAGCAGGCGCTGGAGCGAGGCCAGTGGTATAGCGAGCTGCTGTTGAGGCGCAGCCCATCTTTCCAACCTCTGCAGGGCAACCCTAAGTTTGAGAAGCTGGTATCGCTGAACCAGGGAGTCGCCGAAAATGAACAAAAGCACGCCTTCCCAATCTTTACGCTGCGTCCGGAAAACCGTTGCCGGCGCGGCGGCCCTGCCTGCCCGCTGTTGCTGGGATTGCACACCAACGCCGGGACAGTCAACAGCTCTTTAGGATTTTGGCGACCTGCCGCTACCGCAGGATGGCTGGTGGCCGCACCGCAATCCTCCCAGGCCATCTGGAAAGACGCCTACGTCTGGGACGATCGTGAAACTGCCGAGGTCGAAATCCAGCACCATTATGCCACGTTGAGCAGGAATTACGCCATCGACACAGCGCACACGATCCTGGCAGGCCACTCGATGGGCGGCGAAATCGCCATCTGGCTGGCCTTGCGCGGCTCGATTGAAGCGCGCGGTTTCCTGGCGATTGGCCCAGGCGGGCCATACATGGATGATCTGGCTGAATGGGAACCATTGCTACGCGCACGCACGCCACGCAGTTTACGCGGCTATGTCCTGGTGGGCGAAAAGGATCGTTCGATCCCCCACGATTACATCAAGAAGCTGGTGAAGCAGATGAACAGCGCCGGCATCCAATGTAAGCTCGAAAGCTTGCCCGAGGTAGCGCATGATTATACCCCCGCTTACGATGCGGCGATCCTGCTGGCGCTTAAGTACCTCGACGCATGATCTGATTCTGTCCTTACGAGGTCAGCCTTTATTTTGACGTATAAACTCATCGGCTACCGTGGCATCCTGGGGTTGAAATCCGCGGTAGAACAGGGCAAAATACTCATGCACCTCCTGCACCGGTCTGGATAGGATCATATTGGCGATCTCATCGCCGGCATTATCATCCGCATGTGCTCGCACCCCTATCTTGCCCTCGCTCAGGTCAGGCTGTGCGGTGGTTAACAGCTCACGGACCAGGATTAACTTACCCACTCGATGTGCAATCGCAGTGGCTGCCATCAACGCATCTATGCCATCGCCGCGACCCTGCTCCATTGCTTGGGTGATGAGCAACCCGAGGGCCCGCTGATCGCCCGCTAGCGATAGGAAGCCGAACAGCTCATAAAAATATCGTTTTTGCCTCAGGTAATCGAACACCTCACCCGCCACACGACGATCTCCCAGGTCGATCAATCCCCATAATCCGCCGATAAAATGGCTCTCCGGGGTGAGCGCCTTCAGCCGCAGATAACGCTGCCAGACATCCTTTGCGCTGGTGGGCGAGTTGATCAACCCCAAAGCCACGCCTGCCAGGGCGGCTGCTTCATCATCCAAATCCTCCAGGCAGGACTGTAGGGCCTGGGCGCCTGCCTCGCCCTGCCAGCGTAGCTCTGCGATCAGCAAAGCGCTGATGCGGTGACGGACTTCATTGTTATCAAGGGACTGAACCTGGTGCAGGATATCCCGGATGAATGGCAGGACCTGCGGGCCTAAGGATCGCATGCGGGAATGCCAGGCCTCCTGGGCCAAACCGGTCGCCAGCGGAGATAGATCGAGCAGCTCTTCGGGCGTCCGGGCGGCCTGAATGCGCTTGAGGTTGCCGCCATCGCGCAGCTTGAGCAGCGGCTTAAGTTTCTCCTTCGCATCCCGGATCAAATCAACAGAGGCCTGGTCATACAGGCGCATGCGGAATAGGGTAGCTGGGCTGGGCAACTCGCTGAAAGATCGAGGTGAACGGGGCGCACCTCCAGACAAAGATCATGCCTCCTGGTAGAATTGGCGGTTTTGGATCAGGCGATAAACAGAATCGGGGAGAAAATAGCGGTACGGTTGGCCTTGAGCTATCCGGAGGCGGACATCTGAGGATGAAATCTCGAGCAAAGGTGCCCGCATCAGACGGGCGCGGGCACGCAATCCGGGCAAGCGAGCTTCCAAAATATCCAAATTCATCGCATTCCCGGGGCGGAGCATCACCCCAATCTCATCACAGCTCTGAACAAAATCGCTGGGGCGATGCCACAGTGGCAGATCAACCAGCGAATCGCCGCCCATCAGGTAAACCAGCATCGCCTGGGGGTACTGCTCCCGGAGCAAGCACAGCGTATCCACGGCGTAATGCGGCGCCGGGCGATCGATATCCACCCGGGAGAGCTCGAAGGCGGGATCATCATCCAGCGCAGCCGTTAGTAAGTCCAGCCGGTCCTCAAGCGAGGTGATCGGCAGGTTTCCTTTGTGCGGTGGGTAGGGCGTCAGCACCCATAAAACGCGCTCAAGGCCCAGCTGGGCGTACGCCTCCGCTGCCAGGATCAGATGACCCAGGTGGGGCGGATCAAACGTGCCACCAAAGATGCCCAACCGCATGGATCACCCTCCTCAATCTTGCCATTCGAGCTCAAAATCCCCGATCATTACGGTGTCGCCGTTTTGCACACCGGCTTCGCGTAAGGCTTTATCTACACCCAGGGTTTCCAAAATGCGTTGGAAACGGCGCACCGATTCATAATGCTCCCAGTAAGTCATGCTAGCTGCCCGCTCGATCGCCTGGCCGCGCACCTGCCAGCCGTCAGAGGTTTGCGTGATCGAAAATGCCTTGGGATCGTTTTCGACGCGGTAAACCGGCATTTCAGACGATTGGACCGCTGCCGGGGCTTCCTGCAGCAATTGCGCAGCCCGATACAGCAATCGGCGGACGTCTTTACCTGTGGCGGCCGAGATAGCGAAGAACTCCGCATCTACATTCACGTCTTTACCATGGCGAGCGAGGTGCTGTTTCAACCTAGACTGGATCGCTGGCCAGCGCGACAGCACATCATCAAGATCGATCTTGTTCAACGCCACGATCTGTGGTTTGCGCGCCAGATCGGGATCGAACAATGCTAACTCGCTGTTGATCTGGGCAAAATCCAGCGCCGGGTCATCCGCCAGGCCATCCAGCAGATGGATCAGCACGCGCGTGCGCTGAATGTGGCGCAGGAAATCATGGCCCAGGCCCACACCCTGATGGGCGCCTTCGATCAGACCCGGGATATCCGCCAGGATCAGGGTGGTCTCGTCATCCAGGCTGGCAACTCCCAGATTGGGCTCCAAAGTGGTGAAGGGATAGTCGCCAATCTTGGGTCTGGCTTTGGTAGTGGCCGCTAAGAAGGTGGACTTACCGGCATTGGGCACCCCAACGATGCCGATATCCGCAATCAGTTTTAATTCCAGGCGCAAAGTTCGCTCTTCGCCCGGCTCGCCACGCTCAGCGATACGCGGCACTTGGCGGACCGAGTTGGCAAAGCGAGCGTTGCCTCGCCCACCGCGACCGCCTTTGGCGACAATCAGACGCTGACCGACTTCGACCAGATCGCCGATCAGCTCTCCAGTCTGTGCCTCATATACGACTGTCCCTGGCGGCACCGGAAGTACGAGATCATCGCCTGTGCGGCCGGTCATGTTCTGCTTGGCTCCATTCGCCCCGTTCTGAGCGGAGAATTTGCGTTTGTGCTGAAACGCGTTCAGGGTGTTGAGCGTCGCCACTACCTCCAGCAGGACGTCTCCACCTTTCCCGCCGTCGCCACCATCCGGCCCGCCGCGCGGGACATACTTCTCACGCCGGAAGTGGACAACGCCATCCCCACCTTTGCCCGATTGAACAAAAATTTCTGTCTCATCGACGAACATGCCGAGATTATACCCCACTCGCCCTGACGAAGTCGACCAGGAGCATCAACGGTTGTTCGCGGATTGTGCAATCATTGTGGGGAATTGCACAATGGTGATATTTGTGGTAAATTCAAGGCATCGGTCTAAGGAGGCAACATGACAGATAAACAGATTCCGGATATCGTGGTGGGGCGGTTGCCGCAATATTTGCGTTCATTGCAGCGTATGGGGCGCGAAGGTCGCACGCTCACCTGTTCCCAGGAGCTCGGTGAGCGCCTGGGCATCTCTGCGGCGCAAATCCGCAAAGATCTGTCCCAATTCGGCGAATTTGGCAAGCAAGGCACCGGCTATCAGATTGCCTACCTGGTCGAGCAACTTCAAAAAATATTGAACGTCGATCATGAATGGGAGATAGCTGTGATCGGCGCGGGGGATATTGGCAACGCTGTTGCCCGTTACAAAGGCTTTTCCAATCGCGGTTTCAGGGTTTGCATGATTTTCGACATCAACCCCGACAAGATTGGCTCGCAGATAGGCGAGTTTGTCATCCTCGATTACGCAAATTTGGCTGAGACCATCCTGGCAGCCAGGATCAGAATCGCTATGATCACTGTACCCGCTGACCGGGCGCAGGAGGTGGCCGACCGCCTGGTCAATGCAGGAGTCAAAGCGATTTTAAATTATGCGCCGATCAGCATCAACGTGCCTGAGGGGGTGCGCGTACAATACATTGATCCGTCGATTCATTTACAGCGCATGACTTATTACATGGATGAAAGCTGATCTGCGATCAGATTGACGAAAAGACCTGGTCACGTTCGAGGCCGGGTCTTTTGACATCTGTAGGCAGACGGCTAAACTGAAGGAAGATTTCGGCGGATCAACTGGTACATCGCCAGGGCACGCGAAGCCCCTTCGGCTGTACAGGTCAGGGGGTTATCGACGCGGTAAGCCGGCACACCCAGCTCTTTGGTCATTAATTTATCGACCCCACGCAACAAGGCGCCGCCACCGGTCATGGCAACCCCACGGTCGATAATATCGGAAACAAGCTCAGGAGGCGTCTTTTCCAGAACGCGGCGGGCCGTCTCGATAATATCAAACAATGGGTCGTGCAAGGCCTCGACCACCTCTCCGGTGGTCAGCGTGGCCGGGCGCGGCAGACCACTGACCTGATCCTGGCCCTGGATCTCTACGGTTTGCTCTTCATCCTGTGGGACAGCCGCGCCGATGCGGATTTTTACCTGCTCTGCGGTGAGCTGACCGATGATCAGACCATACTTCTTGCGGGTGTAAGTTATGATCGCCTCATCGAGAGCAATGCTGCCCTTGCGTAGGGTCTCGGCTGCGACGATGCCATACATCGCCATCACCGCAGCCTGTGTGCAACCGCCACCCAAGCAGATCAACATATTCCCCGAGGGGGTTCCGATCGGTAAATCGACGCCCAAGGCTGCTGCCAGGGGTTGCTGGACCAGGTAAGCCTCCCGGCTGCCGGCTTGCAAAGCCGCCTCATGGACCGCACGACTCTCCACGCTGGTCACTCCGAAAGGGACTGTGACCATGATGCGCGGGCGAAAAATGCGCATCGGGCCTGCCAGCTTGCGCAACAAGAAGGCCAGCATGGCTTCGGTGACTTCATAATCGGCGATCACACCGTTGATCAGCGGCCGGGTGACTTCCAGCGAATCTGGCACTTTTCCGAGCATATCCTGAGCTTCCTGGCCCCAGGCGACCATCTTCTGCTCGTCGACAACGATGGCGGCAACGGTCGGCTCTTGCAGCACGATCTGATTGCCCTCGGCGACACGCGTGTACATCGTGCCCAGGTCGATACCTAGCTCCCTGGAAAAAAGAGCCATAAGATTATTTAATTTCTCCCTCAGATAGTCCGGGCAGCCTGTAAGGGCTTTGGTACCGGCCAAAACGTCGTGCGGCTTCCAGCCGCAAGCCGGAGCGCTTGAGCGCGGCTTCCATCGCCAGGTATGTATCTGTGTC
>MGNS01000150.1:10366-13056 GCA_001795165.1 Chloroflexi bacterium RBG_16_57_11
GGCTGCTTCGGCGCGAGTCACGTCGATCTCCTTGACGTTTTCGGCGGCGTCCGCCAAAACCGTCACCAGATCGGGTTGCACCTCGATCACACCTCCGGCGATCGTGAAGTGCTCTTCCTCTCCCTGGTAACGAACCGTCAGGACGCCATACTTAAGGGTGGAGAGCAATGGCGCATGGCGGGGTAAAATCCCTAAGACGCCTGCTTCACCCGGGGCGAGGACGATATCGGCCTCCCCTTCGTACACCATGCGGTCTTGAGAGACAATCTCACATCGAATCGGCATACCACACTCTCACTGGGTAGGGTGGTGGAGGCCAGATGGATCGAATCGTCCGCCAGCCTCCGCTCCCTTCTTACACGCCCTCGGCCATGCGCTCTGCCTGCTCGACGGCTTCCTCGATGGTGCCCACCATCATAAAAGCACCTTCGGGCAGGTCGTCGTGCTTGCCATCCAGGATTTCGCGAAAACCTCGCACGGTATCGCGCAACGAAACATAGCGGCCTTCGCGTCCGGTAAACTGGGCAGCAACGAAGAATGGCTGCGAGAAGAAGCGCTCGATCTTGCGAGCGCGCGATACGATGAGCTTATCGTCTTCGCTGAGCTCATCGACCCCCAGGATGGCGATGATGTCCTGCAAATCTTTATAGCGTTGTAACACGCGTTGGACCTCACGGGCGGTGGTATAGTGTTCTTCGCCTACCAGCTTGGGGTCAAGAATACGGGATGTAGACGCCAGCGGGTCCACCGCCGGATAGATGCCCTTTTCGGAGATGGAGCGCTCCAGGGCGATGGTCGCATCCAGGTGGGTGAAGGTCGCCACTGGTGCGGGATCAGAATAGTCATCGGCGGGAACGTAGACCGCCTGCATCGATGTGATCGAGCCGGTGCGCGTGGAAGTAATACGCTCCTGAAGCTCGCCCATCTCGGTTGCCAGGGTGGGCTGGTAACCCACAGCGGATGGCATACGGCCAAGCAGAGCCGAGACTTCCGATCCAGACATGGAGAAACGGAAAATGTTATCAATGAACAGCAGCACGTCGCGGCCCTGGTCGCGGAAGTATTCCGCCATGGACAGAGCCGACAGAGCCACCCGCAAGCGGACTCCGGAAGGCTCGTTCATTTGACCATAGACCATTACGGTGTCCTTGATGACGCCGGATTCTTGCATTTCCCGGTAGAGCTGTGTGCCTTCACGGGTGCGCTCGCCCACGCCCGCAAACACAGAGTTGCCCTGATGCTCCAGAGCAATCGAGCGGATCAACTCCATGATAATGACGGTTTTGCCTACGCCCGCGCCGCCAAAGATGCCGGTTTTTCCGCCTTTTGTAAACGGGGCGATCAGGTCGATGACTTTGACGCCGGTCTCGAAGACTTCGACGCGGGTGGTTTGCTCCGAAAAGGGCGGCGCCAGGCGGTGAATTGGGTAAAACAATCTGGCATCGACAGGGCCTTTGCCATCTACCGGCCGCCCGAGCACGTTAAAGATACGCCCCAAGGTTTCGGGCCCAACGGGCACGCTGATCGGTGCGCCCGTGCCATGCGCGGCTACGCCGCGCTGCAAGCCATCCGTGGCATCCATCGCCACAGTGCGCACCCAGTGATTCCCCAGATGTTTCTGAACTTCGAGGATCAAAGGCGGGGCAGCCTCGCGGGGCACCTCAATGGCGTCAAAGACCTCGGGCAACTGCCCGGCAGGGAATTCTACATCCACGACACCGCCTAAAATCTGGACAACTCTACCTTGCGCTTTTGCCATTCCTGCCTCCGTAATGCCTTCCGGCACAATCTATTCAGCCTGGGCCAGGGCTTCGGCGCCGCCGGCAATATCCAGGAGCTCGTTGGTGATGGTCTGCTGGCGAGCCTTGTTATATTCGAGTTGAAGGCTCCCAGCCAGAGCGGACGCGCTGTCGGTGGCGTTTTTCATCGCGACCATGCGAGCGGCATGCTCGCTTGCCAGCGACTCGATGATCGCCTGGTATACCTGCAGGGCAGTGAAGCGCGGCACGACCTCGTTCAGGATTTGCTCTTGTCCCGGCTCATAGATATAGGAAGCCGCCGGCCCACCCACTGCGGGTGCAAACTCAGCCACGCGTCCTTGACCTTCGTCGATCTCCAGGGGTAAGAGCTTCTTGATCGTGGGAACCTGGCGCACCATGTTGATGAAATCCGTATAGATCAAATAGACTTCATCCGCCTTGCCTGAAAGATATTCGTCCACCGCTAGCCGCCCGATGGCGGAAACATCGGCAAAGGTCGGCGCAGCCGGCAGGTTGCTAAATTCGGCAATCACACTCTGGCGACGGCGTATCATCAAATCGCGGCCCTTGCGACCAACCGTGATATAGCGAACCGGCAATGGGCTATTAACAAAACGTTGCAATGCAAAGCGCACCACGTTGGTATTGTAGGCTCCAGCCAGACCGCGGTCGCCGGTGATCAGCACGACCAGGATGTTCTCCAGTTTGGAGCTCCGGGTGAGCAGCGGATGCAAATTTTCCCGGCCCGGCTGACCGGCAATGTGGCGCAACACCTGCCAGGCTTTCACCGCGTAGGGGCGTGTGTTCATCAAAGCCTGCATTGATTTGCGCACCTTGCTGGCGCTCACCGCCTGCAACGCCCGGGTCACCTGGGCAATATTTTTCACACTCCGGATGCGAAGCCGGACTTCGCGTGCGTTGGGCATATCG
>MGNS01000150.1:13072-27240 GCA_001795165.1 Chloroflexi bacterium RBG_16_57_11
CCTTTTATTGCCATGTGCGGGTGAATTCTTCCAGCGCCGAGCGCAACGCAGCGATGGTCTCGTCGGTGATGCGCTTCTTCTCGGAAATGTCGCGCCCTATCTCGGGATGCGAGGAGTCCATAAAACGCAGCAAAGCCTGTTCCCAGGCGCGCATGCGATCCAATGGGACTTTATCTGCAAACCCCTGGGTGCCAGCGAAGATCACGGTCACCTGGTTTTCGAGCGACATCGGCTCATACTGCGGCTGCTTGAGGATCTCCTGCAGGCGTTGCCCACGGTTCAGCTGAGCCTGGGTGGACTTATCCAGGTCAGAGCCAAATTGAGCGAACGCGGCCAGCTCACGGAAGGCTGCCATTTCGAGGCGCAAGCGACCGGCTACCTGTTTCATCGCCCGGGTTTGGGCGTCACCGCCGACCCGTGAAACCGAGAGACCCACGTTTACCGCCGGGCGGATGCCGGCATAGAACAGGTTATTCTCCAGGTAGATCTGTCCATCGGTGATCGAAATAACGTTGGTGGGCACGTAGGCAGAGACGTCGCCCAACAGGGTCTCAATAATCGGGAGGGCGGTCAATGAGCCGCCTGAGCCGGCCAGCTTGACGACCTTGTAATTGTCAGGGTTATCCATCGCCAGGCGAGCTTTTTCTGCATCGTGATTGGCCAGCGGGCCGCCGTAGGTTTTGCCGTCCCCAGATATCATCGTATCTGCCAGCTTGCCGTTCCAGCCGGCCGGAACGATGACGAAATTGTCCGCCATGCGGGCTGCGCGCTCCAACAAACGGGAGTGCAGGTAAAAGATATCGCCGGGATAAGCCTCGCGGCCCGGTGGGCGACGAAGCAGCAATGAAACCTGGCGGTACGCCCAGGCGTGTTTTGAAAGGTCGTCATAGATCACCAGGGCATCGCGACCGGTCTCCATGAACTCCTCACCCATGGCACAGCCGGAATAGGGAGCGATATACTGCAACGCCGCCGGCTCGTCAGCGGAAGCGACGACGATGGTGGTGTACTCCATTGCGCCGAAGCGTTCCAGGACGGCCACAGTGCGGGCGATGGCGGCTTTCTTTTGACCGATAGCGACATAGATACAAAAGAGGTCCTTGCCCTTCTGGTTGATGATTGTGTCAATTGCCAGGGCGGTCTTGCCGGTTTGACGGTCGCCGATGATCAGCTCGCGTTGGCCGCGTCCAATCGGGATAATCGAGTCGATCGCTTTCAAGCCAGTCTGGACGGGTGTATCCACGTCTTTGCGCGCCACTACACCGGGGGCGATGCGCTCGATAGCACGGTATTGCTTGATTTTGATCGGGCCTTTGCCATCGATCGGCTCACCCAAGGTATTCACCACTCGACCTACCAGACCATCTCCTACCGGAACTGAAGCAATTCGCCCGGTGGAACGCACTTCCATGCCTTCCTTGATCTCTGAGTACTCGCCCATAATGATGACGCCCACGTTATCGTGCTCGAGGTTGAAGGCGATACCCTTCACACCATTGGCAAACTGGACCAGCTCCTGGGCGCGCACATCGGCCATGCCACGCACACGGGCGATTCCGTCGCCCGCCTCGATGACTGCGCCGACATCGCGGATCGCTACTTCGGGCTTAAAGGACTCAATTTGTTGCTTAAGATCGGCGGTTATTTGACTGATCAGGTCGGACATTTTGCCTCCGAGACAAATAATTCATTCGATAGACCTTCCCTGGGGAAATATCGGTAAAATGATACCTGAAAGCTCTTATCTTGTCCAGTTCTTCACAAACTTGCCGGATGGACGGGAGGATTGTTACTCCCCATCGGCCTGGTCAGGTGGGTGGCTCTTGCCGCCACGACCTAGCTCTTGCGAGCGGACATAGGCTGCCCAAATTGCGCGCGAGATCGCGGTGCGAAAGCCGGCTTTTTCAAGGTAATACAGGGCCACTGCGGTCGTGCCACCCGGAGAGGTGACTTCGTTGCGCAGGCGCGCCAGGTGCACCGGGTCATCGCGGTGGGTATAATAATCCACCGAGCCACGCACGGTTTTCGCTACCAGCTCCTCGGCGATGCGGCGCGGGAAACCGAGATGCACCCCGGCATCCACCATGGCTTCCATAAATAGAAAAACGTAGGCCGGGCCGGTGCCAGACAGGGCGGTAGCCATGTCCAGGTAATTCTCTTCTTCGACGAAGATCTGCTCTCCCAACGCACCTAACACCTGGCGGGTCATCTCGAGCTGGATTTCGGTCACCCCTGTAGAGGCGGTCCAGACTGTGATCCCCTGGCCAATCTGGGCGGGTGTATTCGGCATGGATCGAACGATGATCTTGTGACCCAGGCCACGGGATATTTTTTCGATCGAGGCGCCAGCCACAATCGATAACACCAATGCAGCTGGTGGGATGGAACCCTTCAGGCCGGCAAGGACGCGGTCCAGGCGCTGCGGCTTGACCGATAGGACAACCAGGTCTGCCTGGCGAGCTGCTTCAGCATTATCGTTGAAGGTCTGAATGCCATACTTTTCCTGTAATTGTTTTAATCGTTCAACCCCCGGGCCAGCCACCAGCAAAACGTCGGCTTTAGCTACGTGGGTACGAATTAAACCACTGATCATCGCCTCGGCCATTACGCCGGGGCCAATAAAGGCAATCTTACGGTTCTCGAACAACGGCTATCCTCCTAAGCAGATATTATCTTGTAACAACACATCCAAGCGGGTTAATTGGCGTCACGACGCTTGCGTCAAGACGCCGGTGTCAAGACGCCGGTGTTCGCTCACTGACGACCAACCTCGTCTCTAGTCACTCACGCCTATCATCTAACTAAAATATTGCAATGCGGCGCGCAAACGCTCTTCCACATCGGCAGGTGTATCCCGGGAGATCGATTGCAAGGCCGCCTGGGCTTCGACAACACTGTAACCCAAGGTTGTCAAGGCGGAAATCACCTCAGTGTCAACATCGGTAAAGCCTGCCGGCTCGAGGCCGGCCATCGCTGGAATGCGATCTTGTAACTGAAGCAAGATCTTCTGGGCGGTCTTCCGGCCCACGCCAGGGACGCGCGTGAAGATTTCTGCTTGCTCGTGGAATACTGCCCGGCGTATAGCGTCTGGTGCAAGCGTGGAAAGCACCGCTAAGGCCGATTTTGGGCCGATGCCGTCGACTTGCAACAGCAGGATGAAAAGCTCACGCTCATCGCGTGTCTCGAAGCCGTACAGGGTGAGGGCATCCTGGCGCACGACCAGATAGGTCTGCAGGACAACCTCTTCGCCCGGACGCAATTGTTCACGCGCCAGCACGGGCACATAGACCTGCAGACCGACGCCTCCTATGCCAACCACCAGGCTGTCTGCGAGCACCTCGATGACCCGACCATTGAGTATTGAAATCATGATTTACCTGTTCACCGCCCCATACATCATTTTTTTTGGCTTTCGTCCATTTGGCTTGTGTCGATCAGCGCGCCAATCTTCGAGCTGTGCACGTGGCATATCGCAATCGCCAGGGCATCGGCGGCGTCGTCTGGAGATGGGATATGATCCAGGCTGAGCAAAGCACGCACCATCTGTTGGATTTGGTTCTTGTCCGCTCCGCCATAACCAACGACCGCCTGCTTCACCTGCAGAGGGGTGTACTCAGCCACTTCCAGCCCAGCTTCGGCGAGAGCCAGCAAAGCCACCCCACGCCCTTGCCCAACGCTGATCGCAGTGGTCACGTTGCGATGAAAAAAGAGCTTCTCCACCGCGCCGCTTTCAGGGCGATGGAGAAGCAGGATCTGGCGTAATTGATTGTACAATTCCAGCAGGCGCCGGGGCATTGGCATATCGGCCGGGGTCAGTATGGCGCCATACTCGACTAATGACAGGTTACCATCCAGATTCTCTCGTATCAGACCATAACCCGTGGTTGCCGTGCCAGGGTCGATGCCGATGACCAACATCCCGCTAGGCCGCCTCAAGCTGGGCCATAGCGCTGTCGGAAATTGCCAGAGTCGAGTAAACGTTTTGTACGTCGTCTAACTCTTCCAAAGCTTCGATCATCTTGTAGACCTGGATCGTTTCGCTGTCGCTCAGCTCGGTTTCGTTATTCGGCACGAACCGCAACTCTGCGTCTTCGGGTGTAATGTGGGCGGCCTTGAGAGCGTCGCTGATTTCCTTGTAGGAATCCACCGAGCCAATGATTTCTACCCAGTTGTCGTCGAAAGTGACGTCATCTGCGCCTGCCTCGACCGCCAGCTCGAAGATTTTATCCGGATCATTCTTACTCAGCTCAAAACCGAAGAAAGCAACCCGCTTAAACTGCCAGGATACAGAGCCGGCTTCCGCCATGTTGCCGCCGGCGCGGCTGAGCACGTGGCGCACTTCCGCTACAGTCCGATTTCGGTTGTCTGTGACGACCGAAACCAGGACTGCTACGCCATGTGGAGCATACCCTTCGTACACCGCTTCTTCAATAATCGTTCCATCTTTTGAATCGCCCGTGCCACGTTTGATGGCGCGTTCAATGTTTTCTTTAGGCATATTATTCGCACGCGCCCGATCAACCGCCAACGCCAGGCGCATATTGGTATCTGGCTCGCCGCCGCCCTCACGCGCAGCAATTACAATTTCGCGCGCCAGGCGAGTGAAAACTTGGCCGCGTTTGGCGTCGGCGGCGCCTTTTTTACGGCGAATGGTCGCCCAGTGTGAGTGTCCAGACATAGGCCTCTCTCCCGATCATCATTAACATTTAAATGTAGTCCCGATGAGATATTAAATTATACCACAGGCACCCGGGCGACCAACCCGGGCCCCCATAACTTGAATCTATTCTTCACCTTTGATAAATGCCTCCGCCATCTGCCGGGCAATTTCGTCTTTGAATTGCTTGGGAGGAGTCTTCATGAAATAGGAGGATGGGGCAATTAGTGGGCCGGACAGGTTGCGATCCAGGGCGAGCTTGGCGCAGCGGATGGCATCGATTATCACGCCTGCCGAATTCGGCGAATCCCACACCTCCAGCTTGGCTTCCAGGTTGAGCGGCACCTCCCCAAAAGTGGTGCCTTCCATGCGCACATAGCACCATTTTCGGTCGGTCAGCCAGGGCACATAATCGCTGGGACCGACATGCACATCCTTTTCCGAGAGCTGATAAGGCAGCATGCTGGTGACCGCGCCGGTCTTTGAAATCTTTTTAGACTCAAGCCGCTCGCGCTCCAGCATGTTCAGGAAGTCGGTGTTTCCGCCGAAATTTAACTGGTAGGTATGATCCAAACGCACACCTCGATCGACGAACAGGCTGGTAAGCACGCGGTGTACGATCGTTGCTCCGACCTGGCTCTTGACATCATCACCGATGATCGGCAGGTTCCGTTCACGGAAACGCTTGCTCCAATACTCAGAGCTGGCAATAAAGACCGGGATGCCGTTGACAAACGCGCAGCCAGCCTCCAACACCTGCTCCACATACCACTTGGTCGCCATCTCCGAGCCTACGGGGAGGAAATTCACCACAACATCGGTCTTGGTGCTTTTCAGGATGCCAACAATATCTGCGGTAGGTCCAGGTGCTTTGGTAACCACCTGCGACAGGTACTTTCCGAGGCCATCATGGGTCATGCCGCGCACTACGGATACATTCTGGTGTGGTACATCGGTAAATTTATAGGTGTTGTTGGGGTAGGCAAAGACGGCTTCGCTGAGATCCTTGCCCACCTTCGTATCCACCACATCGATGGCTGCAGTGAACTCGATGTCGTGCACATGATATCCGCCCAGGTTGACGTGCATCAGGCCCGGGACCTGATCCTCACCCTTGGCATTTGTATAAAAATGGACGCCCTGCACCAACGAGGAGGCGCAATTGCCCACGCCAATAATGGCGACTCGGACTTTGTTCTCGCTCATAAAAGACTCCTTAAAATTTGAGATCGGATCGCGACCAGGCCTAGCCCTCGATGAACCCGGTTTGCTACTGCGGTATTTTCCCGCGCCAAACGCGACCTCGATTATACCGGGAAAACGAGCCAGAATTAATAATCTTGTATTGGAACATGGCCCGGTACTTGCCAAAGCAGAAAGCCTCGATTATAATCCACTCCGCTGGATTTACCATATCGGGGCGTGGCTCAGTCCGGCTAGAGCGCTGCGTTCGGGTCGCAGAGGTCCCCGGTTCAAATCCGGGCGCCCCGACAGAGGTCAAACAGTGGGTGCGAATGGCTGTCTACGCCATTCGCACCCACTATAGTTAAATAGGTTAGAGCTTATAGGTGCTGGACCTTGCGCAAGGGCTCCAAAAAAGTCTTTGTTCGTATGTCCTTTGGCTCATCAAAAATTTGCTCGGGGGTACCTTCTTCAATAATCTCACCGTGATCTACGTGCATGATCCGGTCGGCAACATCCCGTGCAAAGCCCATCTCGTGGGTGACAACCAGCATCGTGGTCCCCTCGTAGGCAAGCTGTTTCATCACATCCAGCACTTCGCCAATTAACTCCGGATCGAGGGCCGAAGTCGGCTCATCGAAGAGCATCACACTGGGTTGCATCGCCAGAGCGCGAGCAATCGCCACGCGTTGTTTCTGCCCGCCAGACAGGCGGATGGGGTGCTCGTCACGCTTTTCCAGAAGGCCCACCTTGCCCAAATACTGCTCCCCGAGTGTGATGGCCTCCGCCTTGTTTAACTTCTTGACCGTTACCAATCCCTCGATAACATTTTCGATCACGGTCATGTGGGGAAAGAGGTTGAACTCCTGAAAAACCATCCCGGTGCTCAAGCGTAAACTTAGGATTTGATTACGGTCTGGGCGGACCCCTACCCCACAGGTCACAGATTTATCCGCGATGGAGATCGTACCAGCGGAGGGCTCCTCCAGAAAATTTAAACAACGCAGGAGGGTGCTCTTCCCGGAGCCGCTGCGTCCAATGATCACAAGCACCTCGCGCAACTGAACCGTAAAGGAAACATCTTTAATGATGTGAAGCAAGTCAAACCACTTATGCAGATGTTCAACACGGATGATCGGATTAGCGTTCATAGGCGTGTGCGAGTCGTCGTTCCAGGCGCGACTGGAAGAAGGTAGAAATAATGGTTAGAATGAAGTACAACGCCGCAGCCAGCAAGAACATCTCCATGAACTTGCTTTCCTGACGGGCAAGGCGATTGGCCCGGTAGGTAATCTCCCAAATGCCCATCACAGAAACCAGGGCTGAGTCTTTTTGCATAGCAATGAACTGGTTGCCTATATCCGGGATAATCACGCGCACGGCCTGAGGTAGGATCACCCGGCGCATCATCTGCCAGCGTGTCATACCGATGGCTGCAGCAGCCTCTCGCTGGCCATGGCTGATCGATTGAATGCCGGCGCGAAAAATCTCCGTCATATAGGCGCCGTAGTTCAAGCTAAGGGCCAGGATGCCCGATTGGATCGCGCTGAGGGTGAAAACGGAACCCAACTGCTGGAAACCGGCGATCTGAAGCTGCCGGCCGATCTGCGGCAACCCCAGGTAGATGATATAGATCTGGATCAAGAGCGGCGTACCACGGATTACTGAGACATAAAACCCAGAGATGCCATCCGCGATCGGATTACCCGACAGGCGACCCAGGGCGCCAAAAAGCGCCAACACCGAAGCGATGATAATAGAAGCTAAGGATACACCAATCGTTACCCATACGCCTTTCAATACAAAATCGATGTGATCAACGATATAAGCAGGATCGATGTTCATTAGCAACAAGGCAAATGAAAATATCACCACCAGCACCAGCCATACCAATCCAACCTGGAACATATGAGCCAGGCGAATACGGCGCTCTTGGGCAATGAATTGAAGCCCCATCGCCATATCTGGATCGGTGAAGTCAGCGCCGAGCGGCGGTGCGGTCTCAACGCTCATCGTGTTCCTCCTGTGACGATAATCAAAAACAGGGTGAGGCTCGCTCCCGAGCCTCACCCATTACGTCATGGTCCGGTTACCACTGTTTGAGCTGGCTGAGATCGAATTCGCCTGCTGAGGTGGTCAAATCGAGGTTGTAATATTGTTGTGAAAGCTTGAGCAACGTACCATCGGCATGCATGGCATTGATTAACTCAGTGGCCTTTTCGACGAACGGCTTGGGGTCTTTCCCAGACGCCTTATCGACGGCCGCCGCCAGGTATTCAAAGAAGACCGGATCGCCCAGCTGTTTAAGAGGCAGCCCATCGGAAATCACACCCGCGCCGGTGGGCTGGGCTGTAAGGACCGCGTCCAAGCGTACCCCGTCACCCAAAGCCAGGTCTTGCAGGGCGTTCAGGTCGGTCTCATAGCCGGTAAAAGCGGCATCTGTAACCACATAGTTCATGGTTTCACCCGGAATTTGGAGCGTGCCTGCAACGTAAAAGTCATAGGTACAACCCGTGCAGGCGCCGATTTTCTTGCCCGACAGGTCGCTCGGCTGTGTGAAGGTCGTATTGTCATTATGGACAAAGAAGGCAGCCGGAGTGGTGTAGTAAGGCTGGGTGAAATAAAGATTTTCCATCCGCTCCGGGGTAATTGTCATCGAGCCGACCGAGATATCCCAACGATCAGCCCAATTGCCGGCCACGATCAGGGTCCAATCGGGTGTGGTGAAACAGGGCTCCACCCCCAGACGCTTGGCGATTTCGACCGCAACGTCGATATCAAAACCGTGTAGCTCAGCCGCGGTGCGCTGATCCGAGGTGCATTTGGTGTTTGCAGGCCGTTGAGCGTTTTCGACCAGCTCGGATTGCGGTGGATAGGCCGGGTCCGTTGATATGAGCAACGTGCCACGAGACAGAATTTCCCCCAGTTTATCATTTGCAGGCGTCGGCGTAGCCTGGCAGGAAACTAATAGCATGCTCAGGATGAGCATGAGCGGCAGAACGACATTCAGTTTCTTCATGTTATCCTCCTGGCTTTTATTGAAACACTTCGGATAGTAAACAAGGAGAGATTGTTGGGTGTCAAGCGGCGTTCCACCTCCTCTCGTTGCATGAAGAAAACATTCATAGCGACGACGAAAATCTGGAGAGGTAAAGAAATTTGTCAAAGGACTGACTTTTCATATTATATCACCTGAGAGGTGAACCTCAATAATTGGACCCATCCTAAATGGGGTAGAGTAGCAGGCGGACAAATTGCAATGGGCTTGAGGCCTGGTTTCGAATTGGAACCCCAGGCGGTGTTAGAATATGCTCCAAGAATGAACCCGACTGTTTATCTTCAAGGCTCAATAGGTGCGATGGATAACAGGATGAACCGAACCGTTTCAGTGGCTCTCGACCCCGAACGCCAGCATCAAGCCAAGGCGTATGCCCGCATCCAGCGACGGTTGATGCTGGTCGATTTGGGGATCGGCAGTCTCTACCTGGTGGCCTGGTTGGCTTTTGGCTGGTCAACCGCGCTGCGTGATGCTTTGCTGAGATTTACACACAATGAGTGGCTCCTGGTGGCACTGTTTGCTTCGATCTTTGGCGGAATATTTCTTCTGATCAACCTCCCGCTGAGCTACTATGATGGCTTCGTCTTACCTCATCGTTTCGGGCTTTCGAACCAAACCCGGGGTGAGTGGGTGTTGGATCAGGTCAAGCTAGTCCTGATCGGCGGCGGGTTGGGGCTGGTGCTTTTAGAGCTCGTTTATGCGGTACTACGCGCAGCGCCCGACACCTGGTGGCTGTGGGCGACAGGGATCATGATCCTGTTCAACGTCCTGATGGCAAACCTGGCGCCGGTGTTGCTGTTTCCGATCTTCTTCAAGTTCAAACCGCTGGGTGAGGAGTACGCCGATTTAGAGAGACGCCTGCTTAGCCTGGCGGCACAGGCGCAAACCCAGGTGCGTGGTGTGTACCAGTTTGATATGAGCCGCCGGACCAAGGCCGCTAACGCTGCCCTGACTGGTCTGGGGAGCACCCGGCGCATCATCCTGGGGGATACCTTATTGAACGAGTTCGCCCCTGAGGAGATCGAAACCGTGCTGGCCCACGAGCTGGCCCACCATGTCCACAAGGACATCCCACTGGGCATCGCAGTAGAAAGCACCATCTTGCTGGCAGGTTTTTACCTTGCTTCGCGGGTGCTGGATTGGGGAATCGGGTTCTTCGGGTTCAACGGTCCGGGAGATATCGCCGCGCTGCCACTGCTTGGTCTGGCGTTCGGCGTCTTTGGCCTGGTTACGTTGCCACTCACCAACAGCTACTCGCGCTGGCGCGAGCGCCTGGCTGACGAGTATGCGCTGCGCCTCACACGCAACGGTCCTGCTTTTGCTTCCGCTTTTACCCGCCTGGCCAACCAGAACCTGTCAGACGCAGACCCGCCAGCCTGGGAGGAGTTCCTGCTCTATTCACACCCTGCGTTGAGCAAGCGGATCGCAATGGCGCAAGCCTACGTCTAGCGCGAAACGGCGATACAACGCGTGTGTTGCATCGCCGTCCCAGGAATTGGGCTTCGCTCGCATCTGCCACAAGTCGGCTATCCCCCGGGGATGATGACCCAGCAGATCAAGTACAGCAGCAAGCCTGGGATACCGCCGGGGAGCAACGCCAGCAAAAAAGCCAGCCGAAACCAGTTGGGGCTGATGCCGAAGAATTCACCCAGGCCGCCGCATACACCAGCGATCAAGCGGTTTTGTTTCGAGCGTCGCAGGGGTCGTCGAGTTTCAGACATGGTTTTCTCCTTTTGATCACTAGATACACTATGAATACGTGAAGTTGAAACAAAAGTTGCGGTTACCCATTAACCCTGCCTGCCAGGATCAATTCCCCGCGCTGACCGCCATTTGCGCCGCAAGCTTTATCGTCTGGAGGTGAATATCCACGACATCACTCACTTCGAGGGCATAACCGCCGCCCATCACCACCGCTACAGGCAACCCAATGGCCCGGCATTGCTCAAAAACGATCCTGTCTCGCTCCACCAGACCTTGTTTCGTTATCGATAGCCGCCCCAAGCGGTCTTCTGTATAGGGATCGGCGCCGGCGATGTAGATTGCCAGGTCGGCTTGAGCCCGCTGCAAGGCGCGCGGCAACCCGCTTGTTACCGCCTCCAAGAAAACATCATCGTCGCTGCCATCCGGCAGGGCAAGGTCCAGGTCGCTGTGCTCCTTGTGAAAGGGGAAGTTTTTCGCGCCATGCACCGAAAAGGTGAACACGGTTGGATCGCCGTTAAAGACCGCCGCAGTGCCGTTGCCTTGATGGACATCCAGATCCAGGATGACCACCCGGCTCGCCAGTCGCTCGACCTGCAAAACCCGTGTCGCCACGGCGACATCATTGAAGACACAATAGCCCTCGCCGTGGTCCGGGTAAGCATGATGCGTCCCGCCCGCCAGGTTGGCGGCATAACCTTCCTCCAACGCGGATTGGCAGGTGCAAATCGTGCCGCCCACCGAATAGCGCGAGCGGACTACTAGCTCGGGCGACCAGGGAAAACCAATCCGGCGGAGCTCTTTTTCGCTCAGCCTGCCGTTGATCAACTTATCCACGTAATCGGCGTTGTGCACAAGCAGGAGCTGGTCATCGCTGGCCGGCTCGGCAGGCTGCAGCTCAACGCCTGGCAGGTGCGCGGTGACGACCGCGTGGTGCAAAAGGGCATATTTCGGCATCGGGAAGCGGTGCCCTTCCGGCAAGGGCACCAGCAGGTGATCGGAAAAGAATATTTTCATCAAAGACCCGGGAGGCTTACCACTTATCCCAGTGAACGACTTCATCGAACGTCCGCCGCCCACCCTTCATTGGTGGAGTGGTCAGCCGGTCCTCCTCCAGCGGATAGCCGAAAGACAACGCAAAACGGAGCTGCAGCTCTGGGGGAAAGCCGAGCACCTGGCGGGCCCTATCCGGCTCGTAGATCGTTGCCGGGCACGTGCCAACTCCCAATTCCCAGGCCGCCAGCTGCATGTAGGCCGCAGCCTGGCCAAGATCGAACAGGATTTGGAAGCGCTGGCTCGGGTCTTCCGAGACCAGAGCGACTCCTAAAGCCGCTCCGACCAGATGCCCTGCCCACGGACCACACTCCGCAAGCGATTGAAGGACGACCTTATCCCGGATAGCGATGAAATGCCACGGCTGGGTATTCTTGGATGATTGGGCGCGCCTGCCGGCATTCAGGATTGCGGCGACGACATCATCCGGTAACGGGATGTCTTTGAACTGCCGAATGGCACGCTTGAGGCGAATAGCATCCGATACATTCATAATAGGGTATCCTCGCGAAATTTTAAGAATTATAGCGCGAATTTTCGCCCATAATTCATTCCAGATCGTGTGTGTAAACAGCCCATTTTGTAACAAACCCCCGTTTTCAGACAGAGTCACCACGTTTCCATTCCAATCGAGATTTCATTTGAACCCGGTCAGGAGGTTTGTTATTAGTACTGCAATACTATTGATTTATAAATATCACATAAATTCTTGCCAAACAGGTGATCAATGACGGTTCAATCGCCGGACTCACCACAACCGTATATCGTTTATAATCCAGGGGAATCATCGATGGCTGAAAAATTTCAAATAATGCAAATCGTATGATAAAAACTTTCTCTCACAAAGGAGAGACTGCATATCGAATGAGGAATAAACCCAAATCAGATTACCAGGCCGAAATCCTCGTAGTTGACGACGAACGCGAAAATCTGCATGTCCTCACCCATATGCTGCATCGGTTTGGTTACCGGGTGCGAGGGGTCACCGATGGAGCAATGGCTGTATCTGTAGCGCGGACAAATCCACCGGACCTGGTGATGCTGGACGTCAGCATGCCTGGAATGGATGGGTACGAAACGTGTAAGCTCCTCAAAGCAGATCATCGCACCCGAGATATACCAGTTATCTTTATCAGCGCGCTGGTGGATGTCGAAGATAAAGTCAAAGCGTTCAATGTCGGTGGAGTAGATTACGTACCCAAGCCGTTCCAGATCGAAGAGGTGCTGGCACGCCTGGAAACACACCTTTCAATGCGTCGCCTGCAAATGCAGCTTGAGGGAGCAAACCGCCAGTTGGAGGAGACCAACCGGAACCTGGCGCAAAAATTTCGCGATCTGAGCGATGCCCAGAAAGCAGAACGAGAGCAGCGCCAGCTGGCTGAATCTTTACGCGATACCATTATTGACATTAACAGCACCCTGGACTCGAACCAGGTGCTGGAGCTCATTCTGCAACACCTGACCCGGATCGTCCCACACGACGCGGCGTTCATTGCCTTGCCGAATGGGGATGGCAAGATTCACATCCGCCGGACCCTTGGATACAAAGAACGCGGCCAGGAAGAGTTACTGCTCTCCTTGCGCGTGCCGATTGACTTCTTTCCCATCTGGTCGAAGGTTTACAGGAGTTTCGAGCCGCTGGCGATTGAAGATACCCGCGCGGAAACCACCTGGAGCAACCTGCCTGAGCTCAGCTGGGTGCGCTCGTCCGCCTGCGCACCGATCCTGGCTAAAGGCGAGTTCGTCGGCTTTCTCAACCTGGACAGTGAAACGCCAGCCTCCTTCACCACCACCCAGCTCGATCGATTGCGCACCTACGCCGATTACGCTGCGGCAGCGCTGGAGAAAGCGCGCCTGTTCGAAAAGACCCAAAACCTGGCGATTACCGATGAACTGACCGGTTTGCTGAACCGCCGCCAGGTGCTCAAGCTGGCTGAGATTGAATATGAGCGCGTGAGACGCTACCGCCGGCCGCTTTCTGCGGTGATCATCGATATCGACCACTTCAAGCGGATCAACGACACCTTTGGTCATCCGATCGGCGACCAGGCTTTGATCGCCCTGGCAAATTGCTGTCGGGCGAACCTGCGCACAGTGGATATCCTGGGGCGCTATGGCGGCGAAGAATTCCTGATCTTGTTGCCCGAGACCAAGCATCATCGTGCCCTGGAAGCCGCCGAGCGCATCCGCAAACAAGTGGAGGCGTTGGTTTTGCCGGCTGCTAAAGGGCCGCTTAAGCTGACGATCAGCGCGGGGGTGGCGACCCTGGATCTGAATTCACCCGAGTCCCTGGAGGAATTGATCAAAACCGCCGATGATGCATTGTACGGGGCGAAAGCAGCAGGGAGAAACCGCGTCCAGGGAGAAATCCGCCTGGCTCCCGAATAGTTGTCATCGAAGTGAAAGGAATCGACCATGAACCCCGGCCTCACCCTGTTGATCCTTGTGCTGGTTATCCTGATTGTCTGGCTGGCGCTCTTGCGCAACACCATGTATTACAAACCAGATATTGAGCTT
>MGNS01000150.1:27390-34177 GCA_001795165.1 Chloroflexi bacterium RBG_16_57_11
AGGCGCGATGAACGCCGGGCGTGAGAGTCCACCATGCCTGGAAGGGGGCGCTATCCTGGCGAGAAATCTGAGCCTCATCCACCCACAGCGTTACATCGGTCAATCCCAAATCGGTGGCCGCCTCCAGGCGGATGCGCTGAGCGCCAGCCTCGATCGTCGGTGAGAGACGAAAGATGCCCCCCGAAGCGGGAGATAGCAAGATCAGCGACTGATCCGGAGCAATCTGGGACGATGATTGCTCCGGAGATGGCTGTTCGGACCGCCCGGCGAGAGCAGTCGAGATCAGATCGGCATACAGCGAAAGACCTTGAGCGCGCGCCCAAGGATACGCCTGCGGCGGCAAATCGAGGGCTACGCGGCGGAGGCTCTGTTCCGGCGGAGTAGCCTGTGATGCCAATTTCCCTGTGTTCAGGTCTACGGTTACTTCCTGGTAAAAACGATCCAGCTCAACAGGTTGTGTTCCATCGATAAACCATTCCAGGCGACGGTATGGGCAGGCCTGGGTTGGCAACAAGCCGGACAGACGGCAAATCTCAACCTGAACCAGGCCCGGTGGGCGGGTGAATTGTTGGGGTGGACGATCATCCAGAACCGAGCGCATGAATTGATGCCAGATTGGGGCCGCCCCACTTAATCCGTTTACATCTCGCATCGGCTGGTAATCTGTGTTGCCCGACCAGACCCCCACAACCAGGTCAGGGGTATAGCCAACCGTCCAGTTATCATGGAAGTTACTGGTTGTTCCGGTCTTGACCGCCGCCGGGCGATCCAGGCGAAGCAGGCTGTTGAGGCCGAAGCCCAGTCGCCGGGCTTCTGGGTCGCTCAGGATGTCGCTGATCAGCCAGGCAAGGCGCTCATCCAGGAGGCGCACTTGAAGCGGCATACCGGGCCGGTATAGCTGGGTACCACTAAAATCCTGCACCTCGAGGATAAACTGCGGCCTCACGGAATAGCCCCGATTGGCGAAGACGGCATAGGCTGCCGTTAGCTCAATCAGACGCACCTCGCCGCCGCCCAGCGCCAGGGAAAGATCATAGGTTTGCGGGTCGCCTAAGGTCGATATGCCCACCTTTTTTGCCAGGTTGGAGAAGTTTTCCATGCCGACGTGCTGTAAGGTCAAAACGGCAGGGATGTTCAGAGATGAAGCCAGCGCCTCGCGGACCAGAACCGGGCCATGCTCGCGCAGGTCATAATTTGCCGGGGTATACGCCTTCCCTTCGTGGGTGACAAACGAAGTGCTCACATCTAGCAGCATCGTCCCAGCCGTCCAGCCGCCACCGGGGCCAGACGGATCTAAGGCGGCAGCATAGACCAGCGGCTTGATCGCTGAACCGGGCTGGCGTGGCGCAAGCGCCATGTTGATCGCTCCTGCATGTGCGCCATCAAAATAATCCGGGCTGCCGACCAAGGCCAGGATAGCACCGTCGTGGGGGTCGAGAGCGACCAGCGCTGCGTTGTTAACATTATGACCCAGGCCTGCCTCGCTGCGCTCCAACTGTTTGAGATGATGCAATACCGCCGCTTCGGCGAGCTTTTGCCAATCCAGGTCAAGGGATGTGCGCACAACCAGCCCACCGTGCTGATAGATCTCCTGCGCAGAAAACAGGCGATCCAGCTCGGAACGAACCATCATCACAAAATGCGGCGCTTCGATCGGGTAAGGTTTTTCGGCCAGGATGAGCGCTTCGCGCTCGGCAAGCTGGAGCTGCTCGGTTGTGATGTAGCCATCTTGCTCCATCAGGCTCAGGACGATGGATTGGCGGTGTCGAGCAGCAGCCAGGTCTGTGTAAGGGTTGTAAAAAGCGGGAGCCTGAGGTAACCCGGCCAGCATGGCGCATTCTGCCAGATCCAGCACAGACACCGGCTTCCCAAAGAAGGTCTGAGCCGCGGCCTCCAGCCCGTAAGCCATTCCGCCGTAGTAGGTTTGATTAAGATAATAAGCCAGGACTTCGTCCTTGCTATAGTGGCTGGTGAGCCGCCAGGCAAGGAAGGCTTCGCGCAGCTTGCGGCGCAAGCTGCGCTCTCCCCGCTCGGCATCCTCTAGGAGCAGGTTGCGCGCTACCTGTTGGGTGATGGTGCTGCCGCCTGCCAGCGCCTGGCCGCCGCGCAGGTTTATCCACGCAGCGCGCAACACCCCTTGCAGATCCACCCCCGGATGGGCGTAAAAACGGCGGTCTTCGGTAGCGATGGCGGCCTGGCGGCAGGCCAGGGGGATGGAACCGATCGGCACGACGACATGTCGACCGCCTTGATCCTCCAGAGCCTCGTAAAGCAAACGCCCGTTGCGATCCTCGATACGCACGCTGGGAGTTTGCAGCCGTTCAGGCAGGCTATCCCAGGCCGGCAAGTCGTCAAACAGCCAAAGCCAGCCCGCTGCACCCAGGATAACGATCAGGGTAACCGAGATAAACAAAACCCAGCGTAGTTTCATACTGCGATAATTATAAAACAGATCCAGTCGAATAAAGGTTCCTGGCCTAAACCCGGGACGAGCTGGGAACGCGCTATAATTGACGAAAAGATCTAGCTCAGACAAAGCCCGCACGGACAAAATTCATGGACCACAACAATCTTTTCAAAATTGACTTGAGCGGTAGCGGACGGTGAGTCGACTTTCAGACACCAGCTACCTGCGCAGCGAGCAATATCGGGACAGCTCAAACCTGGAGAAGCGCATCGCCCTGCACGCTCGCTTCAGCGTCAATCCGCAGAACTGGCAGCGTTGGGTGTTCGAACAGCTCAGCCTGCCGGGGGAGGCTCGAGTGCTGGAATTGGGCTGCGGATCGGGTGCCCTGTGGCATCAAAACCTTGAGCGAATACCTCCGGACTGGAAAATTCACCTCTCGGACTTGTCCACCGGGATGCTCAGGCAGGCGCGAGATAACCTGATTGAACAGATGCCATCTGCTTACCTCCAGACGATTGATGCCATGGCAATCCCCTACCCCGACGCCAGTTTCGAGGCTGTCATCGCCAACCACATGCTATATCACGTGCCGGACCGCCAGCGGGCATTGGCCGAGATCCGGCGGGTGTTGAAGCCCGGCGGCCAATTTTACTCCTCAACGGGGGGCGAGAAGCACATGGGCGAGCTCTACGAGCTGGTACAAAGGTTTGATCATGAGACCGCTGCAGACGGCTGGTATCTGGAACCGATCGATTTCACCCTTGAAGATGGATCATCCCAGCTGGGTGCCTGTTTCAATTCCGTCCAAATGAGACGATATGAGAATTGGCTGGAGGTCACCCAGGCAGCGCCGCTGGTGGATTATATCCTGTCCACGGTGAGGCTGCAGATCGCCGAAAAGCGGCGTGACGACCTTTTTCAATTTGTTGAGGCCGAGATGAACGCCAACGGCGGGGCGATCCATATAACCATAGACGGCGGGATTTTTATCGCCTGCGTATGACACAGCTCGGGAGCTGATACATATGGCAAAAAAGCGTCCTTCTCGCGGAGCCTGTGAAATCCTGACACCAGAGCATATCCTGACCGGGCATACGCCCGAAGTGCGCGAGCTGAGTGAAACCCTGCGCAAACTTGTAAAGGCGGAGGTGCCTGAAGCCATCGAAGTGGCTTATCCCTCCTGGCATGGTATCGGCTATCACCATCCAATCTGCGGGTATTTCTGCGCCATTTTTCCTGTGACAGATTACGTTAAGCTGGGCTTCGAGTACGGTATCCTGTTACCGGACCCGGAGGGATTGCTGACGGGAGATGGGAAGCAGGTCCGGTATGTGAACATCTGGCAGCGAGCGGAAATTCGGGAGAAGGCCATCGCCGGATTGATCCAGGGTGCGCTGAGCCTGCCACCGGAACGGGACGCAAAGCTGTGGATGATTAAGAACAAGTGATAAAATAAGCTTGATCGCCCACCTTAAGGCATATAGAGAGGAGAGACCCTATGCAGATCTTTCTGTTCTTCGCTCTAATCATCGCCGTCCTGGCGGTATTCTTCGCCCTGCAAAACAGCGACCCGGTGACAATCAAGTTCGCCGTGTGGGAATTTGACAGCTCTCTGGCGTTCGTGCTGCTGTTGGCATTGCTCGCCGGGGCTTTGATCAGCTTTTTCTTCTCTTTACCGTCCAACTTACGAGCGCGCTGGACAATTCGCCAGCAGCGCAAAAAACTGAACGAGAATGAAACCAGCCTGGCACAGGTCAAGGCCAGGCTGGAAGAAACCGAAAACAAAATGCTGGCCCAGCAACCACCTCCCGAGGAAAAGGCGAAGGAGGCCGTGGAAATCGTCGTACCAGAGCCAACAGATCAAAAATAAAACCAACAGCGATTTCCGAGGCTCGATGCAGCCTTATGCTGGCTTAGAAACCTACTCCCGGATGTTCGATTTGCCTCACAGCCGGGTCAGGCTATTTGCTTTCGTTGCCGGCCACCCAAAACCGCCGATGATCGTGCTGCTCCATGGGCTTGGCGATGAAGCGGATAGCTGGCGGCACCTGATAAAGCCTCTTTCGGCTTACGGCCAGGTGGTCGCACCCGACCTGCCAGGCTTCGGTCGGAGCGATAAGCCTCATCGCAGTTACACGATCCATTTTCTTACTGATGCAATCATCGAGCTTCTGGAGCGCCTGGCTGTCTCCGGTGCGCTCATGGTGGGCAGCTCGCTGGGAGCGACAATCGCACAGTCGATCGCGTTGGAAAAACCATCCTGGCTGAAAGGCGTTGTGTTGATCGATGGCACATTGCTGAATCAAGCCCAAAAGCTAAACCCGAGGCTATTCTTGTTCATGATGCCGGGCGTCGGTGAATGGTTTTACACTCGCCTGCGCAAGGATCCTCAAGCAGCATATGAGACTTTGCGTCCCTATTACCGGGACCTGGATAGTCTGTCTGAGGAAGAGCGGCAATTCTTGTTCCTGCGCGTCAATCAACGGGTATGGGATGATGAACAGCGCTATGCCTATCTCTCCTCGCTACGCAACCTGGTGCCTTTCATCGCCCGCCAGCAGAAAGGCTTGCCTGAGCGCCTGTCTCACCTGGATTTACCCACACTGATTCTATGGGGTCAGGATGACCAGATTCTGCCAGCCTCGGTCGGCAAGGCAACCGCCGCTGCCCAACCGTCTGCCAGGTTTGCCATCCTGAGAGGCGCCGGTCACTTACCCCAACAAGAATGCCCTCAGGCAGTGCTCCAGGCAATGCTGGACGACGAACGGTTCAAGCTGGGGTCATGATCGAAGGAGGAAATCATGAAAATTACCGGTTTGCACTTGCTGATGACCTACCAATGCACCTTCGAGTGCGATCACTGCTTTGTGTGGGGCAACCCGCGTCAGAGCGGGGTGATGACATTACAAGACATCCGCAAGATTCTGACTCAAGCCCAAGCGCTTGGCACAGTGAAAAGCATCTATTTCGAAGGCGGCGAGCCATTCCTTTACTACGCTGTGCTGGTCCAGGCCGTGCGTGAAGCCGCCCGGATGGGTTTTGACGTAGGCCTCGTCTCAAACGCTTATTGGGCGACCAGCCTGGAGGATGCAATCGAATGGCTCAAACCGCTGTCGAGGCTGATCCAGGATTTAACGGTAAGCAGCGATCTGTTCCATTACGATGTAGCCATCAGCCAGCAGTCACGTAATGCGGCTGCTGCAGCGCAACTGCTGGGTATTCCGTTGGGAACCATCAGCATCGCACAGCCAGAAAGCCTGGAGCATACCGATGCAATCGGACAAATTCCTACCGGAGACGAAGCAACCTTAATGTACCGCGGCCGAGCTGCTGTGAACCTGGCATATAAAGCCTCACCCCAACCCTGGGATACGCTGGTGAAGTGCCCATACGAAAACTTGCGCGATCCAGGGCGCCTGCACGTCGACCCGCTGGGCTACCTGCACATCTGCCAGGGAATTGCCATCGGGAATCTTTTCGAAGAGCCTCTCGAACAGATTATCGCTCGTTATGATCCGAAGAAGCACCCGATTTGCGGCGTGCTACTATCAGGTGGACCTGTCGAGCTGGTACGCCGCTACGATTTGGCTCATCGCCTTGAATATGCTGACGCCTGCCACCTGTGTTACGAGGGCCGCATCGCATTACGTAACCGTTTTCCCGATATCCTGACACCCGACCAGATGTACGGGTAAAAAAAGCATAAAACATCCTCCACGTCCGCATAACAAGCCTATGAAATCGACGTCTTATTAATGCGAGAGGCGTACAAGGGTGAGCTTTTATTGGTCCAAAGATAGATAAATCTAACGCTAAAGCAAAGCGTGTAAGCTCTTGCTTATTCCCCTGTCTTACCGGTGTATAGATGCAGAGCTCTATCGTCCTACAGACCGGGAGCGACGCCTGGGCTTCGATAGTTTGGGGCTGGAATATCTAGGATCTTTGCACCTCCGGCGCATCTTGGGGCTAACAAGAAGGTGGAGGAGAAAAGACCCAATCCGGGCGAACTGGTCACCCACGCCATTTACACAAGATATATGAAACCTTTACAAATCTGTCAGAAGACCTGATCTTCATTAATACTTGGAATTATAATGAAACAACCAATGAAACAAGCTAGAATGATGAGTGGTTGATAATATCAATGTAACAACGGTCCTTGTAAAGGGTTTTACTATAAAGAACAATCGTAAACATATTGGGGTAATGACTATCGGTAGGACAATCGATCTTAGTTGTTATCGGTTTCAATCGGCTGGACAGCCTGTATAAAACATGAGATTGCACTGCACTAGGCGGAGAGAAGGTTAATGAGGCGGCTGCGAATACTGGTAGTGGCGTTGATTCTATGGCTGTTATTTTTCTTCAGCATAGAAAGGA
>MGNS01000150.1:34193-34476 GCA_001795165.1 Chloroflexi bacterium RBG_16_57_11
GCCCCGCTGATGGCCATTCTCACATTACTCATCCCAGCCTTCCGGCGAGCATCGATATGGGTATTACTTGTCGCCCCGATTCCGATTTTTTTATTCCTCAAGGCATTGGCCGGTTACCAGGTCCTCGGGGCAACCTTGCCTCTGACCATCATTGAGATCGGCGCGATTTCTCTGACCACACTCCTGGCGCGTTCGATCAGTAATGGTCTCAACGAATTCGAGCAGGCAATCGCTCATATTACCCTCGGACAGGTCGATGAGGCGGCGTATAAGAATTTACACG
>MGNS01000150.1:34581-40638 GCA_001795165.1 Chloroflexi bacterium RBG_16_57_11
TCGTGCGTGAAGCACAAGATACACTGATGAAACGCTATGTGATTTCCGATATTGCCCGTGTCTTATGTGATGAGCTGGAGGACTATAACCTGATCACCCAGGGTAATCATCATTTCCTGGTTATGCTCCCCGAGATCGCCCAGGAAAGAGTGAAAGAGCTGGCGAATCGGTTGCAAAATCTGGTTGCCCAGCAAGTAGGTGTACGGCTTATCATTGGCGCTGCATCATTCCCTGGTGATGCGGTAACCATCGAAACCTTGATCGAAAAAGCTCGCAAAGACGCTCACCACAAATTAAAAATAGCCCACTCGGGTATACCCCCATCAGATATCGAATCAAAGGGCTCTATCACTTGAACACGCGGTTTGGAGATGGCATGACACCAAAAGTCATAAATGCACCGAGAGCAATCCCAAATCGAAGGGGTTATCGTATCGCGAAACGAGCGATGGACCTGGCGATCAGCATCATGGTACTTCCGATTGTTTTGCCGCTTGGAGTTCTGATAGCTATCTTGATTTATGTAGATTCTCCAGGGTTGGTAATCTTCGTACAAAATCGAACCGGTATCGGAGGCAAACGATTCCGGATGTATAAATTCAGGACAATGGTGCCCAACGCGGAGGAATTAAAGACCCAATATTCTCACCTGAACGAATTGTCATTACCGGATTTTAAAATCACAAATGATCCTCGCGTTACGCGCGTCGGACGGTTTTTGCGAAAGACAAGCCTGGATGAATTGCCACAAATCATAAACATCCTGAAAGGTGATATGAGCTTAGTTGGACCGCGCCCCACCTCTTTTGGCGCTGAAACCTACAGCCTTAAGCACACCGAGCGCCTTGAAGTCGTCCCTGGGCTGACAGGTTTATGGCAAATCAAGGGCCGGAGCGACCTGGATTTCGATGAAAGGACCAAGCTGGATATTGAATATATCGAAAATCAAAGCTTGTGGTTGGATATCCGAATTCTTGTTCTTACAATCGGCGCTGTATTGTCAAAAAAAGGCGCGAAATGAGTGCATGAGAAAGGAATTTCGATGGAACTTAAAAGATATTTCTCGGTTATCAAGCGCTGGTGGTGGTTGGTTGCAATTTGCTTAATTGTTGTCGCAATCGCTACCTTTATTTTCTCCTTCAACCAACCCCCGCGATATCGATCATCTGTCACGTTGGTGGTCAGCCCCAAAAAGACGATCGATGAAATTTCCACAGTACGCCAAAGCCTGGACACGCTCGATAAGCCTACAATCATTAACACGTATTCCGAGGTAATTCGCAGCCGGCTCATTTATGAACGAGCGCAGGATCGTCTTGAACTCCCGGAGGATGAGCGTGGTTCGATCGAAATCTTCGCTGATCCAGTGCAGAGGACGAACATGATCAACATCGATGCAGAGGGATTAAACCGATTGACCGTGTATAACATGGCGAATGCGGTCACTGAAGAAGGAGTCGGTTATATCGATGACCTCTACGAGCTGTACGATGTAAAGATCCTCGATCCGGCTAAAATGCCATCACAGCCGTTCAGTCCAAACGTGATACGCGACGTTGGTCTGGGCATATTGTTGGGGTTGATGCTCGGGGTAATTGCTGCCTTCCTGGCAGATTACCTACGCCGACCGTTTGAAAACAGAGAGGCTCTGGCGATCGTCGATGCCGAAACCGGCTTGTACAACAAGCGTTACTTCATGCATCGCTTGCGCGAGGAAGTGAATCGCGCGAAAAGGAATAAGCAACCGCTGGCAACCTGCCTGATCAGCCTGAACGAACTCAACGGCGTCGATTTTGATCAAATGAAAAATGCGTTGCCAATCGTTCAGCGCCAAATCGCCAGTTATCTCAAGCACCAGATGCGTCAGGGCGAAATCCTGGCTAAATGGTCGAATGAGCGGATGGCGTGGCTGATGCTCGATGCAAATGAAGAGGCTGCAAAACTGGCTGTGAAACGGCTCAACACAACGCTGGAACAGGCGGTTATCGAAAACGAAGCCAATGGCCAGAAATTCCTCTTCACGGGTAATTATGGTGTCGTAATGTTTTGCGATGGAATGAACGAAAACGATCTGATGCAGACAGCCGAGATGGCTTTACAACAGGCCGAAATCAGCGGTAGCAGCCCGATCATCAAGTCCAATGACAGATCCGATGCGATAGCCAGACGCCTCGAAATAGGCCATTCATGAATCCAAATTTTTTCGGTGATCCATGAATGCTGATCTAAGTTCTGACGGAATCAGGCCTATACAGGCGACTCGCTCGTTCCGCGATCCTCCGCCTGTCTTGAGCTGGTTCAACCTCGGATTGGTGGGGGCGTTCATCCTGGTCGGAGTGGGCCTGGCCTTCATCTCTGTATATTGGTCATTTACCCTGGCTACATTGGTGTTGTTTTCATTGGTAGCAGGGTGGTTTATGGTCCACCAACCCGAAATCGGCCTGCTGGCGGTCATCTTCGTGATCCCCTTCGAAGATTTTAACCAGCCGGCCGCCTTGGGACCTTTTTCCATCGCGAAGATTATTGGGGTCGCGGCGATTGCTGCCTATGCCGTGCATTATTTAATTTCTGGTAAGGATAGAAAACCCCTCAACGCGCCTCAGAATATTTATGTATTACTGCTCCTGGCTGCGGTGGTCGTCTCCGATATCGTGGCAATCGACCCCGAATATGCGCTTGATAAGACCTTTAAACTGGTACGGGTGATGGCTTTTTACTTTCTCGTGATCAATATTATCCGCACGCGCGCCTCCATGCACCGTGTGCTGTGGGTTCTGGTGGTCACGGGTCTGATCTCGGCAAGCTACGGCTTGTACGAGTATTACATTACACCTGAGGTCCTGGATGACCTGCGGATCACAGGTACCTACGACGACCCGTTGGGTCTGGCGTATACCATGGCTGCATTGCTGCCGATCGTATGGTATTTGTTCAAACACAACTCAAAACCGGTCGTACGATTATTCTTGGCAGCCACCGGGTTGATTTTTCTTTACAGTCTGATCTTGACCGGGGCTCGCAGCGGAATATTGATCGCAGTGATCGTGATGATCCTGATCGCTCTCCGCGAGAAGCATGCAGTGCTGTACATTGCCATTGTCAGCCTGATCATCGTCGGCGGTTTGCTGATCATGCCGGAAAGCGTTCAAACACGACTTGGCCTTACCCCGGGTGCAGATACATCCGCAGAAGCTGCTGCAGAAGCCTCCACAGAACGGCGCTCGACCTATACACCGTATGCGATCCAGCTTTTCCTGGAAAAGCCGGTGATCGGGCTCGGCCTGGGGGGCTTCGCCAAGAGCTATAGCCAGTCTGAATATCGTTTTTTGCGCGGCGAGGAAGACGTCCGGCGCGTCGCTCATAACATGTATCTCGAATTTGCGGTTGGCACAGGGCTTCTGGGATTGATACCCTTTATCATGCTACTGGTCAGTACAATGCTTGGATTGCAGCGAGCGATCAGGGAGGCCCCATCTTCGTTATATCGGGATATGGCTCAAACGATCCAGGCCAGCCTGTTGACTTTCCTGTTAGTCGGCTTCTTTTCCAGCTCGCAATACGATAAACCGCTTTGGCTGTTGATTAGCCTGGCGGTAGTCGTTCCCTTGCTGATTAAAGAAGAGAACAACCGGGAAAAAGGCATGCCGGCATGAAGCAACTGGGCGTCCGGATGGTCAATATCGATTTCTTGCCGTTGTTGGGCGGGGCTCAGATGCATACCATGCGCCTCAGCCGCTACCTGAGCCAGCACGGGGTTGAGGTTCAGGTAATTACTCGCCATCATCCCGGATTGCCCCGATATGAAACCATCGATGGTGTGTCGATCTATCGAACACCCATCTGGCATCCTTCCAAGGTGATCGCCTCCATAAGCTTTACAATTCATGCCTTACGCTTGCTGCAGTCCACACGCCAGGATTACCAGATCATCCATAGCCACGAGATGCTCTCCCCAATGACGATTGGTTTGACGGCGAGCCGGCTGGGAGGGGCGCGGCTGGTCATCAACCCCCACCGCGGCGGTTACCTCGGAGACGTGTACAAGCTTGTGAAGCAGCGACCTATTACTGGGAAAATGCGGCTGCGTTGGGCTCGACGCCGGGGCGATGCCTTTGTCGCGGTCAGCCACGAGATCGCCACTGAATTAGGAGAAGCAGGAATACCTCGGGATAAAATATGGTCGATACCATATTTACTGGATACAGATCATTTTTCCCCAACCAAGGACGAATATCGTCGCGCAATCCGATCCGAACTGGGTATGCAGGATGGCTTTTGGGCATGCTTCACAGGGCGACTGGTAGCTGAAAAAGGCCTGAATGTCTTGTTGAAGGCCTGGGAAACCGTGGTACGTCATTCTCCGGATGCGAATTTGGTCATTGTGGGCGATGGTGATCAACGCTCACATCTCGAAGAGCTTAGTGAGATACGGGGAATCGAGAAACGGGTCCGGTTCACCGGTGCCGTTACGGATACGGTTCAATATCTACAAGCCAGCGATGTTTATGTACAGCCCTCCTTTACTGAAGGCTTGCCAATTTCCGTTCTGGAAGCCATGGCGTGTGGCCTGCCTGTCATCGCAACCGGTGTTGGAGGCGTGACAGATCTGCTCTCTACAGGTGAAAATGGCATTGTGATCCCCCCACATGATCCTGATTGCCTGAGTGATTGCCTGCTCGAACTGCTTTCCAACCGGAATCTACGCGCCAGGTTGGGAAATCATGGACGCCAGGATGTCATTGCATACTGCGCGGTTGAAAAAGTTGGTCAGGCGCATCTCGAGCTTTACCACCACCTGGTGGACGGACATCCCCATTCGTCACAACCCGGCGTAGAAATGCCCGAATCATAATGGACCGGAGAGCAGGCTGATGATGAATACTCAGAGGCCTCGGGCATTAGTCGCAGATCTGGCGCGTTACTTTGGTGGAGCCGAGGTCCGGGTTCTCCAACTGGCCAGGGAAATCGGCCCAGAGCACTGCCGCGTCGTATGCCTGAGAGGTTCTCCCCTGGCAAGGCGGTTGAATGAGGCCGGGCTGGCCCCGCTCGAGCTGCACCAGGATAAGACAAATCCAAAACTGGCCTTAACCCTACTAAAGATCCTGCAGGTGGGCAATTACGATATTGTTGATGCACACAATGTGCAATCACGCGGCTGGATGGCAGCCTGTTTACCCAGGCTCAAAACACGCCCGGCGTTGGTTGCGACTGTGCATAGCTCAATTCACGAGGAACATAACCACAGTCTCAAGGGCGCCTTCTATCAATGGTTGGAGCGCAGGCTACTCCCAGGTTATGATCAGGTAGTGACCGTATCAGGACACTTGCACTCGGAGTTGATCGGATGGAGGCTGAAGCCGGAGCGCGTGTCGATCGTGCCAAACGGTGTGGAGATGAAGCGGGCTACCAGAAGCGAGGCTTTGGAGACCAGGCTTGAACTTGGCCTGAAGCCGGATGATTGCATTGTAGGAAGCGTGGGGCGCCTGGAGCCTGCAAAAGGGCACCTCTTTTTGTTGGAGGCCATCGCCCGGCTGTTGCCTGAACGGCCGCAAATTCATTGTGTCATCGTGGGCGAAGGGCGATTGGAAGAGAAATTATTGCAGCGCACAATGGATCTGGGGCTGATCAACCATGTTCACTTCACTGGTTTTCGAGACGACATCGCCCGCTTATTAGAAGCCATCGATATTTTTGCCTTGCCATCCTTGACCGAGGGGATCCCGATCGCTTTATTAGAGGCTTGCGCCTGTGCAAAGCCAGTCATCGCCAGCCGCGTTGGTGGGGTCCCGGATGTCATCACTCATGGTTACACCGGGCGTCTTGTTGAGCCTGGAGACGGTCCGGGGCTGGCATTGGCTATCGATGGCTTGCTGAGCGATCGAGAGCTGGCGCAACGACTGGGCGAACAGGCAGCGCAAGAGGTATCTAACCGGTATAGCGTTTCAAACATGGTCCATTGCACTCGACAGGTATACCTGGCGGCCTTGCAAAGAAAGAAAGAAAAGCTGGTATGAGCAAAGCGACGCAGGTGGTCTCGTGGCTGTTGGTGATGAGCGG